>CAZZAW010000134.1:0-7136 GCA_964652405.1 uncultured Ramlibacter sp.
CGGCGTGATGCCGCTGGACATGCCCGAGTCGGTGCTGGTGCGCTTCAAGGGCCAGATGCAGCCCGGCGTCACCCTGCGTGACCTGGTCAACGCCATCCCGCTGTACGCGATCAAGCAGGGCCTGCTGACCGTCGAGAAGAAGGGCAAGAAGAACATCTTCTCCGGCCGCATCCTCGAGATCGAAGGCCTGCCCGACCTCAAGGTGGAACAGGCCTTCGAGCTGTCCGACGCCTCGGCCGAGCGCTCCGCCGCCGGCTGCACCGTGCACCTGAACAAGGAACCGGTGATGGAGTACATCAACAGCAACATCACCCTGATGCGCTGGATGATCTCGCAGGGCTACCAGGACGCGCGCACCCTGGCCCGCCGCATCGCGGCGCAGGAAGCCTGGCTGAAGAACCCGCAGCTTCTCAAGGCCGACGCCGACGCGGACTACGCCGCCGTGATCGAGATCGACCTCGCCGAGATCCACGAGCCCATCGTGGCCTGCCCGAACGACCCGGACGACGTGAAGACGCTGTCCGAGGTCTCCGGCGCCAAGATCGACGAGGTGTTCATCGGCTCGTGCATGACCAACATCGGCCACTTCCGCGCGGCGTCCAAGCTGCTCGAGGGCAAGCGCGACATCCCCGTCAAGCTGTGGGTCGCGCCGCCGACCAAGATGGACGCCAAGCAGCTGACCGAGGAAGGCCACTACGGCGTGCTCGGCACCGCCGGCGCCCGCATGGAAATGCCGGGCTGCTCGCTGTGCATGGGCAACCAGGCGCAGGTGAAGGAGGGCGCGACCGTGTTCTCCACCAGCACCCGCAACTTCCCGAACCGCCTGGGCAAGAACAGCAACGTGTACCTGGGCTCGGCCGAACTGGCCTCGATCTGCTCCAAGCTGGGCCGCATCCCGACCCGCGAGGAGTACCTGGCCGACATCGGCGTGCTCACCGCGGCCAGCGACAAGGTCTACCAGTACATGAACTTCGACCAGATCAAGGACTTCAAGGACGCGGCGGACACCGTCGCCGCCTGACGCGCGCCAGCACCCCCAAGGAAACGGCCCCTCGGGGCCGTTTTTTCATCCCGGGTCAGACGCTCACTTCGCGGTGCTCGCCCATCCTGGGCCTTTCCCCGCTCACCGCCGCCGCCGCCATCTTCAGCAACTGCGTGGGCTTGCTTTCCTTGACGTCCCAGTACTCGGCATGCTGGATCACCACCTCGACCAGTTCGAGGTCGGGATCGGTGGGTCCGCCGGGAAACCAGGCCTTGGCCATGGCATTGAAGAGCCGATCCTTGGCGTCCTGGTCCTCGCTGATGCGGGCCTGGCCGCTGATGGACACGTAGGCGTCCTTGTGCGGGTCGGCGTACGACACGTTGACGTTGCCGTCCTGCCGCAGGCGTTGCCCGACTTCGGTGGAACGCGAGACGAAGAAGTAGAGGATCCCGTTCGGGCCGAGCTCCTTGTTCTGGGTGGTCAGCGGATGGGCGTGCAGGCCGCCGTCGGCGTGCCTGTGGGTCAACATGCCGAAGCGGATGTGCTTGATCAGCTCCCACAGACGGTCATGGGGGGTCTTGTCGCTCATGAATGCTCCTTGCGGCCGGACTGCGGCCATGGGCCCATGATGGGCAGGCCGTCCGGGCGCCGGCGTCGGCAAGCCCCTCTGGCGCCTGTGCGCCAGCGCTGACAGCCCGGGGCGGACCGGGAGGCGCGGTTAGCATCCGCCTGAACCCATCCCTCAGGTACTCCCCATGTTCAAGTCCTTCTTCCTGTCGCGCCGCTGGCTGCACTGGTCGCTGCTGGGCACCGCCCTGATCCTGTTCGCCACCTGGTACCGGGTGCAGCTGGACGTGCAGATCAATGAATGGTTCGGCACCTTCTACGACCTGCTGCAGAAGGCCCTGGGCAAGCCCGGTGCCATCACCATGGCCGATTACTGGGCGCAGCTGTCGACCTTCCTGCGCATCGCCATGGTGTACGTGACCATCGCCGTCGTGCTGGACTTCTTCGTCAAGCACTACATCTTCCGCTGGCGCACCGCCATGAACGACTACTACATGGCGCATTGGGAGAAGGTGCGGCACATCGAGGGCGCGGCCCAGCGGGTGCAGGAGGACACCATGCGCTTTGCCAGCATCATGGAAGGCCTGGGCATCGACTTCATGCGCAGCCTCATGGTGCTGTTCGCCTTCCTGCCCATCCTGGCCGGGCTCTCGTCCAAGATCACCGAGCTGCCTTTCCTCGGCAGCATCCCGTATTCGCTGGTGTGGGTGGCCATTGCCTGGGCCCTGGCCGGCACGCTGCTGCTGGCGCTGGTCGGCATCAAGCTGCCGGGCCTGCAGTTCCACAACCAGCGGGTCGAGGCGGCCTACCGCAAGGAGCTGGTGTACGGCGAGGATGACGCGACCCGCGCCTCGCCGCCGGTCACGGCCGAGCTGTTCGGCAAGGTGCGCACCAACTACTTCCGGCTCTTTTTCCACTACCTGTACTTCGACGTGGTGAAGTGGTCGTACATCCAGGCGGGGGTGATGGTGCCCTACATCGCGCTCGGTCCCACGGTGGTGGGGGGCGTGATCACGCTGGGGGTGATGCAGCAGATCGTGCGCGCCTTCGGCCGGGTGGAAAGCGCCTTCCAGTTCCTGGTGCTCAGCTGGAGCACGGTGGTGGAGCTGATGTCCGTCTACAAGCGGTTGCGGGCCTTCGAGCAGCAGATCAAGGCTGCCGAAGCCGGGGGCGATGCCCCCGGCGCCGCGCCCCACGCCACCTGAGCGCTCTTTTTACGCTGCCTTTATGGCTGCGCCGCTGTAATGCCGGGCATGAAGGTCGGCATTCTCAGCATGAAGAACCTGCTCGCGCCCGAGTGCATCGCGCTGGACCTGCCGCTGGGCAGCGTCGAGCACAGCATGGAGGAGGCAGCGCGGGTCTTCCACCAGGGCCACGGCCTCAGGCGCTCGGACGTGGTGCAGCGGCTGCTCAAGAGGGAGCGGCGCCAGTCGACGGGGCTGGGCTACGGCATCGCGTTGCCGCATGCGGACGTTCATGGCCTGACCCGGCCGGTCGCCGCCTTCCTGCGCGCGCGCCAGCCCATCCCGTTCCAGGCCCCCGACCGCCAGCCGGTGCGCGACCTGCTGGTGCTGCTGGTACCGCGGCCGGCGACGGCAGGACATTTCGAACTGCTCTCCCATTACCGCCGTCTGCTGGCGCAGGAGCCGTTCCGCCAGCGTCTGGCCGGATGCGCCGATGGCGCCGGTGTCTGGCGGCTGTTCGAGCAGAACGAATGGCGTTGAGCCCGGCGCCCATAATCGGGCGGTCCACAGCCGTGCCGACCGTCATGCCCCTGTCCCGTCTCTTCACTGGCACGACCGCGCCCAGCGCGGGCTGGGCCGGCTGGCTGCAGGCTGCGGCGGTCGTGGCCGCCTGCACGCTGGTGTCGGAACTGCTGGCACCCCGCTTCGACCTCGCCGACATCATCATGGTCTACTTGGCCGGCGTGGTGTACATCGCGTCGAGGCAGGCCATCAGCGTCTCGCTGGCCTCCGTGGTGGCCAGCGTCTTCCTTTTCGACCTGATCTTCGTGCCGCCGCGCTGGGGGCTCAACCCGGTCAACAAGTCGCACCTGATCACCTTCGCCGTGATGCTGGCGGTGGGATTGCTGATCAGCCGCCTGGCCGACCGCGCGCGCACCCAGGCGCTGCTGGCCGAGCGCCGGGCCCTGCGCGCCCAGGCGCTGGCAGAGCTGTCCGCGGGGCTGGCCGCCGCGCCCGACCGTCCTTCCATCGCCGAATGCGTGGCGCGTGCCGTACGCCACACCTTCGGCACCCATGGCGTGCTTGCCGCGCCGGGAGAAGCCCCCACCGGCTGGCTGCAGCTGCCGGTCCAGGGCGCCAGTGCCAGCCTGGGCGTGCTGGCCCTGGAAGATCCTGGCCGCCCGCTGGCGCCGGAGGAGCGCGAGCTGCTCGGCGCGTTCGCGCACCAGGCCGCGCTGGCGCTGGAGCGCTGCGGCTACGAGGAAAAGACGGCGGCGGCGCAGGTCCAGGCCGAGGCCGAGCGCTTGCGCAGCACGCTGCTGTCGGGCATCTCGCACGACTTCCGCACCCCCTTGACCACCATCGTGGGCGCCGCCACCAGCTTGTTGCAGCAGGACGCGCGGCTCGACGAGCAGCGGCGGGCGCTGCTGGTGCGCAGCGTCCGCGACGAAGCTCAGCGCCTGCATGCGCTGGTGAGCGACTTGCTGGACCTGACCCGGATGGAGGAGGGCGCGGTCCAGCTCAGCCCGGAGTGGTGCCCCGCGGACGACCTGGTGCAGGAGGCGCTGGCCGGGCTGGGCGAGCGGATCCGCAGCCACCCCGTCCAGGTGGAGGTGGCGGCAGACGCCATCGTCTGGTGCGACCCGCGCCTGCTGGAACAGGCGCTGGTGAACCTGGTCGACAACGCGCTGCGCTACACGCCCGCCGGCACTCCGATCCGGATCCGGGTCGCCACCGGCGAGGGCACCTGGCAGCTGGTCGTGAGCGACGGTGGTCCGGGCCTGCCGCCGGGCCGGGAACAGGAGGTGTTCCGGAAATTCCATCGGGGCCAGCCGGAGCCGGCGGGCGGCGGCACCGGGCTGGGCCTGGCGATCTGCGCCGCCGTGGCACGGCTGCACGACGGCGACATCGAGGCGGCAAACGACGGCGGGGCGCGTTTCACGCTCACGCTGCCCCAGCCGCAGGCGCAGCCCGCCCCGGGAGAGGCTTGATGCCGCAGCGCGTCCCCCAGATCCTGCTGGTCGAGGATGACGAGGCGATCCGCCGCTTCCTGGTCGCGACGCTGGAGGCCGAGGGCTACGCCGTGCACGAGGCCGGCACCGCGCGTGACGCGCAGTCGCTCGCCGCCGTCCGCCGGATCGATGTGTTCCTGGTCGACCTGGGCCTGCCCGACGGGGACGGGCTGGTGCTCATCCGCGAGTTGCGCAAGTGGACCCAGCGGCCGGTGATCGTGCTGTCCGCGCGGGCCCAGGAGCGGCAGAAGGTCGAAGCTCTGGATGCCGGCGCCGACGACTTCCTGGCCAAGCCTTTCGGCGTGGCGGAACTCCATGCGAGGCTGCGGGTGGCGCTGCGCCACGCGGCCCAGACCACCCTCGCGGGCGAGTCGGTGCTGCGCGTCGGCGAGCTGCGCATCGACCTGGAGGCCCGCATCGTCCAGCGGCGCGGGGAAGCCGTGCACCTGACCGCGACCGAGTGGCGGCTGCTGGAAGCGCTCGCGCGGCGGGCCGACCGCGTGGTGACGTCGACCCAATTGCTGCGCGATGTGTGGGGGCCCGGCCACACCGAACAGGGCCACTACCTGCGCATCTACATGCGCCAGCTGCGGCAGAAGCTCGAGGAGCAACCCACGCGGCCGGTACTGCTGCTCACCGAAACCGGCGTCGGGTACCGGCTCGTGGCGACTCCGGAGCGACCCGAATAGGGATTGCGCCAACCGGGTTTTTTACGGGGCCCTTACCGGGCCGGGCATCCAATGAATGCGTCCCCGCAGTCAGCCCGCATGAAACTCGTCAAGACCGAAGCCGGCCAGCGCGTCCTGAAGGACCGCTCCATCAACCTGTCGCCGCGCCAGCGCGCCGCCTTCATCCTGTGCGATGCCCGCCACACCATGGACCACATCCTGTCCGTCACCCAGGCCGTGGGGGTGACGCGGGAGGACATCCAGCACCTGCTGGACCTGGGCCTGATCGCCGAGGCCCCGGACGCCCAGGCAATTGCCGAGGCCCAGGCCGAGCAGGCCCTGCATGACCGCGACCCGCAGCAGCGTTACAAGGACGCCTACCCGATCGCGACCCGCCTGACCGCAGGACTGGGCCTCAGGGGGTTCCGTCTCAACCTGGCCGTCGAGGCGGCCCTGAACCTGGACCAGCTGCGGGAGGTGGCACCCCGCATCCGCGAGGCCGTAGGCGAGGAAGCCTACGCGCCGCTGGACCGCGCCCTGAACGCCTAGCCGATCCGAGCTCGTCAGTCCGCTGTCAGCGCCCCCGCTGCGTTTTTACGGTTTCTTTACAGGCCGGTCGATACATTCGACCGACTTTTGCACCAATGACGGGGACTTTCTCGTGACTCCACTGCTTGCGTTCGCCCATGCCGTGGACTGGGTCAACGACCGTTTCGGCAGCTTTGCCAAATGGGCCGTGATCCTGTCCTGCTTCATCAGCGCCGGGAACGCGTTCCTGCGCTACGGCCTGTCCCTGAGCTCCAACGCCTGGCTGGAGATCCAGTGGTACCTGTTCGCCGCGTGCGTGATGCTGGGCGCCTCGCAGGTGCTCCGGCTCAACGAGCACGTGCGGGTCGACATCTTCTACGGCAAGCTGCCCAGCCGCGGCCGGGTGTGGGTGGACCTGTTCGGGCTGGTCTTCTTCCTGCTGCCGGCCATGGCCGTCATGCTGTACTACGCGTTCCCGCTCTTCGTGCAGATGTACACCTCCGGCGAGCGCTCCAGCAACGCCGGCGGGCTCATCCGCTGGCCCGCCATGCTGATGCTGCCCCTGGGCTTTGCCATGGTCCTCCTGCAGGGCCTGTCCGAAATCATCAAGCGGATCGGCTGGCTCACGCACAAGTACGAGATGGACCTGCACTACGAGAGGCCGCTGCAATGAGCATGGAATCGTTCGCTCCGCTGATGTTCGCGGGGCTGATCATCATCATGCTGATCGGCTTTCCCGTGGCTTTCTCGCTGGCCGCGCTGGGGCTGTTCTGCGGCTTCTTCGCCATCCAGATGGGCTGGTTCCCGGCCAGCTTCATGGCCAACCTGCCGCTGAACGTGTTCGGCATCCTGTCCAACGAGCTGCTGCTGGCAATTCCCTTCTTCACCCTGATGGGCGCCATCCTGGAGAAATGCGGCCTGGCCGAGGACATGCTGGACTCCATGGGCCAGCTGTTCGGTCCCGTGCGCGGCGGCCTGGGCTACTCGGTGATCATCGTCGGCTTCATCCTGGGTGCGGTCACCGGCACCGTGGCCGGGCAGGTGATCGCCATGGCCATGATCTCGTTGCCGGTGATGGTGCGCTACGGCTACAACATGCGGTACGCCACCGGCGTGCTGGCCGCCTCCGGCACCATCACGCAGCTGGTGCCGCCCTCGCTGGTGCTGGTCGTGATGGCCGACCAGCTGGGCCGCT
>CAZZAW010000135.1:0-7120 GCA_964652405.1 uncultured Ramlibacter sp.
GACGGGCACTTCTACCGCGTGGGCGGCCACAACGCCGTGAAGGCCAACGTGCGCGTGATCGCCGCCACCCACCAGGACCTGGAGCAGCGCGTCAAGGAAGGCGCGTTCCGCGAGGACCTGTTCCACCGCCTCAACGTGATCCGCCTGCGCCTGCCGGCGCTGCGCGAGCGCAAGGAAGACGTGCCCATGCTGGCGCGCCACTTCCTGCAGCAAAGCGCCAAGCAGCTGGGTGTGGAACCCAAGCGCATTTCCGACGCCGCGCTGGCGCGGCTGACCGGGTTCAGCTTCCCCGGCAACGTGCGCCAGCTGGAGAACATCTGCCACTGGCTCACGGTGATGGCACCGGCCCAGCTGATCGAACCCAAGGACCTGCCGCCGGAAGTGGCGGCAGGTGCCGCCGAACCCGCGCAGCAGCTCACCTCGTCCACCGTCGAAGTGCCCTCGTCACAGCCCGAGGCGGCGCATGCGCCCTCCGCGCCGGCAGCCGGCGCAGGGGCGAAGGCCTGGGAGTCCGGCCTGGAAGCCGAGGCCATGGAACTGCTGGCCAGCGGCCGGAACGACGTGTGGGACCAGCTGACCCGCCGCTTCGAATCGCGCCTGATCCTCACCGCTCTGGCCAACACGCGCGGACGCCGCATCGAGGCCGCCCAGAAGCTGGGCATAGGCCGCAACACCATCACCCGCAAGATCCAGGAACTGGGCCTGGAGTGAGCTAGAACTCGATCGTCACCGGCGCGTGGTCGCTCGGCTTGGGCCATTTGCGCGGGGTGCGGTCGATGGCGCAGGCCTTGACCTGGGAACGCAGCGCCTCGCTCACCAGGATGTGGTCGATGCGCAGGCCGCGGTTCTTCTGGTAGCCCAGCATGCGGTAGTCCCACCAGCTGTAGCTCTTCTCGGGCTGCTCGAACAGGCGGAAGCCGTCGCACAGCCCCAGCCCGAGCAGCTGCTGGAAGTGATCGCGCTCTTCCTTCGTGTGGTGGATGGTGTCGCGCAGCCCGTCGGGATCATGCGAGTCCCGGTCTTCCGGCGCGATGTTGAAGTCGCCCAGCAGCACCAGGCGGGGATGGGCCTTGAGCTCCTCGCACACGTAGCGGTTCAACCCACCCAGCCAGTTCATCTTGTAGGTGAACTTCTCGCTGCCGGGCTCCTGCCCGTTGACGAAATAGCCGTTGACGACGCGCAGGGTGCCCAGGGGGCTGTCCACGGTCACCGCGATCACGCGCGAATGCTCGTCCTCGAAACCCGCGATGTTCTTCGCGATGTCGCGCACCGGCACGCGGCTCAGGACCGCGACCCCGTTGTAGGTTTTCTGGCCGAACACCGCGCAGTGCTCGTAACCGGCGGCGCGGATCACGTCCAGCGGGAACTTGTCGTCGGTGAGCTTGAGCTCCTGCAGGCACAGCACGTCCACGGGATTGGCGGCCAGCCAGTCCAGCACGTGCTGCAGGCGGGCGGTCAGGGAGTTGACGTTCCAGGTGGTGATCTTCATGCGGTGCCGCGGCGGTAAGTGACGAAGTCGTAGGGCAGTCCCGCGGCCGACTGGTTCCGCACGCGGGCCACTTCGTTCCACTCGGGGCCCAGGTCGGGCGCGTAAGCATCGCCGTCGTACTCGGCGCCGATCTCCGTGGCTTCGACCACCTGGGCCAGCGGCAAGGCCAGCCGGTACAGCTCGGAGCCCCCGGTGACCCAAACGCGGGGCGCGTCCTGCACCAGCGTGAGCGCTTCGACGAGCGAACCGGCCCGCTCGGCCCCTGCCTCCGACCACGAAGACTGGCGCGTCACCACCACGTTGCGCCTTCCGGGCAGCGGCCGGAACTTCGCAGGGAGCGAGTCCCAGGTCTTGCGGCCCATGATCACGGGGCAGCCCAGGGTGAGCGCCTTGAAGTGCGCCAGGTCCTCCGGCAGGTGCCAGGGAAGCTGGTTGCCCTTGCCGATCACGCCGTTGGCGGCGCGGGCGAAGATCAGGCCCAGTTCCATCAGACGGCCACCGGCGCCTTGATCGCGCCGTGGCACCGGTAGTCCAGCACCTCGAAGTCCTCGTACTCGTAGTCGAAGATCGACGCGGGCTTGCGCTTGATGGTCAGCAGCGGGTAGGGGTAGGGCTCGCGCGAAAGCTGCAGCTCCACCTGCTCGTGGTGGTTGCTGTAGATGTGGCAGTCGCCGCCGGTCCAGATGAAGTCGCCGGCCTCCAGGTCGCACTGCTGCGCCATCATGTGCGTGAGCAGGGCGTAGCTGGCGATGTTGAACGGTACGCCCAGGAAGATGTCGGCACTGCGCTGGTAGAGCTGGCAGGACAGCTTGCCGTCCGCCACATAGAACTGGAAGAAGGCATGGCAGGGCGCCAGTGCCATCCTGGGGATGTCGGCCACGTTCCACGCGCTCACGATGATGCGGCGCGAATCGGGGTTGGTCTTGATGGTGTGGACGGCCTGGGCGATCTGGTCGACATGGCCGCCATCGGGCGTGGGCCAGCTGCGCCACTGCACCCCGTAGACGGGTCCCAGGTCGCCGTCTTCGCGCGCCCATTCGTCCCAGATGGTCACGCCGCGCTCCTTGAGCCAGTTGTTGTCGCTGGAACCCTTGAGGAACCAGAGCAGCTCATAGATGATGGATTTCAGGTGGACCTTCTTGGTGGTCACCAGCGGGAAGCCTTCGCCCAGGTCGAAGCGCATCTGGTGGCCGAACACGCTGCGGGTGCCGGTGCCGGTGCGGTCGGTCTTGGGCGTGCCATGCGTGTACACATGGCGCATGAAATCTTCGTACTGCGAGCGGACGGGGCGGGTCATGCCCCGGATTATCCGCGCACCACCCGCCCCGGGTTGAGCAGGTTGTCCGGGTCCAGCGCGTGCTTCACGGCGCGCATCAGCGCCAGCGCCTGGGGCGCCTTGTACCTGGGCAGGGAGTCGACCTTGAGCGCGCCGATGCCGTGCTCGGCGGAGATGGAGCCGCCGAAGCGCGCCACCGCGTCGTACACCAGGGTGTTCACCTTCGCCTCCCGGTCGCGCAGGAACGCGGCGGCATCGCCGCCTTCCGGCGCCTGCACGTTGTAGTGCAGGTTGCCGTCGCCCAGGTGGCCGAAGTTCACCAGGCGCACGCCGGGGATCTCGCGCGCCAGCAAGGCATCGGTCTCGGCGCAGAACGCCGGGATGCGCGACACGGGCAGCGAGATGTCGTGCTTGATGTTCAGGCCTTCATGCGCCTGCGCCAGCGGAATGCTCTCGCGCACGTGCCACAGCTGCGCCGCCTGCGCCAGGTTCTCGGCGACCACGGCGTCGGTGACCCAGCCCGATTCCATCGCGGCTTCGAGCAGGGACTCGAACCCGGTCCGCGCGTGCGCTTCCGACTCGTGGTCGGCGTTCTCCAGCAGCACGCAGTACGCCGATTCGGCCTGGAACGGCACGCGCAGCTGCGGCATGTGGCGCACCACCAGGCTGAGCGCGAACTGCCCCATCACCTCGAAGCCGGTGAGCCCGGCGCCCAGCCGCCGGTGCGCCAGCCCCAGCAGCGCGACGGCGGCTTCCAGTGTGGGCACGGCTGCCCAGGCGGTGAGCGTCGCCGCCGGCTGCGGATACAGCTTCATGGTCGCGGCGGTGATGATGCCCAGCGTGCCTTCGCTGCCGATGAACAGCTGGCGCAGGTCGTAGCCGGTGTTGTCCTTGCGCAGGCCGGAGAGCCCCTCCCAGACCTCGCCGTCCGCCGTCACCACTTCCAGCCCCAGGCACAGATCCCGGGTGTTGCCGTAGCGGACCACCTGCGTGCCGCCGGCGTTGGTCGCGAGATTGCCGCCCAGCGTGCAGCTGCCCTCGGCGGCCAGGCTCAGCGGGAAGAGCAGCCCCGACTTCTTCGCCGCTTCTTGCACGGTCTGCAGCACGCAGCCGGCTTCCACGGTGATGGTGAGGTTGTCCGGGTCCAGGGCGCGGATCGCGTTCATGCGCTGCAGGCTCAGCACCACCTCGCGGCCGCTCGCGTCCGGCACGCCGCCCACCACCAGTCCGGTGTTGCCGCCCTGTGTGACGATGGGCGCGCCGGCCTGCGCACAGGCGCGGACCACGGCCGCCACCTCCTGCGTGTTTCCCGGCCGCACCACGGCCAGCGCCTTGCCCCGCACCCGCTTGCGCCAGTCTTCCTCGTAGGCGGCGAGGTCGCCGTCGGCCAGGACGTGGGCGGCTCCGATGGCCGCGCGCAGCCGCTCCAGCAGAGGCGTGGGATCAGGGGTATGCATGCAGCGAGGATATCGGCAGCGGGCCTGCCGTGCTATCCGAATAAAATGAAGGATTATGCGGACGCAGCTTGGGAATATCAGCCTTCGCCAGTTGCGGGCGCTGGTGGCGGTGGCCGACGCCGGATCGTTTGCCGGTGCGGCGCGGGCGCTGCACGTCACGCCGTCGGCGCTGTCGGAGCTGATCAAGCTGCTGGAGCAGGCCGTGGGCGCGCGGCTGATCGACCGCACCACCCGCGCCCTGTGGTTCACGCCCGCCGGCGAAACCTTCCTGCAGGCCGCGCGGCAAGCCCTGCGCCAGCTGGTCCAAGGCCTGGAGGAAACCCGCGAGCACAGCCAGGGCGCGGCCGGACGGGTTGCGATCGCCGGCGCGCCCTCGGTGCTGGCCAGCGTGGTGCTGCCCTGCCTGCAGGCCTTGCGGCGCGACTGGCCGGCGCTGTCGGTCACGGTTCGCGACGAGCGCGCCCAGGGCATCCTGCGGGCGGTGGCTGCCGGGGAGGTCGACTTCGGCATCGGCGGCTGGCACCCGGAAGCGCAAGGCCTGCAGGCGCATCCGCTGCTGCAGGACCGCATCGGCTTGCTGGCGCCGCAAGGGGCGGCCGTGCTGAACTCGCGCCGCCTCACCGCCCGCCAGCTCGACAAGCTGCCCATGGTGGGGCTCACGCCCGACACGGCCATCAGCGAGCTGTTGCGCGCCTCGCCCTCGCTGCCGGCCCACGCGCGCGAACCGCAGGTCCAGGTGTCCAATCCCGCTCTGCTGCACCAGGCGGTGCTCGAGGGCGCCGGCTATGCGCTGGTGCCGGCGCTCACCGCGCGCCATCCGGCCACGCCGGGGCTCGCGTTCCGCGTGCTGGATGCACCAGTGATCGAGCGCACCATCCACCTGTTCCGGCTCCCGGGCCGCTCCCCCAGCCGCGCGGCGGCGATCGTGCTGCAGGCGTTGCGCGAGCGGCTCGAAGCCCTGCCGCTGGGTGAAGGCCTCCAGCGGGCGCAGGCGCCGGAGATCAGGCCTCGGGCGAAGGCCGCAAGCGCCACCGCACGTGCAGCACGCAGGCGATGAACAGCAGCAGGCACAGCAGCACCTGCGCGAGCGCCCACCACCGGGCCGGCGCAGGATCGCTCCACGCGACGACGGCGCCTTCGGCGACGTAGGCCCACACCAGCAGGCTGACCCAGCGGTAGGTGTACATGCGCCGGCGCAGCAGCCCCGCCAGCGGCACGCACAGGGGCAGGACCTTCAGGGCCCACCAGCTGCCCAGTTCCCAGCCCAGCCCCACGGCAATCAGCCCCAGCAGGCTGCCCACGGCCAGCCAACGGGTGAACTCGATCGCGGGGGCGGGCGCCGTCGCGGCGTGCAGGGGAGGGGAGTCCATGGGCGAGTGGCATCATAGCGGCCGATGGATGCCCGCAGCCTGCTCGCCGACGTGACGCGCTTCCCCTGGGCGTCCACGGCCAAGACGCTGGGCGAGCGCTTCCGCGAGGACCGGCTGGGCCTGACGGCGAGCAGCCTCACCTTCACCACCACCATCGCGCTGGTGCCGTTCTTCACCGTGGCGCTGGCGGTGTTCACCGCCTTTCCCATGTTCAACAAGCTGCAGGGCGCGGTGCAGGCCTGGCTGGTGCAGAGCCTGGTGCCCGATGCGATCGCGCGCCAGGTGCTGGGCTACCTGACCCAGTTCGCGGGCAAAGCGAGCCGCCTGGGGGCGGCCGGCCTGGCTGTGCTGCTGGTGACGGCGCTGGCCCTGGTGCTGACCATCGACCGCACGCTGAACGCGATCTGGCGCGTGAAGCGGCCGCGGCCGCTGGCGCAGCGGGTGCTGGTGTACTGGGCCGTGATGACGCTGGGCCCCTTGCTGCTGGCCGCGTCGCTGAGCATCAGTTCGTACCTGCTGTCCGCCTCCCGCGGACTGGTCGCCAGCGTGCCAAGCGCGCTTCGCTTCACGCTGGACCTGAGCGGCTTCTTCCTGGTCTCGATCGCGCTGGCGGCGCTGTACCGCTACGTGCCGAACACGCCGGTGCGGGCGGCCCACGCGTGGACCGGTGCGCTGTTTGCTGCCTTGGGCCTGGAGCTGGCGCAGCGGCTGCTGGCGCTGTACCTGACCGCCGTGCCCACCTATTCGACGGTGTACGGGGCCTTCGCCACGGTGCCGATCCTGCTGGTCTGGATCTATGTGGCCTGGGTGATCGTGCTGTTGGGCGCCGTGGTGGCCGCCTACCTGCCGGCGCTGCGCGCGGGCGTGCGGCGCCGCGCCACGGCCCATGGCTGGCAGTTCCAGCTGGCGCTGGAAGCCCTGGCCGAGCTGGAGCGGGCGCGGGTCACCTCCCGCCGCGGCCTGAGCGCGGCCGAACTGGCGCAGCGCCTGGAGGTGGACCTGCTGCAGCTGGAACCGGTGCTGGACACGCTGGTCAGGCTGGACTGGGCCGGCCGCATCAACGAGGTCGAGGACGACCACGACACCCGCTACGTGCTCCTGGCCGACGCGCAGTCCACCGCGCTGGAGCCCTTGATCCGCCACCTGCTGCTGCCGTCCTCGGCCGCGACCGAGAAGCTGTGGCGCAGCGGGCAGCTGTCCCGCCTGTACCTGAAAGACGTGCTCTAGCTAGCCTTCGGTCAGGTATGCCTGCAGCACGGCGCCGACCCGCCGCACGACCTCGGCCCGCTTCATCCCGGCCACGGGCGGCAGCTTCAGCACGTACCGGCACAGGGCCAGTCCCAGCATCTGGGAGGCGATCAGCCCGGCGCGGGCCGCGGCGGCCGCCTTCGGCTCGGCCGTGAACCGCGCGACCTGGGGAGCCACCTGGGTGGCGAAGACCGCCTGCATGCGCTGGTTGGACGTCGGGCAGCCGCTCGCCTGCCCCTGTGGCGCCGCCGCCTGGCCTGGCAGCTGTCCGGCCTGGCGT
>CAZZAW010000136.1:0-7084 GCA_964652405.1 uncultured Ramlibacter sp.
CTGTTCCTCGCGGGCATCGCGGCTCTTGCGCACGCGCAGGAGCCGCCCGCCAACGCGAGCGCTCAGGTCCAGACGGGGGCAAAGCTCTACCAGCAGCATTGCTCGCTCTGCCATGGCGTGTCAGGCCGCGATGCCGTGGTCTTCCAGAAACCGATCTGGGGCCCCGGCCACGACATCGCGAAGTTCGGCACGTCGAAAGGCCTGTTCGAGTACCTGCAGCTCATGATGCCGTTCGACAAGCCCGACAAGATCACCGACGCCGACAAGCTCGCGATCGCGGCCTTCATGCTGGAGCGCAACGGCAACCTGAAGGCGGATTCCCAACTGCCCGCCGGCGGCGGCGCCGTCGCGATCAAGTGAGGCCGGGCGGCACCCGAGCGAGCGCTCAGGTCCGGGAGGGAGCCATGCGCACCACCAGGTGCGCTTCGTAGCGGTCCCACGCCATCGGGATCACGAAGGGCGCCGATGCCTCCGGGACGGGGTCCAGGGCGGGCGTGTCCTTTCGCTGGGTGAGCACCCTGGGCGGAGAGATGTCCATCTGCTCGCCGAAATGGCGGCGGGCGTAGCCTGACATCTGGTTGGCGATCTCGCCGACGATGTCGCGGTGGCTGGCGTCGGAGTAGTCGCGCTCCCCCATCAGGAGCAGCACGTGCGACAGCAGCCCGCGCGGCGCGGAGAACACGACGCTGCCCCGCCAGGCCCCTTTCAATTCGATCAAGCCCTGGTAGTCGTTCCAGACGACCGCCTCCTGCCCTTGCATGAGGTAGGCCGTGCGCACGGAGGCCGGGGATCGGGTGGACTGGGCGAAGAACGCGCTGGCAGCGTCGGCAAACACGCGGATGTCGTCCGCCTTGAGCTTGCGGGCGCCGCTCATTGCATCAGCTCCTGCAGTGACTCGACCAGCTGTTCATCGGAGAACGGCTTGAGCAGGAAGCCATGGGCGCCCCGGGTCAGGGCCTTCAATGCCGTGGCCCGGTCGCTCAGGGCGGAAACCACCAGGACGCGCGACTCGGGAAGCACCGTGCGCAACTCCGCCAGGCACGCCGGACCGTCCATGCGCGGCATGGTGAGGTCCATGGTCACGAAGGCGGGCTTGTGGAGCCTGGCCTGCTCCACGGCTTCCAGTCCATCCTGGGCCATCGCCACCACCTGGACCCCCTCCAGCCTCGGGTCGCCGGCAAGGCGGGCGATCCGGTTGCGGAAGATCATGGAGTCGTCCACCACCATCAGGCTGCGATTCATGTCGCAGCCCCGAACTGCAGCACGAACCGGGTATAGCTGGCGGGCTGGGTCATCACCCTGAGCCTGGCGCCGGCTTTCTCCACGATCTGGCGCACCAGCGCGAGCCCCACGCCCCGGCCCGCATGTTCGGTCACCTCCGTTGCCGTGGAGAAGTTCGGGTCGAAGATCATGCCGAGCACCTGGGTGTCCGACATGGCCGCCGTGTCGGGCCGCAGCTGGGCGGCGCGTTGCCGCAGGTGGGGCACCACGATGCCGCGCCCGTCATCGCTGACCACGACTTCGAGCTGCCCGTCGTGGCGCCGGCCGATCTCCAGCCGCAGTTCCCCGACTTCCGGCTTGCCCAGCCTGGCCCTCTCGCCGGGCAGTTCGATGCCGTGGACCACGGCGTTGCGGACCAGTTGCGGCAGGGCTTCGCGGAGCACGTGGATCACGGGGGCCGGGAGCGGACCTTCCGCAATGTGCGCCGTCAGGCGGACCTGCTTGCTGAGGGACTGCGCCACTCGCTCGGAGAGCGAGCGCAGATTCGCCACCATGGCCTGCACCATCTGCGCGGAGTCCTGCGGCTGGTCGCCGAGCTTGCCCACCCTGTCGAACACGCGGTAGAGCCGGTCCACCTGCTCCTGCACCCGGGAGAGCTCCAGGACCACGGGGATCAGGTCTTCGCCGGACAGGTCCGTCCTTCCCCTGAGCGGCGCCATGACGTCCTCCATCCGGTGCGCCTGGCGGGATACCGCCGTCAGGCTCAGGGCCGAGGCCTCGCCTTTCACGCTGTGGGCCAGGCGCGCCGCTTCCTCGACCAGGTCGCGGTACGCCTGCGGCTTGCGGCCGACTTCACGCATCGCCTGGTTCAGGTCGGCGAGCCGGGCCCGGGCCCCGACGAGGAAGTCCTGGAGCAGGGCCGGCTCCTGTTCCAGCACCTTGATCAGGTCCTCGACGTCGCTGCGCGCCGCCTCCTGCGACGCCACCAGCTCACGCTCGAGCAGGACCTTCTGCGTCACGTCGAACACCGTCACGAGCAGCTCCTTGACGGCGCCCCCCTCCTTGACCTGGGTCATCTGGAAAGTCAGGTACTTGCGCTTCGGGTCGCCGTCCCGGGCCCGGACTTCGACCTCCCGCAGGGGGTCGAGCTGGGCCAGCAGGGCCGGCCGGACCTTGGGGTCGAACAGCAGTTCGAGGTAGCTGTTGGCCTCTTCGGCCCGCTCGGGGGACAGCATGCCCGCCAGCAGCGCCCGGAAATCCATCCCGGCGCGGACCTCGCGCATGAAGAGTCCGGCCACCGAGGCCGAGAACTGGCTGCCCAGCGTGCCATCGGCCCGGACCAGCAGCAGTCCCTCGCTCACCGTGTTGAGGATGTCCTCGGTCTCTCGCCTGGCGTTCTCCGCGATCTGGTCGCTCGCGTTCAGGCGCCGGAGGAACTTGAACACGATGTAGACGAAATTCAGGAGCGCCAGGATGATGGCCAGCACCTGGATCTGCCGCATCCGCTCGGTCTTGGTGCCGGCAGCCGCCTGGATGTTGTTGGCGAGGTCGTCGCACAGCGCCATCAGGCGGATGTTCCTTGCCACGGCCTTGTTCACGGCAATGTCGATGTCATCAAGCGTGGGTTCGGACGAGGTCACCAGCGGTCGCAGGGCCTCTTCCAGGGGACCCCATTCGCGCTCGAGCTTGCGGATCGGGTCCTTGAGCTGCGAAGGATCGAGACCGAACGCGGTGAACTCCAGGTCCTGGCCCAGGGAGTCGTTGATGGCCTTGAGCGCGCCGATGAATCCCGCATGTCCCTGCCCGAGCTGCGCCATGCTGGTCTGGATGGGCAGGTCGGCCTTCCTTTCCGCCTGGAGCGTGAGGACCGACTTTGTCAGCTGCTGCGTCAGCATCCGCAACTCCCCGGCCGAATTGATCCGGGCAGCATCCCGCTCGAGCTGCGTCGAAGCGAAGAAATTGAAGAGGAGAATGCCCAGGTCGAGCACGATGAACAGCAGGATTGCGAACAGCAGATCCCGGTACTTTCCCAGCCCCAGCGTTTTTTTCATGGCCCCGTCACATTGCGATTTCAGGCTATCGTGCCCTTCAATGGTGACTGGTCCATGACACGATGAGAGTTCCCCGCGAGTACGATGGCGTTCCCCTCGCCAGACAACGGCCCATGCAAACCGGAACCCTCCTCGCCGCGGTGGACCTCGGCTCCAACAGCTTTCGCCTGGAAATCGGCCGCCATGAGCACGGCCAGATCCACCGCACCGAGTACCTCAAGGAAACCGTCCGCCAGGGCAGCGGCCTGGACGAGGCCCGCAACCTCACGCCCGAGGCGATGCAGCGGGGCTGGGACTGCCTGGCCCGCTTCGGCGAGCGCCTGGCGGGCTTCCGCAAGAGCCAGGTGCGTGCGGTCGCCACCCAGACCCTGAGGGAAGCGCGCAACCGTGACGTGTTCCTGGCCCGCGCCCACCAGGTGCTGGGCTTTCCCATCGACGTGATCTCGGGCCGCGAGGAGGCCCGCCTGATCTACCAGGGCGTGGCCCACCTGCTGCCCCAGTCCGACGAACGCCGGCTGGTGGTGGACATCGGCGGCCGCTCCACCGAGCTGATCCTGGGCCAGCAGTTCGACGCCAAGGTGGTCGAGAGCTACCGTGTGGGCAGCGTGGCCTGGTCCATGAAGTACTTCCCCCAGGGCGAGTTCACCGAGAGCGCGTTCGAGCGGGCCCAGGTGGCCGCGCAGGCCGTGCTGGAGGAAGCGCTGGGCGCCTACCTCCCCGGCACCTGGGACGTGGCCTACGGCTCCTCCGGGACCATAGGCGCCGTGGGCGACGTGCTCGCGGCCTGCGGCTGGGACCCCGGCGTCATCAGCCGCGAGGGCCTGCAGTGGCTGATGCAGCAGCTGCTGGACGCCAGGCACGCCGACCGCGTGCGGCTCGAAGGGCTCAAGGACGACCGCCGGCCGGTGCTGGGCGGCGGCCTGAGCGTGCTGCTGGCCGTGTTCGACACCCTGGGCATCGACACCATGCAGCCGGCCCAGGGTGCGCTGCGCCACGGCGTGCTGTACGACCTGCTGGACCGCGAGCACGGCGAGACCGACGTGCGCTCCACCACCGTGCAGCGCCTGGCCGGCAAGTTCGGCGCCGACCCGGCGCAGGCCCGGCGCGTGGGCGAGGTGGCGCGCCAGCTGCTGCGGCAGCTGCGCGCCAGGACCGATGCGCCGCAGGACCTGGCCCGGCACGAGCGCAAGCTGGGCTGGGCCGCGGCGCTGCACGAGATCGGCAGCCACATCTCCCACAGCGACTACCACAAGCACGGCGCCTACATCCTCGACAACGCCGACGCGCCGGGCTTCGCGCAGCCCGAGCTGCATCGCCTGGGACTGCTGGTGCTGGGCCACCGCGGCAAGCTGCGCAAGCTGGTGGAGGCGGATTTCGGCGACGAGCTGTTCGTGCACCAGCTGCTGTGCCTGCGGCTGGCCGTGATCCTGTGCCACGCCCGGCGCGACCCCGACCTGAAGGGCATGCAGCTGCGGGCTTCGGGAGACCAGGCTTTGTCGCTCTCGCTGCGCTCCGACTGGCCCCGGCTGTTCCCGCAGTCGGCGCACCTGCTGCGCGAGGAAGTGGTGGCCTGGCAGAAGACGCCCTGGTCTTTCGTGCTCGCATGAGCGCAGCCCCGCCCCCTGAGCGCGCCGCCGGCGACGTCAACCCGCAGAAGCTGCGCACCGGCTTCAAGCGCGTGTGGTACGCGACCGGCTACTCGCTGCAGGGCCTGAAGGCCGGCTGGGGCGAAACCGCTTTCCGCCAGGAAGCCAAGGCGGCGCTGGTCCTGCTGCCCCTGTCGTTCTGGCTGGGGCGCACCTGGGTCGAGACCGCCCTGCTCGCCGGCTCCGTGCTCCTGGTCATGATCGTGGAGCTTCTGAACACCTGCATCGAGACGGCCATCGACCGCATCGGCCCCGAGTGGAACCACCTGTCCAAGCGCGCCAAGGACATGGGCAGCGCCGCGGTGCTGCTGTCGCTGGTGCTGGCCTTCGGCATCTGGGCGGCGGCGCTGGCGCAGCGCCTGGCCGGATAAACCGTATAAACTGTATATACCGTTTACAGCACACCAAGAAAGGACTCGGAGATATGGCCACTGCACGGAAAACCGCTCCCACCACCTCCGCCGCGCGCAAGCCCGCGGCCAAGCCGGCTGCGAAGCCCACGGCCAAGGCTGGCGCCAAGCCGGCGGCCAAGCCCGCCACCAAGGCGGCCACGCCGCCCTCGGCGCAGCCTGCCAAGCCGCCCAAGGCCGACAAGCCCAGGAAGCCCAAGCTGGTGCGCGACAGCTTCACCATCCCCAAGACCGAGTACGGCGTGCTGGAAGCGCTCAAGGCCCGCGCCGCCAAGGCGGGCGCACCGGCCAAGAAGAGCGAGATCCTGCGCGCCGGCATCAAGGCCCTGGCGGAGCTGGGCGACGCCGCCTTCGTCAAGGCGATGGGCGCCGTCCCGGCCGTCAAGACCGGCCGCCCCGCCAAGAACGCCTAGAAGAAGTCGGGCGGCTGCACCGCCACCACCACCACCTGCAGCTCGCCGTCACGCTCGCGGCTGCGCAGCCACCAAACCGCGCCCTTGCGGATGGGGCACTGCCCGCCCTCGATGCGCAGCAGCTGGCCCAGCACGTTGCCCAGCGCGGGCTGGTGGCCGACCACCAGCACCGGATGTCGCGAAACCGGCCATTGCGCGGCCTGCAGCAGGCCGGCTTCGGGCTGGTCGGGGGCGAGCTCGGACTTCAGCTTGTACTTGCGGCCCAGGGCCAGCGCGGTCTGTTCGCAGCGGCGGGCCGGGCTGCACAGGATGCGCGTGCTGTCCGGAAGCACGCGGTCCAGCCAGGCCGCCACCCGCGCGGCCTGCTTTTCGCCGCGGCCGGTCAGGGCCCGCTCGAGTTCCGGCAGGTCCTCGCGGCGGTCCTCGGCCTCCGCGTGGCGCCAGAGGATCAGGTCCACGCGGGCTCCTCGTCCGAGGCCCGCGCCGCGTAACGCGCCATCAGTGCCGCCTGGGCGCCATGCCCCTTGGGCTCGCCGGCTCCCTTGACCCGCCTGTAGTGGCCGTCCGGCATCAGGTCCCAGGCATCGCGGTCGTCGTGCAGGTAGGCGACCAGGCATTCGTCTATCAGGCGCTGGCGCAGCTGGGGGTCGGTCACCGGCCAGGCCAGCTCGATGCGCCGCAGCATGTTGCGGTTCATCATGTCGGCGCTGGACAGGTACAGCTCCTCCTCGCTCCCGGCGCGGAAATAGAACACGCGTGAATGCTCCAGGAAGCGGCCGATGATGGAGCGCACCCGGATGTTGTCCGTCAGGCCCGGCACCCGGGCCGGCAGCATGCAGGCACCCCGCACGATCAGGTCCACCTTGGCCCCGTGCTGCGCCGCCCGCACCAGCGACAGCATCAGCTGCTCGTCGGTCAGCGCGTTCATCTTCAGCACGATGCGCGCCTCCATGCCGCGGGAGGCGGCCTCGCCCAGCACGTCGATCTTCTCGATCAGCTTGCGATGCAGGTGGAAGGGTGCCAGCAGCGCCAGGTTCAGCCGGGGCAGCCGGATCTGGCTGGCCAGGTGCACGAACACGTTCTCCACGTCGGCCGTCAGCAGGGGGTCGGCCGTGAGCATGCTGATGTCCGTGTACAGCCGCGCCGTGCGCGGGTTGTAGTTGCCGGTGGACAGGTGGGCGTAGCGGGCCAGCTGCTTGCCCTCGCGCCGGGTCACCAGCAGCATCTTGGCGTGGGTCTTGAGGCCCACCACGCCGTACACCACCTGGGCGCCTATGGATTCCAGCTGCTCGGCCCAGTTGATGTTGGCTTCCTCGTCGAAGCGGGCCTTGAGCTCCACCACG
>CAZZAW010000137.1:0-6889 GCA_964652405.1 uncultured Ramlibacter sp.
GCCGAGGAAGCCTTCGACACCATGCGCTACACGCGCCCGGAGATCGAGCGCATCGCCCATGTGGCCTTCCAGGCCGCCCGCAAGCGCAACAAGCACGTCACCAGCGTCGACAAGGCCAACGTGCTCGAGACCTTCCAGCTCTGGAAGGACGTGGTCACCGAGGTCGGCAAGGCTTACCCGGACGTGACCCTGGACCACATGTACGTGGACAACGCGGCCATGCAGCTGGTCAAGCAGCCCAAGTTCTTCGACGTGGTGGTGACGGGCAACATGTTCGGCGACATCCTCTCGGACGAAGCCGCCATGCTCACGGGCTCGATCGGCATGCTGCCTTCGGCCAGCCTGAACGCCGGCAACCAGGGCCTGTACGAGCCCAGCCACGGCAGCGCGCCCGACATCGCCGGCAAAGGCATCGCTAATCCTTTGGCTACAATACTGTCCGCTGCCATGATGCTCCGCTTCTCCCTGAACCAGCCCCAGGCCGCCGACCGGATCGAGTCGGCGGTCAAGCACGTTCTCGCGTCCGGGCTGCGCACGGCGGACATCTGGTCCGAAGGCACCACGAAAGTCGGCACCCGCGAGATGGGTGAAGCCGTCGTGGCCGCGATCACCAAAAAGACCATTACCAAGGGCTAGCAAGCTCCGGTTCGTCGCGCGCCTTTCCCGGCCCTGACGAGCCGGGGAACCAGAACCACTCTCGAAAGGCGTATGACGATGGCACTCTCCAAGGCACAACAACCGCTGGTCGGCCTGGTCGGCTGGCGCGGCATGGTCGGCTCGGTCCTGATGGACCGCATGCAGGCCGAAGGCGACTTCGGCCTGATCGAGCCGCTGTTCTTCTCCACCTCCAATGCCGGCGGCAAGGCGCCTGCCCAGGCGAAGAACGAGACCACGCTGAAGGACGCCTTCGACATCGAGGCGCTGAAGAAGTGCGACATCGTCATCACCGCCCAGGGCGGCGACTACACGACCGAGGTCTTCCCCAAGCTGCGTGCCGCCGGCTGGAACGGCCACTGGATCGACGCCGCGTCCACGCTGCGCATGAAGGATGACGCGATCATCATCCTGGACCCGGTCAACCTGCCGGTGATCAGGAACGCCCTGTCCAGGGGCGGCAAGAACTGGATCGGCGGCAACTGCACCGTCAGCTGCATGCTGATGGGCGTGGGCGCGCTGTACAAGGCCGGACTGGTGGAATGGATGAGCAGCATGACCTACCAGGCGGCCTCGGGCGGCGGCGCCCAGCACATGCGCGAGCTGCTCACCCAGTTCGGCACGCTGAACGCAGAGGTCAAGGCGCTGCTGGACGACCCCAAGTCGGCCATCCTGGAGATCGACCGCAAGGTGCTGGCCCGCCAGCAGTCCATGACCAGCGCCGAAACCGAGAACTTCGGCGTGCCCCTGGGCGGCTCGCTGATCCCCTGGATCGACAAGGACCTGGGCGGCGGCGTCTCGCGGGAGGAATGGAAGGCCGGCGCCGAGACCAACAAGATCCTGGGCCAGGGTCCCGGTTTCTCCAACCCTGCCGTGCCCGTGGACGGGTTCTGCGTGCGCGTAGGCGCGATGCGCTGCCACAGCCAGGCCCTGACCTTCAAGCTCAAGAAGGACGTGCCGCTCGCGGACATCGAGGCCATGATCGCGAACGACAACGCCTGGGTCCGTGTCGTCCCCAACACGCGGGAAGCCACGCTGAAGGACCTGACGCCTGTGGCGGTCACCGGCACGCTGGGCATCCCTGTGGGCCGCATCCGCAAGATGGCCATGGGTCCGGAGTACGTGGGCGCGTACACCATCGGCGACCAGCTGCTATGGGGTGCCGCTGAACCGCTGCGCCGCATGCTGCGCATCCTGCTCGACGCCTGATCCCGCACAGCTCGCAACGGCCTGTAGCCACTGGTTACAGGCCGTTGTCACGTTGCAACGCAGTTGGACGTGATGGCGGGTGCACAGGCATGCCTCAGAAGTTAAAAGCTGTCTCAGCTTGTCACCCTAAGACATTGATGTTATGGTCCTTTTAGCAATTCCTGTCTCGAGGCGAATGTCCGCATGAAGAGAAAAAAACTGCCTGCAGACCGAGCAGTGGGGACCTCAACAACCATGAAACAAACGCAATGGCGGGCCACGGCCCTGGCTGTTGCGGCCACGGTTGCGCTGGGCCTCCCGGTGTCGGATGCACAGGCGCTGGCACTGGGCCGGGTGACCGTCCAGTCGGCGCTGGGCGAGCCGCTTCGCGCCGACATCGACATTCCCGACATCAATGCGGAAGAAGCCGCGAGCCTGCGCGCGGTGGTGGCCTCGCCCGAGGCATTCAGGGCGGCCGGCATGGACTACAGCCCGGCATTGGCCAATGTGCAGATCACGCTGCAGCGGCGTCCGGACGGGCGCTACTTCCTGCGGCTGACCAGCGACCGGGCCGTCAACGATCCTTTCATCGACCTGATCCTCGAGACCAACTGGTCGGCTGGCCGCATCGTGCGCGACTACACCATGCTGTTCGACCCGCCCAGCATGCGCCAAAGCGCGCCTCCGGTCACCGCGCAGGTCACGCCGGTCGCGCCCGCGCAGGCGGTCCCCGCCCCGTCTGCGGCACCTGCCCGCCCCGCTCCCGCGCCGCGCGCGGCGGTGCCGCCAGCGACGGCCAGCGCCCCTGCGGCGAGGCCACCAGCGCCTGCTGCGCCGACGCCCGCCGCGCCGGCCCCCTCCGCTCCCGTGGCCGCAGCGACCCGCCCGGCAGCAGACCCCCAGGGTAAGCGGGTCACGGTGCAAAGTGGCGACACGGCCAGCCGCATCGCGGCAGCCAACAAGCCTCCGTCCATTTCGCTCGACCAGATGCTGGTCGCGCTGCTGCAAGCCAATCCCGACGCATTCATCGGCGGCAACGTGAACCGGCTCAGGGCCGGTGCCGTGCTGGAAGTGCCCAGCGCCGAGCAAGCCGGCAGCACGGGCCCGGCCGAAGCGACGCAGCTGCTGGTGGCCCAGAGCCGCGACTTCAACGAATTCCGCCGCCGGCTCGCAGAAGGCTTGCCGACAGCTCAGGTGGGCACTGCCGACCGCCAGGCCGCCGGCCGGGTCCAGGCCCAGGTCGAGGAGAAGAAGCCGGCCGCAGCCGCACCGGACAAGCTCACCCTGTCCAAGGGGTCGGTGCAGGGCAAGGCCGCCGAAGAGAAGGTCGCCCGCGACCGCGCGGCGCAGGATGCCGCCACCCGCGTGGCCGAGCTGAACAAGAACATTGCCGACCTGAACAAGCTGGGCACGGCCACGGCCCCCGCTGCAGCGGGAGCCGGCGTCGCGGTGCCTGCTCCCGGGGCGGCTGGCGCGTCCCGCCCTGCCGCTTCCGCTCCGGCCGGTGCGGCCGCCAGCCCGGCCGCCTCGCCGGCCCCGACAGCAGCACCCACCCCGGCACCCACGCCCGCCCCGACCCCGGCGCCCACCCCTGCTCCCGCGGCGGCGCCCGCTGCCGCAGCAGCGTCTGCGCCTGCCTCTGGCCCGGCCGCAGCACAGGCCGCGGCGCCCGTCGCATCCGCCGCCGCGGCGCCCGCGCCGGCTGCAGCCACCCCTGCCCCTGCAGCGCCCGCCGCCGCACCGGCTGCCAAGCCGCAGCTGCCGCCGCTGGTGGAGGAAACCAGCCTGGTCGATGACCTGCTGGAGAACCCGCTGGTGCCGGCTGCGGCAGGCGGGCTGCTGGCCTTGCTGCTGGGCTTCGGTTTCTATCGCGCCCGCCAGCGCAAGAAGTCCACCCAGGTGGACAGCTCCTTCCTGGAAAGCCGGCTGCAGCCCGACTCGTTCTTCGGGGCCAGTGGCGGCCAGCGCATCGACACGGCAGAAGGCGCAGCGACTGGTTCGTCCATGGTCTATTCGCCCAGCCAGCTCGACGCGGCGGGCGATGTCGACCCGGTGGCCGAAGCCGACGTGTACCTGGCCTATGGCCGTGACCTGCAGGCCGAGGAGATCCTCAAGGAAGCCCTGCGCATCAACCCACAACGGGTGGCCATCCACAGCAAGCTGCTGGAGATCTACTCCAAGCGGCGCGACGCCAAGGGCTTCGAGCACATTGCGACCGAAGCTTTCAGCCTGACCCAGGGCGAAGGCCCCGAGTGGCGCCACATCTGCGAACTGGGCCAGGAGCTCGATCCGGCCAATCCGCTGTACCGCCCCGGCGGCCAGCCCGCGCCCGGTGGCAGCGCCAGCCTGGTTCCCGCGGCAGCCACCGCTGCAGGGGTGGCGGGTCTCGCCGCAGTGGCGCACGCACCGGCCCAGGCGGCGGCACCTGCTGGCGGCGTCGACCTGGACCTGGACCTCGACTTCTCGCTGGGCGACGACGAACCGGCCTCGGCCTCCTCCGCCGCGGCCGCCCCCGAGCCGGAACGCACCGTGGCCTTCACGCTTCCTCCGGCCGAAACGCCCGTGGCGAGCGCCCCGCCGGACCTGGACTTCGCCAACGCCACCATGTCCATCGATCCGCCGGCCGAGCCCGCTTCGCTCGACCTGCCGGTGGTTGAGGACCCTGTCCGGCTGGACGCGCCCGAGCCCATGCTCACGGACAACAGCTTGAACTTCAGCACCGAGCCCATGGATCTGTCGGCAGCCCCGGCGCCTGCTCCGGCTGCGCCAGCGCCAGCGCCTGCGGCGGCGCCCGACGCCGGCATGATCGAATTCGACCTGGGCGCGCTGTCCCTGGACCTGGACAAGCCCGCCGCCGCGCCGGCCGAGCAGGACACGGATGACGCACCCCTGAGCACGACGGGAGCCCCGCTCAGCACGGCCGGCGCGCCCCTGTCCGAGGACAACAGCGATCCGCTGGCCACCAAGCTGGCCTTGGCCGAGGAATTCAACGCCATCGGCGACCCCGACGGCGCACGCAGCCTGGCGGAAGAGGTCGTGGCCGAAGCCTCGGGCGAACTGAAGACCCGGGCGCAGCGCTTCCTCGCGGAAATCAGCTGAACGCCGCGGTTTCCTGAGGGCCGCCGATGCGGTGGGCACTGGGCATCAGCTACAGCGGTCAGGGCTACGAGGGTTGGCAGAGCCAGCCTTCGGGCAACACCGTCCAGGACCGCCTGGAGTCCGCCCTCTCCCAATTCGCCGCCGAACCTGTCGCCACCGTCTGCGCGGGCCGCACTGACGCCGGTGTGCACGGGCTGATGCAGGTGGTGCACTTCGACACGCCGCTGCAGCGCGAAGCGTTCTCCTGGGTGCGCGGCACCAACAGCTTCCTGCCGCCGGACATTGCGGTCCAGTGGGCGCAGCCCGTGCCGGACGAGTTCCATTCGCGCGCCAGCGCCACGGCCCGGCGCTACGCCTACGTGCTGCTGGAATCGCCCGTCCGCCCCAGCGTGGAAGCGGGCCGTGTCGGCTGGGTGTTCCGGCCGCTGGACGCCGCGGCCATGGAACAGGCCGCGCAGGCCTTGCTCGGCGAGCATGACTTCACGTCCTTCCGCGCCTCGGGCTGCCAGGCGCGCACGCCGGTGAAGACCCTGCACCGCATTGCCATCTCGCGCCGCGGTCCGTATTGGCGGTTCGAATTCGAGGCCAATGCCTTCCTGCACCACATGATCCGCAACATCATGGGCTGCCTGCTGGTCATCGGCCAAGGGAACCAGCCGCCCGCGTGGATGGCGCAAGTGCTGGCCGCGCGCGACCGCGACGCCGCTGCCCCCACCTTCTCGCCCGATGGGCTCTACTTCCTGGGTCCCGTCTACGATGCCCGCTGGGGCTTGCCGGACAGCACCGCTGCGTATCATTGGCTGCCATGAGCGCAGCCGCCACCCATCGCACCCGCATCAAGATCTGCGGGCTCACGCGCGAGCAGGACGTGGAGGCTGCGGCGGAAGCCGGCGCGGACGCGGTCGGTTTTGTCCTGTACAGCAAGAGCCCTCGCAGCATCTCGCCGGCCCGGGCGGCCGAGCTGGCCCGCAGGCTGCCGCCCTACGTCACGCCCGTGCTGCTCTTCGTCAACGAGAGTGCTACCAATGTGATAGCAGCCTGTGCCCAGGTGGCGGGGGCTGCGGTCCAATTTCATGGCGATGAATCGCCCGCGGAGTGCCTGGCGGCGACAGGCAATGGCGCGCGTCCTTACCTGCGGGCCGCCCGCGTCCCGCTGGACGAAGCCCAGCCCTTCGACTTGGTAAAATTCGCCTCCGACTTCGAAAGGGCCCAGGCCATCCTCCTCGACGCGCATGTCGAGGGCTACGGCGGCGGCGGCAAGGCATTCAATTGGTCACGTCTTCCACCAAGCGTCAACGCTCACCTCGTCTTGTCTGGTGGGTTGACGCCTGCAAACGTGACCGATGGCATCGTGCAGGTGCGGCCGCGGTGCAGATCGCTGGCCGTTGATGTGAGCTCCGGGGTCGAGGTCTCCAAGGGGATCAAGGACCCGGACAAGATCCATCAGTTCGTCGCGGCCGTGCGTGCCGCCGACGCGCTACTTGCAAGGTCCCCTCATGCCCTCCTATCAACAACCTGACGCGACCGGCCACTTCGGCAAATACGGCGGCAGCTTCGTCAGCGAGACGCTGACCCACGCCATCAGCGAGCTTCGCGAGGCCTACGCCCGCTACCAGCACGACCCGGAGTTCCTGGCCGAATTCCGCCATGAACTGGCGCACTTCGTGGGCCGGCCCTCCCCGATCTACCACGCCCAGCGCATGAGCCGCGAACAGGGCGGCGCCCAGATCTACCTCAAGCGCGAAGACCTCAACCACACCGGCGCCCACAAGATCAACAACGTGATCGGCCAGGCCATGCTGGCCCGCCGCATGGGCAAGCCCCGCGTGATCGCCGAGACCGGGGCCGGCCAGCACGGCGTGGCCACGGCCACCATCTGCGCCCGCTACGGCCTGGAGTGCGTGGTCTACATGGGCAGCGAGGACGTCAAGCGCCAGAGCCCCAACGT
>CAZZAW010000138.1:0-6882 GCA_964652405.1 uncultured Ramlibacter sp.
CGCGCCGAGCACGCCGGCGCCCGCTGCGGCAGTGGCCCCGGCGCCGGCGGCTTCCAAGTAAGCCCCTCGGCTCCCGAAAAGGCCCGCTTAGGCGGGCCTTTCTCTTTTTTCGCGTAGAAATCGCCAGGCGGTGTCGATTGGCGGCCGCCTCGCGCATCCAGGGTTCAGGGAAGGCAAGGTGCCGGCCCGTTTCCAGAAAGGTTTCCCATGCAATACATGCTGATGTTCCATGAGCCCGCCTCCGAGTTCGCACGCCGCCAGGACCCGGCCACTGCCGGCCCCTACTGGGCTGCCTGGGGTGCCTACGTGGAGGCGGTGCAGCAATCCGGGG
This sequence comes from uncultured Ramlibacter sp., assembly GCA_964652405.1. GTDB lineage: Bacteria > Pseudomonadota > Gammaproteobacteria > Burkholderiales > Burkholderiaceae_C > Ramlibacter. The sequence goes on from CAZZAW010000138.1 coordinate 332, forward strand.
TGGTGGTCAGCGGCGCAGGACTGCAGCCGCCGGCCACCAGCACCACCGTGAAACTGCGCGACGGCAAGCGCCAGGTCCAGGACGGCCCTTATGCGGACACCAAGGACTACCTGGGTGGCTTCTTCGTGATCGAGGTGCCCTCGCTCGACCAGGCGCTGGAATGGGCGGCGCGTTCGCCCGCGGCCGCCGTCGGCGCCGTCGAGGTGCGGCCCGTGCTGCCGCCCATGGCCGGCTGATGGCCGGGGGCGCGGCCGCGGCGGCGGAGGCGGAGGCGGCGGCGCGCCGCTCCTACGGCCGCCTGCTGGCCCACCTGGCCTACCAGTGGCGGGACCTCGCCGCCGCGGAAGACGCCCTGTCCACTGCGTTCGCCACTGCGCTGGACCGGTGGCCACGGGACGGCATCCCGGCCGCGCCGGAAGGCTGGCTGATGACAGTGGCGCGCCGTCACCTGCTCCAGGCTCATCGCCATGCCCGGCTGGCCGACGACCCCGCCGTCACCGTGCTGCTGCAGGAAGACGAGGCTGCGCCCCAACCTTGCGCCGTTCCCGACCAGCGGCTCAAGCTGATGTTCGTCTGCGCCCATCCGGCGATCGACCCCTCGGTGCATACCGCCCTGATGCTGCAGACCGTGCTGGGGCTGGATGCCCGGCGCATCGCCGGGGCGTTCCTGGTCTCGCCCGCGGCCATGGCCCAGCGCCTGGTGCGCAGCAAAGCCAAGATCGCCGCCGCCGGCATCGCCTTCGAGGAACCCGAGGCAGCCGACTTGCCGGGCCGCCTCCACGCCGTGCTCGAAGCCATCTATGCCGCGTACGACCTGGGGCGGGACGCCGCGACCGGGCCGCTGGCCGGCACCGGCCCGGACGACCTGACACAGGAAGCGCTGTACCTGGCCGAGCTGTGCGCCGCCTTGCTGCCGGACAACGCGGAAGCGCTTGGCCTGCACGCGCTGCTTCTCCTGTGCGAGGCCAGGCGCCCCGTGGTGCGCGCCGCGCGGGGCCGCTTCGTGCCGCTGCACGAGCAGGACGCGGCCTTGTGGGACCGCGGCCTGATCGAGCAGGCCGACCGCCTGCTGCGGCGCTCGGCACGCCAGGCCGCTCCCGGGCCGTTCCAGCTGGAGGCCGCGATCCAGGCCGCGCACTGCCACCGCGCGTACAGCGGGACGGTGCCTTGGCCAGCCATCGCGCGTCTTTACGGGCACCTGGTCGCGCTCGCGCCCACGCTGGGAGCGCGGGTCGGCCAGGCGGTCGCGGTGGCCGAGGCCCAGGGCGCCGCAGCGGGCTTGCGGCTGCTGGAGCCGCTCGCGGCCGCACCGAATGCCGCCACCTACCAGCCGTACTGGGTGGCTCGCGGCTACCTGCACCAACTCGCAGGGGACAGGGCCACCGCGCGCGAGGCGTACCGCCGGGCCATGGGCCTGACCGAAACCCCGGCGGTTCGCGACTACCTCGAAGGCAGGCTCCAGGCGCTTACCGGGCCTGAGGGCCGATGAGCCGGCGCACCAGCTCGCTGCCCGGTCCTGCCAGCTCGCCGAGGGCCGCCACCCGGTCCTGCTCGATGTACTGCAGCACCAGCTCGTTGATGCCACCGACCATGGCCGTCGAGATGTCCCGCGGCAGTTCGGTCCCGTCCCGGCCCCGCACGGCGGCCTCGATGAATTCGGCGATTTCCGTGTTGACGCGCCGGCGGGCCTGCAGGCCGGCGGGCCCCAGGCCCAGGATCTCCATGAACAGGGTGCGCATCAGCACGGGATTGCCGGCCATGCACCCGAGGTAGGCGGCCAGCGCGCGTTCCACCTGGGCGTCCCAGGGCTGGGAAGGATCGATCGCGTCGCGCAGCACTTTCAGGGCGTTGTGGCTGGCGGCTTCGTAGAGCGCGACCAGGCATTCGGCCTTGCTGCTGAAATGCTCGTAGAAGGTCCGCCGTGACACGCTGGCCTCGCGCACGATGTCGGCAATCGTGGTGTCGGCGTAGCCCTTGGCGGCCACGGCATGGGCCATGCCTTCCAGCAGGCGGCTGCGGTGCTCATGCACGGGCGGTTCGATCTCGGCCATGGGCAGATTCTCAGGTTGTCGATATCTGGTACTTGACAGTACCGGGTGCTGCACCCATGATTGGTACGGAAAGGTACCGCATCATGACCGAACTCGTCGTCCGCCGCCTCCTCGTCGACATGGAAGCGCCCATCGCGCGCCACTGGTGCGCGGGGGATGCGTTCCGCACCGCGCTTTTCAACGCGCTCTCGATGAGTTTCCCGGTCGGGGAGCAGTTCTTCATCGACTCGGTGCGCGGCGGCTTCAAGGCCCTGCCGCCCGAGCAGCAGGAGACGTTCAGGGCCGAGGTGCAAGGCTTCATCGGCCAGGAAGCCACGCACCGGCGGCTGCACAGCCTCTACAACGCCCACCTGGACAAGCTGGGCCTGGTCAACGAGTGGGAAGCTCGCGCGCGGGAGCGCCTGAAGCAGATGGAGGGCGCGGACATCCGGCATTGGCTGGCCATCACCGCCGCCAACGAGCACTTCACCGCCATCCTGGCCGACTGGATGCTGCGCAACGCCGACCTGCTGGGCGACCGCGACCCGCGCCTGGCGACCCTGTGGCTGTGGCACAGCGCCGAGGAGTCCGAGCACAAGAGCACCGCCTTCGACCTGTACCAGGCGCTGGGCGGCAACCACGAGTGGCGCATCACCTGGTTCCGCCGCATCACGATGATCTTCCTGGTGGACACGCTGCGCCAGACGGTGAACAACCTGCGCCGCGACGGCACCTTGTGGAAATGGAGCACCTGGAAAAGCGCGGCCTCCTACCTGTTCGGCGAGCGTGGGCTGGTGCGCCAGACCTACCGGCCCTGGCGCGAGTACCTGCGGCGGGACTTCCATCCGAGCCAGCAGGACAGCTCCGCTTCCGAGCGCTGGCTGACGCAGCACCAGCACCAGTACGTGCCCGTCGGGGCTTAGTACTAAGGTCGGCGCTGCCGCCCTTCGCGCAGAATGGCGGCATGCAATTCCACTACATCGGCAACGCGGCGCAGCGCTCCAGCGGCGGCCGCACCATCCCCGTCATCGACCCCTCGGACGGGCAGCCTTTCGACGAACTGCAGCGCGGCACCGCCGATGACATCGATGCCGCGGTCAAGGCCGCCCGCCAGTGCCACGACGCCGTCTGGAGCAAGCTGAGCGCGGCCGAGCGCGGACGCCTGCTGATGCGCCTGTCCGCCCAGGTGGCGGAACACGCCGAGGAGCTGGCCGCGATCGAGCAGCGCGACTGCGGCAAGCCCACCAAGCAGGCGCGCGCCGATGCCCTGGCCCTGGTGCGCTACTTCGAGTTCTATGCGGGCGCCTGCGACAAGCTGCACGGCGACACCATCCCCTACCTGGACGGCTACAGCGTGCTCACCTGGCGCGAGCCGCATGGCGTCACCGGGCACATCATCCCGTGGAACTACCCCATGCAGATCTTCGGCCGCAGCGTGGGCGGGGCGCTGGCGGCAGGCAACGTGTGCGTGGTCAAGCCCGCCGAGGACGCCTGCCTGTCGCTGATCCGCGTGGCCCAGCTGGCGGCGGAGTGCGGCTTCCCCGCCGGCGCCATCAACATCGTCACCGGGCTGGGCCATGAGGTCGGCGACGCGCTGGCCCGCCACCCGGGCATCGACCACATCAGCTTCACCGGCAGCCCCCGCGTGGGCACGCTGATCCAGCAGGTTGCCGCGGAACGGCACTGCCCCGTCACGCTGGAGCTGGGCGGCAAGAGCCCGCAGATCATCTTCGAGGACGCCGACCTCGACGCCGCCCTGCCCATGGTGATCAACGCCATCGTGCAGAACGCGGGCCAGACCTGCTCGGCGGGCTCGCGCCTGCTGGTGCAGCAGACGATCTACGAGCCGCTGCTCGAACGCCTGGGCCAGGCCTTCGCCAACCTTCGCGTGGGGCCGGCCAGCATGGACCTGGACGTGGGTCCGCTGATCCGCCAGAGCCAGCAGCAGCGGGTCTGGGACTTCCTGTCGGACGCCCAGCACGCCGACATTCCCATGGTGGCCCAGGGCCAGATCGTCGACGAGGCGCCGGAGACGGGCTTCTACCAGGCCCCCACCCTGCTGCGCGACGTGCCGGTCACGCACCGCCTCGCGCAGGAGGAGGTGTTCGGTCCCGTGCTGGCGGCCATGAGCTTCAGGGACGAGGACCAGGCCGTGCAGCTGGCCAATGCCACGCAGTTCGGCCTGGTGGCCGGCATCTGGACGCGCGACGGCGGCCGGCAGCTTCGCATGGCCAAGCGCGTCAGGAGCGGCCAGGTGTTCATCAACAACTACGGTGCCGGCGGCGGCGTCGAACTGCCCTTCGGCGGCGTCAAGTCCTCGGGCTACGGCCGCGAAAAGGGCTTCGAGGCCCTGTACGGCTTCACCACCCTCAAGACCGTGGCCATCCGCCACGGCTGACCAGAACCCAGGAGACAGCATGCGAGTGCAAGGCAAATCCATCATCGTCACCGGCGCGGGCGGCGGCATCGGCGAGGGCATCGCCCGCCGGCTGGCGCAGGAAGGCGCGCAGGTGATCGTCAACGACATCAACGCCGCGCTGGGCGAGAAGGTCGTGGCCGACATCGTGAAGGCCGGCGGCCAGGCGTCCTTTTTCGCCGCCGACGTCACCAAGTCCGCCGACATGAAGGCGCTGGTCCATGCCGCGGTCCAGCGCCACGGCAAGCTGGACGTGATGGTCAATAACGCCGGCTGGACCCACCGCAACCGCCCCGCGCTGGAAGTGAGCGAGGACGAGTTCGACCGGTGCTACGCGGTCAACATGAAGAGCATCTACCTGTCCACGATCCACGCGGTGCCCGCCTTCCGCGCCAACAAGGGGGGCAGCTTCATCAACATCGCGTCCACCGCGGGCGTGCGTCCCCGTCCGGGGCTCACCTGGTACAACGGCTCCAAGGGGGCGGTGATCACCACCAGCAAGTCGCTGGCGGCCGAGTTCGGCCCGGAGAACATCCGCGTCAACTGCATCAACCCCGTGTTCAACCCCGACACCGGCCTGTCCGCGGAATTCGCGGGCGGACCCATCGACGAGGCCCGGCGCGCCAAGTTCCTGGCGACCATCCCGCTGGGCCGCTTCTCCACCGCGCTGGACGTGGCCAATGCCGCCCTGTACCTGGCCAGCGACGAAGCCGCCTTCATTTCCGGGGTCTGCATCGAAGTGGACGGCGCCCGCTGCGTCTGAGCATGCCTCAGCGGCGCACGGGGGCTTGGGAGGCGTGACACACTCGCGCCGCCTCCAAGGAACCCCCCATGCTGATCCAGTTGACCTATGCGAGCCGCGTTTCCCGCGTGCTCGGGCCCGCCGACATCAAGGACATCCTGGCCGCTTCCCGCCGCAACAACACGCGGCTGGGGGTCACGGGCGCCCTGTGCCTGAACAACGGCATCTTCCTCCAGGTGCTCGAGGGCGACCGCGCCGCGGTCAATGCGCTGTACCACCGCATCCTGCGCGACGAGCGCCACCGCGACCCGGCCGTGCTGGACCTGCAGGAGATCGACGCGCGGCGCTTCACCTCCTGGGCGATGGGCCTGCTGGCGTCCACGGAAGAGAACCGGCAGCTGTTCCTGAAGTATTCGCCCGCCGCCGAGTTCGACCCCTACGCCATGGGCGCGGGCGCGCTGCGGCAGCTCTTCGCCGAGGCCCTCGCCAACGTCCGCTGGATTGGCTGAGAAGCCCGGCGCAGGGCACAATCGGCAGGCATGGCTGAACGCGTCATCCCGCTCGTCGACCAGCGCATTCCCGCGCTGCGGGCGCTGGTGCCCGCCCGCCCGGTGCCGGCCTCCGGCCTGCTGGGCGATGCGCTGGGCCGCCCGCTGCGCGACCTTCGCATCAGCGTCACCGACCGGTGCAACTTCCGCTGCAGCTACTGCATGCCCAAGGAAGTCTTCGACAAGGACTACCCGTACCTGCCGCAGTCGGCATTGCTGAGCTTCGAGGAGATCACCCGCCTGGCCCGCCAGTTCGTCGCGCATGGCGTGCGCAAGATCCGCCTCACGGGCGGCGAGCCGCTGCTGCGCAAGAACATCGAGGTGCTGATCGAACAGCTCGCGGCGCTGCGCACGGTGGACGGCGAGCCGGTGGAACTGGCCCTCACCACCAACGGCTCGCTCCTCAAGCGCAAGGCCGCCGCGCTGAAGGCTGCCGGCCTGCGCCGCGTCACGGTGAGCCTGGATGGCCTGGACGACGCGGTGTTCCGCCGCATGAACGACGTGGACTTCCCCGTCGCCGAGGTGCTGGAAGGCATTGCCGCGGCGCGCGAGGCCGGCCTGGGGCCCATCAAGGTCAACATGGTGGTCAAGCGCGGGACCAACGAGCACGAGATCCTGCCCATGGCCCGCCATTTCCGCGGCACGGGCGTGGTGCTGCGCTTCATCGAGTACATGGACGTGGGCGCCACCAATGGCTGGCGCATGGACGAGGTGCTGCCGTCGGCCGAGGTGGTGCGCCGCATCCAGGACGAGCTGCCGCTGGTGCAGCTGGACCCCTCGGCGCCCGGCGAGACGGCCGAGCGCTGGGGCTACGC
>CAZZAW010000139.1:0-6856 GCA_964652405.1 uncultured Ramlibacter sp.
GCGTGCGCATCAGCGAGCCGGCCGCCGACCTGGCGGTGATGCTGGCCATCACCTCATCGCTGCGCGGCAGGGCACTGCCCAAGGGCTTCATCGCGTTCGGCGAGGTGGGGCTGGCCGGCGAGGTGCGGCCCGCGCCTCGCGGGCAGGAGCGCCTGCGCGAGGCCGCCAAGCTCGGGTTCTCCGTGGCGGTGGTGCCCAAGGCGAACGCGCCCAAGAAGGGCAGCCGCGAGATCGAGGGCCTCACGATCCATGCGGTGGACCGGATCGAGGAGGCCATGGAAGTCGTCAGGGGGCTCACATGAAGATCGCGGTCATCTCCGACATCCACGGCAACCTGCCGGCGCTGCAGGCCGTGCTGGACGACATCGCGAAAGAAGCGGTGGAGCAGGTCGTGAACCTGGGCGACATCCTCAGCGGCCCGCTGTGGCCGGCCGAGACCGCCGACCTCCTGATGGCGCGGGACTTCGTCACCATCGCCGGCAACCATGAGCGGCAGCTGCTGCAGCGGTTCGACCGCGGCCCCGGGGCCTGGGACCCGCTCAACAGCGACGGCTTTGCCGCTACCAAAATCAGAGCAGAACACGCCCGCTGGGTGCGGGCGCTCCCGGGATTTCGCTGGCTGAAGCACGACCTGCTGCTGGTCCACGGCACGCCGGGCAGCGACCTGGTCTACTGGCTGGAGAGCATAGGCAGCGACGGCGTGGTGCGGGCTGCCACCGGCCCGGAGGTCGCCCAGCGGCTGGCCTCGGGTCCTGACGTGTCGGCCGCCACCCTCATCCTGTGCGGTCACACCCACGTGCCCCGGGCGGTGCGCTGCGGCGGCACGCTGGTCGTGAACCCGGGCAGCGTGGGCCTGCAGGCCTACGCCGATGACGACCCGCAGCCCCACCGGATGGAGGTCGGCGCGCCGGAAGCGCGCTACGCCCTCGTCGAGCGCCACGGCTCGGGCTGGGCGGTGCAGCTGCGCGCCGTGCCGTACGACTGGGACAGCGCCTCGCGGCAGGCGCAGGCCAACGGCCGCGGCGACTGGGCCTACGCATTGGCCACAGGCCGGACCCGGGCTGCCGGCGGGACAATCGCCGGATGAGCTGGCAACGCATCGTCCTTCCCATCGCGGGCGCCGTCTTCGTCGCGGCCGCCTGGCGCAACTACGGCTGGGCCGGGGTCGCCGTGTCCGTGGGCGCCATCGTGATGTGGCTGCTGCTGCACTTCACCCGGCTGATGCACGTGCTCAAGAAGGCGGCCGACCGGCCGATCGGCTACGTGGGCAGCGCCGTGATGCTCAATGCGAAGCTGCGGCCGGGGGTGACCCTGCTGCACGTGGTGGCGCTGACGCGCGCCCTGGGCGAGCAGCTCTCGCCCAAGGACCAGCAGCCCGAGGTGTTCCGCTGGACCGACGGCACCCAGTCGCACGTGACCTGCGAATTCGTGGACGGCAAGCTCGCCAGGTGGAACCTGTTCCGGCCCGAGACCCCGGCTGACTAAAATCACGGGTTCGCTTCAAGCACAAGGACGAGACATGAGCGTTGTTCCCAGCATGGCCGACCGCGACGGCAAGATCTGGATGGATGGCGAGATGGTGGATTGGCGCGACGCCAAGGTCCACGTGCTCACCCACACCCTGCACTACGGCTGCGGCGCCTTCGAGGGCGTGCGCGCCTACAACACGGTGAACGGCACCGCCATCTTCCGCCTGCAGGAGCACACCGAGCGCCTGTTCAACAGCGCCAAGATCCTGCGCATGAAGATCCCGTTCACCCAGGAACAGGTGAACGAAGCCCAGAAGCAGGTGGTGCGCGAGAACAAGCTCGAGAGCTGCTACATCCGCCCCCTCACCTGGATCGGCGACAAGAAGCTGGGCGTGAGCCCCAAGGGCAACACCATCCACCTGAGCATTGCGGCCTGGGCCTGGGGCGCCTACCTGGGCGACGAAGGCCTCAAGCGCGGCATCCGCGTCAAGACCAGCAGCTACACGCGCCACCACGTCAACATCACCATGACGCAGGCCAAGGCGGTGAGCAACTACACCAACTCCATCTTGGCCAACATGGAGGCCCTGGACGACGGCTACGACGAGGCGCTGCTGCTGGACAGCTCGGGCTTCGTCTCCGAGGGGGCCGGCGAGAACATCTTCGTGGTCAAGAACGGCGTGATCTACACGCCCGACCTGTCGGCCGGCGCGCTCAACGGCATCACGCGCAACACCGTGTTCCACATCTGCCAGGACCTCGGCATCGAGATCGTGCAGAAGCGCATCACCCGCGACGAGGTCTACATCGCCGACGAGGCGTTCTTCACCGGCACCGCGGCCGAGGTCACGCCCATCCGCGAGCTGGACCGCGTGCAGATCGGCGCCGGCGCCCGCGGGCCGGTCACCGAGAAGGTGCAGTCGGCCTTCTTCGACATCGTCAACGGCCGCAATCCCAAGTACGCCCACTGGCTCACCAAGGTCTGACCATGGCCACGACCACCACCAGCGCCAAGAAGGAAACCGTCGTCGAGCTTGCCGCCCGGGACCTCAACGCCAACGGCGGCGTGTTCTGCCCCAGCCCCGTGGCCGGCATGAAGCTGTGGAACAACCACCCCCGCATCTTCCTGGACGTGGCGCGCAGCGGCGAGGCCAAGTGCGCGTACTGCGGCACGGTGTACAAGCTGCGTGCCGGTGAGCATTTCGGCGGCGGCCACTAGCTCGCTGGTCATCGCGCCCCAGTGGATCGGGGACGCGGTGATGACCGAGCCGCTGCTGCGCCGGCTCCACGCGCGCGGCGAGCGGCTCACGGTGGGGGCGGTGCCCTGGGTGGCGCCGGTCTACCGCGCCATGCCGCAGGTGGCCGAGGTCCTCGAATTCCCCTTCCAGCACAAGAGCCTCCAGCTGGGCGCCCGCCGCCGGCTGGCGCGCGAGCTGCAGGGGCGCTTCGACACCGCCTACGTGCTGCCCAACTCGCTCAAGAGCGCGCTGCTGCCCTTCCTGGCCAGCATTCCGCGCCGCGTCGGCTACCTGGGCGAGGCGCGCGTGGGGCTGCTCACGCACCGGCTGAAGAACCCGAAAGACAAGCCGCCCATGGTGGCCTTCTACTCGGCGCTCAGCGGCGACAAGGAGGGGCTGGAGCACGACCGGCCGCAACTCCGGTGGGATCCGCAAGCCGCCGGGCCGGCCCTGGCGCGGCATGGCTTGCAGCCCCAGGGCTTCTACGTCTTCGCGCCGGGTGCCGAATACGGCTCCAGCAAGCGCTGGCCCACCCGCCACTACGCGGAGCTCGCCCGCCTCCTTGACCGGCCGGCTGTTTCGCTCGGTTCCGAGAAGGAGCGTCCGCTTGCCGACGAGATCGGCGGCGTGAACCTCGCCGGCCGGACCTCGCTCGACGAAGCTTTCGCGATCATCGCCAGCGCCCGTGCCGTCATCAGCAACGACTCCGGCCTGATGCACGTCGCGGCCGCCTTCGGCGTGCCCCAGGTGGCCCTGTTCGGTTCGTCGAGCCCGCTGCACACGCCGCCACTGAATCCCGCGGCCCGCATCCTGTGGCTCAAGCAGGCGCCCGACTACCAGCCACCGCTGGATTGCTCGCCCTGCTTCGAGCGCGAGTGCCCGCTGGGCCACCACCGCTGCCTCGAGGACCTGCTGCCCGCGCGGGTGCTGGCGGCGCTTGCCCCTTCCCCTTCCGGAGATCTCCCATGAGCGACCACCCCGTCCCCGCCGAGCTGCGCCAGGGCGCCTCCCAGCCCTGGCGCGACCGCCTGCCCATGCCACCGATGGACTCGCTCTCGCCCGAGCAGCGCGCCGCCGCGGAGGCCCTGATCGCCGGGCCGCGCAAGGGCGTCTACGGTCCCTTCCTGCCGCTGCTGCGCAGCCCCCAGCTGCTGGACCGTGTCGCCAAGGTCGGCGAGTACCTGCGATTCGACAGCGTGCTGGACGCGCGCGTGCGCGAGCTGTGCACCTGCGCCGCCGCCCGCCACGTGGGCAACCAGTTCGAATGGCAGATGCATGCACCGCTGGCCGTGAAGGCCGGTGTCTCCGCCGCGGCGATCGACCTGCTGCGCCAGGGCGCGCGGGTCAGGGGCCTCGCGCCCGACGAGGACCTGGCGCTGGCCTTCACCCAGGAACTGCTGCACACCCACGGCTGCAGCGAGCCGACCTGGCAGGCCACCGTGGCCGCCCTCGGCGAGCAGGCCGTGGTCGAGCTGGCCACGCTGGTGGGCTACTTCGTCATGGTGTCCTGGCTGATGAACGTGGCCCACACGCCGGCCCAGTCGGCGGCCGGTGGCCCGCTGCTCGCGTTTCCGCTCTAGCCCCCCAAAAAAAACAGCCACCTCGCGGTGGCTGTGTGAAAGTCCTCGAAAGGACGTCGTTGGGAGTCTTCGATCCGGCAAATCCTGTGTGACAGCGTTGGATGAACTGTAGGGAAGGCCCGGCCACCGTGCATCCTTCGATTGGTGGAGGCATCGGCACGATGGTGGTTATTTTTCGCGGCGATGGCGAGTGGCCGAAATGGTTTATTACAAAACCTACACCGAGTCACACGGCAGGCGCAGCACGAAGCAGGCGCCGCCGCCGGGCTGGCCTTCGCAATGCACCGTGCCGTGGTGCCGCTGCGTGATGGAGCGCACCAGCGCCAGGCCCAGGCCCACGCCGCCCTCGCGTTCGCTGGCACCCGGCAGGCGGTAGAAGGGCTCGAAGATGCGCTCGCGCTCCCCGGCCGGGACGCCCGGTCCGCGATCGCGCACGCGCAGCACCGCATGGGCGCCTTCCCGCGCCAGCTCCACCGTGACCGGCCCCGGGCTGTAGCGGCGCGCGTTCTCCAGCAGGTTGCGGATCGCCCGGCGCAGCAGCTTGGGCACGCCGCTCACGGTGATGGCGGGGCTGCCCTCCGGTAGCACCAGCTCGGCGCCGGCGCGCGAGCACTCCTCGGCCGCCAGGCCCATCAGGTCCACGGCCTCGAAGGTGCCGATGTCGGCGGCGCGCGCGTCCAGGCGGCTGGCCAGCAGGATCTCGTCGATCAGCTGGTCCAGCTCGCTGATGTTGCGCGCGATCTCGGCCTTGAAGGCGGGCGGCGCCTGGTCCCCCATCAGCTCCAGGCCCATGCGGATGCGGGTGAGCGGCGAGCGCAGTTCGTGCGAGGCGTTGGCCAGCAGCGACTTGTGGCTCTTGACGAGCGTCTCGATGCGCTCGGCCGCGTGGTTGAAGCGGCGCGCCAGGAAGGCCACCTCGTCGGAGCCGCCTTCGGCCACGCGCACCGACAGGTCGCCCTCGCCCCAGCGCTCCACGCCCCGCCGAACGTCCTCCAGCCGCTGCGTGAGCCGGCGGATGATGGGGTAGCTGCCCAGCACCACGGCCACGGCCACCACGCCCAGCAGCCAGAACAGGGCGGTGGGCCCGCGCGGCAGCAAGGGGCGCAGGCCGGGCGGGCCCTCGCCGGCGCGGCGCTGGCGGGGCGGCAGCTGCACGGTGAGCTCCTCGCCGCCCCTGAGCGTCACCTGACCTTCGAAGCTGGAGCCCGGGCCCGGCGGGGCCGCGGGCGAGGTGCGCCGCAGCAGGCCCTGGCCGATCACCTCGCCGGCCGCATTGCGCACGATCAGCTCGCGCACCGGCCCGGCCTGCTCGCTGCGCACCTGGTCGCGGTACAGCTCCCACAGCGTGCCGAAGGCCAGCGTGAGCAGCGCCACGGCGACGATCACCGCCAGCCAGATGCGCAGGTAGAGCGGAAAGCGCCAGGACGATTGCCAGTCGGCCATCAGTCTTGCTGCTTGGCGAAGACGTAGCCGACGCCGCGCACCGTGAGGATTCGCTTGGGGTTCTTGGGGTCGGCCTCGATCGCCGCGCGGATGCGGCCCATGTGCACGTCGATGGAGCGGTCGAAGGCCTCCAGCTCGCGGCCGCGCACGGCCTCCATGATCTGGTCCCGCGTGAGCACGCGCCCCGCGCGCTCGGCCAGGGCGACCAGCAGGTCGAACTGGTAGGACGTCAGCTCGCAGGGCTGGCCCATCACGGTCACCGTGCGGGCGTCGCGGTCGATCTCCAGCGTGCCGAAGCGCAGGGTCTTGGCCGCCGGCGGCGCGCCTTCGCCGCGGCGGCGCAGGATGGCCCGGATGCGCGCCAGCAGCTCGCGCGGCTCGAAGGGCTTGGGCAGGTAGTCGTCGGCGCCCAGCTCCAGGCCGACGATGCGGTCCATGGGGTCGCCCTTGGCGGTGAGCATCAGCACCGGCACGCGTCCGGCCTCGCCGGGCAGCGCGCGCAGCCGCCGGCACACTTCCAGGCCGTCCATGTCGGGCAGCATCAGGTCCAGGATCACCAGGTCGGGCCCGGTGGCGGCCTCCTGGAGGACCGCCAGGCCCGCCTTCGCGTCGATCGCGTGGGTCACCGCGAAGCCCGAGCGCTCCAGGTACTCGCCCACCATCTGCGCGAGCCGCGAGTCGTCTTCGATCATCAACAGTTGCTGCATGAGGACGATGGTAATGAGTCGGGGTCCGGACGTGCGCCCCATCTTGGCCAGCGCTTGCCGCGGGGGCTTGTCCCGGCGGTAAAGTTAGGTAAATGAAGACCTTGCCCGACGTGCTGGCGCGGCACGCGGCCTTGCGGCCGCAGGCGGCGGCGCTGCACTTCGAAGGCCGGGAACTCAGCCATGCGGAACTGGCGCAGCGCGCGGAATCGGCGGCCGCCCTGCTGGCCCGCGAGTGGGGCGTGCGGCCCGGCGACCGGGTGGCCTGGCTGGGGCTGAACCATGCGGCGCAGCTGGTGCTGCTGTTCGCGCTGGCCCGCCTGGGCGCCATGCTGGTGCCGCTCAACTTCCGGCTGGCGCCGGGCGAATGGGACGCGCTGGTGGCCAGCGCGTCGTCTTGAGCGTGTGCCTCAGGCTGCCGG
>CAZZAW010000140.1:0-6838 GCA_964652405.1 uncultured Ramlibacter sp.
TTCGTGCACGAGGCGCGTGCCGGCGATCCGGCGCTGGAAGCCATGGCCGGCGGCGCAGGCTCCAGCCTGGGCAAGGGCGGCATGATCACCAAGATCCTGGCGGCCAAGCGTGCTGCCGGCTCGGGCGCCTCCACCGTGATCGCCTGGGGCCGGGAGCCTGACGCGCTGCTGCGCCTGGCGCGCGGCGAGGCCATAGGCACCTTGCTGGTCGCGCCCACGCAGAAGAGCCAGGCGCGCAAGCGCTGGATGGCGGACCACCTGCAGCTGCGCGGTGCGGTCACCGTGGACGCCGGCGCCGTGGCCAAGCTGGTGGGGGAGGGCAAGAGCCTGCTGCCCATCGGCATGACGGCCGTGGAAGGCGAGTTCTCGCGTGGCGACGTGATCGCCGTGCGCGACCCGTCCGGCAGCGAAATCGCCCGGGGCCTGGCCAACTATGCGAGTGCCGAGGCGCGCCTGCTGTGCCGGCGGCCCAGCAGCGACATCGAGAAGCTATTGGGCTATCTGGCCGAGCCCGAGATGATCCACCGCACCAACCTGGTGGTCACGCGCTAGCGGTACTCGTTGCGGAAGCGCGACTCCGCCGGCGAACGCAGGTCCTTCGCCATCTGTTCCACCGACAGGGCGGGACCGTGCCCCAGGCAGGCCCCGCTGCGCGCGATCAGCAGGCTATGGCGCCCCCGCGCGCTCCCCGCCAGCGGCTCCCAGTCGGCCGTGCGCGCCGGCGTCCAGCCTGCGCCTGGCGTGTGGCGGGCGTACACCTTGAATTCGCCCGTGTTGCACCGGATGCCTTCATACAGCGCGTTCACGGTGCCGCTGGCGCTCGTGGCCACCACGACATAGCGCACGACGCGGTCAGGTCCGATCGAGAGGCTGCGCGGATCGACACCCCAGCGCAGGTCCGAGCGCGGCATCTCCAGCTCGATGAGACCCTGCGTCTGCAGCGCCGGCGGAGGCGGCGCTTCCGTCTCCTTCCAGTCGGGGTCCGGCGCCGAAAGCTGGGCCAGCGCCGCGCTGCCTGCCCACAGCACGAGAAACGCGATGCCGCTACGGCGCATGGTTGCCTTCGGGGCGGGGCGGGTGCAGTGCGGCCTGCGGGTCGGGCTCGAAGGTGGCGCCCGGCGGCAGCTCGAACGGTGCGCCCGGTGTGGTCTCGGCCGTGGCCTCATGGCCACCCGTCTCGCGCGAACGCATGCCGCCGCGCAGGTAACGGTTGCGGTGGTCGTGCCGCGGCAGGAAGCGCGCGAGCTCGGTCAGGGCCATCTGGTAGACGCCGCGCTTGAACTCCACCACCACGTCCAGCGGCACCCAGTAGTCGTTCCAGCGCCAGGCGTCGAATTCGGGATGGCTGGTGGCGCGCAGGTTGAGGTTCCAGTCGGCGCCCGTGAGCTGCAGCAGGTACCAGATCTGCTTCTGGCCCTTGTAGTGGCCGCGCGCGTCGCGGCGGATGTAGCGGTCCGGCACTTCATACCGGAGCCAGTCGCGCGTGCGGGCGATGATGCGCACGTGTTCGGGCTTGAGGCCCACTTCCTCGTGCAGCTCGCGGAACATGGCCTGTTCCGGAGTCTCTCCGCGGTCGATGCCACCCTGCGGGAACTGCCAGCTGTGGGTGCGTATGCGCTTGCCCCAGAACACCTGGTTTTTCTGGTTGAGCAGGATGATGCCGACGTTGGGCCTGAAGCCGTCCCGGTCAAGCATAATCAAACCCCAATTCTTAAACTGAGTTCATTATGCACGCCGTCTCCGGCGGCCGCAAAGAGCTCAGCCGCCCCCAGAGCCTGTCGTTTTCCCCTCCATGAAAGCCTCCCAGTTCCTGATTTCCACCCTCAAGGAAGCGCCCGCTGATGCCGAGGTGGTGAGCCACCAGCTCATGATGCGCGCCGGCCTGGTCAAGAAGCTGGGCGCGGGCATCTACAACTGGATGCCCATGGGGCTGCGCGTGGTGCGCAAGATCGAGGCGATCGTGCGCGACGAGATGAACAAGGCCGGTGCCGTCGAACTGCTGATGCCCGTGGTGCAGCCGGCCGAGTTCTGGCAGGAGACCGGCCGCTGGGACAAGATGGGTCCCGAGCTGATGCGGGTGAAGGACCGCCACGAGCGAGACTTCATCATCCAGCCCACCAGCGAAGAGGTGGTGACGGACATCGCGCGGCAGGAGCTTCGCAGCTACAAGCAGCTGCCCAAGAACCTGTACCACATCCAGACCAAGTTCCGTGACGAGCGCCGCCCGCGCTTCGGCGTGATGCGCAGCCGCGAGTTCATCATGAAGGACGCGTACAGCTTCGACCGCGACGTACCGTCCGCCAAGGCGAGCTACCAGGTCATGGCCAGGGCCTACCGTGCGATCTTCGACCGTTTCGGCCTGCGCTACCGCGCCGTGGCGGCCGACAGCGGCGCCATCGGCGGCGACCTCTCGGAGGAATTCCAGGTGATCGCCGCCACCGGCGAGGACGCCATCGTCTACTGCCCGGACAGCGATTACGCGGCCAACATGGAAAAGGCCGAGGCGCTGGCGCCGCAGGGCCCGCGCCCCGGCGCGCGCAAGTCCATGGAGAAGACGCCGACGCCGGGCAAGAGCACCTGCGCCGACGTCGCCCAGCTGCTGGGCGTGCCGCTGCAGACCACCGTGAAGTCGCTGGTGCTGGCCACCGACCAGGTCAACGAGCGCGGCGAGGTGGTCAAGACGCAGGTCTGGCTGCTGCTGCTGCGCGGCGACCATGACATGAACGAGATCAAGGTCGGCAAGGTGCCGGGGCTGGACGCGGGCTTCCGCTTCGCCAGCGTGCCCGAGATCGTGGAGCACTTCGGCACCAAGCCCGGCTACCTGGGCCCGATCGGGCTGAAGAAGCCGGTGAAGATCGTGGCCGATCGCGACGTCGCGGTCATGGCCGACTGGATCTGCGGCGCCAACGAGGAAGACTTCCACCTGACCGGCGTCAACTGGGGCCGCGACCTGCCCGAGCCCGACGCCGTGGCCGATCTGCGCAACATCGTCGAGGGCGACCTCTCGCCGGACGGCAAGGGCCGGCTCGCCATCGAGCGCGGCATCGAGGTCGGCCACGTGTTCTACCTGGGCACCAAGTACAGCAAGGCGATGAACGCCACCTTCCTGGACGAGACCGGCAAGCCCCAGCTGATGGAGATGGGCTGCTACGGCATCGGCATCACGCGCTTGCCGGCGGCCGCCATCGAGCAGAACCACGACGAGCGCGGAATCATCTGGCCGGATGCGATCGCGCCTTTCACCGTGGTGATCTGCCCCATCGGCATGGACCGCAGCGCCGAGGTGAAGGCCGCGGCCGAGAAGCTGCACGACGAGCTGCAGGCGGCCGGCGTGGACGTGATGCTGGACGACCGCGGCGAGCGGCCCGGCGCCATGTTCGCCGACTGGGAGCTGATCGGCGTGCCGCATCGGGTGGTGATCTCCGACCGTGGCCTGAAGGAAGGCCAGCTGGAGTACCAGCACCGCCGCGACAGCGCCGCCACCAAGATCGCGGCCGCCGGCGCGCTGGAGTTCGTGCGCGGCCGCCTGGCGGCGTGATCTCCAGGCGAAAGTGCCTGCAGCCCGCACTGGCCGGGCTGGGGATGCTATGGTTTTCGGAGCAGTCCTGGGCCGGCGCGCAGCTCGAGGAGCCGCTGGCGGACTCGGTGCGCACGGCCCTGAGCTCCGCCATCGCCAACTCGGCGCCGCCGATCCCCGAGTTCCGCGACACCGAATCGCGCCTGGCCTACCTGCGCTGGCTGGGCGCCATGAGCGGCCGCCTCGCGCGGCGCAAGCCCGAGTGGCAGGAGCGCAAGGAATTCCTGCAGACGGTCTGGTACGAGACCAAGCGGGCAGGCCTGGACACCGGCCTGGTGCTGGGCCTGATCCAGGTGGAAAGCGCCTTCCGCAAGTTCGCCGTGAGCCCGGTGGGCGCGCGCGGCTACATGCAGGTGATGCCGTTCTGGAGCCGGCTGATCGGCGACGGCGATCCCGGCAAGCTGTTCCACATGCAGACCAACCTGCGCTTCGGCTGCGTCATCCTGCGGCACTACATCGACCGCGAGCGCGGTGACCTGTTCATGGCCCTGGGCCGCTACAACGGCAGCCGCGGACGGCCGCAGTACCCGAACGCCGTGTTCGCCGCAGGCAAGCAGTGGGCGTTCGTGGACCGGGCGCCCGACAAGCCGGCGCCCAGCGGGCCGAACTAGGCCCTTACTGCACGAAGCCGATCTTGCCCTTGGCGCTGCCGGCCTTGGGCAGGTCGTCCACGCCGATCTGGCTGCGCTGGTCCAGCCGGGCGTTGCCGAAGCCCGTCATCAGCGAGCGGCGCATCTCGCGCGGCGCGAGCTCGGCGAGCGCGTCCAGCAGGTCGTCGGCGGGCTCGGCATCGAAGCGGCTGCCCCAGCCATGCTCGCCGCGGATGGACACGTAGAGGTTGCGCGCGATCTGCCGTGCAGCCTCGAACGAGGGCGGCTCGATCTCGAACACGTTCATGCGGTTGAGGATGGGCTCGGGGATGCAGCGTTCGTCATTGGCCGTCATGATCCAGATCACCTGGCTGGCATCGATCGCCACCTCGGCGAATTCGTCCATGAAGGCCTGCGCGGTGTCGTGCTCCAGCAGGCTGTAGAGCGAGCCCAGCGGGTCGTACTGCGCGTCGGCGCTGGCCTTGTCGATCTCGTCCACCACGATCACCGGATTCGCGTACTGGCCGTCCACCAGCGCCTCGAACACCTTGCCCGGCTTGGCGCCCTTCCACTGCGAGGACGCGCCCGAGAGCAGCCAGCCCGCCGTCATGGAGCTCATGGGAACCAGGCTCATGCCCGTGCCCAGCAGGTCGGCGAGCTTGCGGGCGAAGTGCGTCTTGCCGATGCCGGGCGGGCCCAGCAGCAGCATGGGCGTGACCTCCAGCCCGTCGCGGCTGTCCTGCGACAGCGCCACATGGCGCTTCACGTCGTCCAGCGCGTCAGTGAAGTTGGGCAGCTGCTCGTAGAGCGCCGCCATGTCGGGAATGCCGCTGGGCTTGACCTGGAAGCGCTCGGGGCCGCGCTCGAGCATCCGTTCGTAGGTGGTGCGCAGGTTCTCGTGGTCCTTGCCCGGCAGCTTGGCCAGCTTGCGTTCCACCTCGTGCGGACGGAACACGTTGCGCAAGTTGGCGATGGGCAACTTGAAGGAAGACGGTTGGTGGGGAACGAGACTGCGGGATTCCATGCCACTCTCCTTGTGCACAGCTTCATTCCAGCATAAGCCGTGCCAGGGATCAATCGAGTGGGACCGCAACCGCAAACGCCTGTCAGCGTTTTGCCCACAGTGTTGGCAGCCGCGCGTGGCGGCTGCTAATGCGTCAAGCCTGCTGGGAGCCCAGCACCTGCTGCAGTTCGCCGCTCTGGTACATCTCCATCATGATGTCCGAGCCGCCGATGAATTCGCCCTTCACGTACAGCTGCGGGATGGTGGGCCAGTTGCTGTACTCCTTGATGCCCTGGCGGATCTCGTCGTCCTCCAGCACGTTGACCGTGGTCACCGACCGGGGGTCCACGCCGCAGGCCTTGAGGATCTGGATCGCACGGCCCGAGAAGCCGCACTGGGGAAAGGTGGCGTTGCCCTTCATGAACAGCAGCACGTCGCTGCCCTTGACCAGCTGGTCGATGCGTTGTTGCACGTCGCTCATGTCATTGCTCCTGTTGCCCGCAATTATCCCAGCCCCGGCCATTTCCCGCCGGTGGCCCGCGCGATGCCGGCCAGGTCGTGCCGGGACTGGACCCCGCTGAAGCCGGCGGCGGCCAGCAGCCCGGCCACCGCCGCGGCCTGGTCCCAGCCGTGCTCCAGCAGCAGCCAGCCGCCGGGCTGGAGGTGGGCAGGAGCCTGGGCCACGATCTGCCGGAGATCGTCCAGGCCGTCCGGGCCAGCCGCGAGCGCCGAGCGGGGCTCGTGGGCGAGGGCGGCCAGATGCTCGTCCTGTTCGGCCACGTACGGAGGGTTGCTGACGATGAGGTGGTACCGGTGCCCGTCCTTCCCCGTCAACCAGGAGGACCGCGTGAAGAGGACCTCCGCCCCCAGCGCCTGGGCGTTGGCCTGCGCCACGGCCAGAGCGCCTTCGCTTTCGTCCACGGCTTCCACCCGCGCCCCCGGACAGTGCCGCTTGATCGCCAGGGCGATGGCGCCGCTGCCGGTGCCCAGGTCGATCACCGACGGCTCCGCGAGGCCGCGCAGCAGCTCCAGCGACCAGTCGACCAGCAGCTCCGTTTCCGGCCGCGGCACCAGCACGCGCGGGTCCACCTTCAACGGCAGGCCATAGAACTCCTTCTCGCCCACCAGGTAGGCCAGGGGCTCGCCGCCGGCGCGCCGCGCGCACAGCGCCAGGAAAGCCGCTCCAGCTTCTTGGCCCACCGCGTCCGAATCGTGCGCCAGCAGCCAGGCCCGGTCCGACGCCCCCCGCCCCAGCGCGTGCAGCAGCAGCAATTGCGCGTCCAGCCGCGCCAGGCCCAGCGCGGCGGCCTGCGACAGGGCCTGCGCGACCGTCATGCGGCGGTGGCCCCCAGCTCGAGTTCCTCCAGCTGCTCGGCCTTGCGCGCCAGCAGCAGGCCCTCGACCAGCTCGTCCAGCTCGCCTTCCATCACGAACTGCAGCTTGTACAGCGTCAGGTTGATGCGGTGATCGGTCACCCGGCCCTGCGGGAAGTTGTAGGTGCGGATGCGGTCGCTTCGGTCGCCGCTGCCGATCAGGCCCTTGCGGGTGGCGGCTTCCTTCGCCGCGCGCTCGCTGCGCTCCTTCTCCTGGATGCGCGCGGCCAGCACCTGCAGCGCCTTGGCCTTGTTGCGGTGCTGGCTGCGGTCGTCCTGGCACTCGGCCACGATG
>CAZZAW010000141.1:0-6812 GCA_964652405.1 uncultured Ramlibacter sp.
CATAGAAGGTGATCGCCACCGTTGTGACAGCAGCAGCGATCAGCACGGAAACAACAGCCTGTCCTGCCCAGTGGAGCCGTTCCTCGTCAAGTCTTAGGAAACTGACGTTGGGAAAGGTTCTTTCAAGAACATAGTTCACGGCTTGCAGCAAGTAGCCCCAGGTGTTCGAAAAGAGCAGGAGGGCGACCAAAAAGGCGACTAGAAATGGCGACTCGATTGCCAGCCCCGGTGCCACAAACCTTGCCGCGGAGATGCACCCCAGAACCCCAACCGTTACGCCGCAGATTTGAACGAGCCAATGCGTTACCGGTGTGCGGACTACCCTGCTCAGCGTCTTGCGTTTGTCGAGCAACTTAGAAACTTCGGCGAAGGTTTGTTCTACCCATGCTTTGTCGTCGCACGCAACTTGCAAAATGCAACGGTTCATGTCCATCGCATCTAGCACCAGCAGACAGTGAGCGCCTTCCACTCGATTGTTGTGAATCGAGGTGCGAGTATCTAGTTCAAATGCGATTCTTTCTACGCGTTGCGCTTGCCTGAAGTACTTCAACAGATCTGTGGAGTTCCATACCCGATATCCGTTTCGATCAAATCTTATGACCACGGAAAAAAACGAGACGTCGGATGGTGGATCCGTGGACCCTAGCAGCAGTTCGAGGCGCCGGTGCGCGTCCTGGAAGGCGTTGTACAGATGCAAGAGAATGTCTTCGGTGAATGCTCTGTTTCTGACTGGCAGATCTCTTAGGAAGCTTGGCATCGTTTCCCCTCGTGATTTTTTGGATCATACGGACGGGCGGAGTGGCGACATCCCTAAGTCACTTCTACGTTGTCGCTGCCGCTTCTGAAGACTTACTCCGTCCTCACCAAGTGCTAGCTATCCTCTAACCGCCAGCAAGCGCTCCCAATCGGTGCCGACAATTGCCGAACGGAAATCACTAGGTTTTCCGTTGTCGGGCTGCGTGTGCCGCGCCAGAAGGTGAAAGAGCTTTGGATCCTCGAGCGCATGGATCGCAAAGGGCTGACGCTTGATTCCGCTCCACTGGTAGGGCCACCTCATACCCGCCGGGAGTTTGGCTTCGTCGCTCGGCTGTATGTGGAAGCAGGCCACGCCTGCCGAAGGTGTGTATAGGGCGAACAAGCGAAGCTCGCCCGGGAAGTCCGTCACCCAACCACCGGAGCACCCTAGCTTCAGCGCCGCATTGATAGCGTCAACCTTCCATTCGTACAGCCTCTTCTGCCCGTCTTTGGTCGCGGCATTCACTGCATCGACGACGGCGAGTGCCCAATCAGCACTTCCCTCTTCAAGGTGCGTTCTGCTGACGCGCAGGGTGCCGAAAAGGCGGGACAGCAGTAACCTAGCTTCGTTGGTATCCATGTGCCTCCTCGGGAATATCCCGCGTTTATACCGGTGGCGACCAGACGCCCCAAGGCCACACCTAACGGCCGACGTGCAGCCGCTATGCTCACTTACCCATGGGCGAATTCGACCTCATCACCCGCTACTTCCACCGCCCCGCCCGCCGCAGCCCCCTCGGCGTGGGCGATGACTGCGCCCTGCTCGCGCCTGCGCCGGGTATGCAGCTGGCCGTCTCCTCCGACATGCTGGTCGAAGGCCGCCACTTCCTCTCCACCGTCGATCCCTTCCGCCTCGGCCACAAGGCGCTCGCCGTCAACCTGAGCGATTTGGCCGCCTGCGGCGCCAAGCCGCTGGCGTTCACGCTGGCCCTTTCCCTGCCCACCGCCGACGCCGCCTGGCTGGAGCTGTTCTCGCGCGGGCTGCTGGCGTTGGCGGACGAACACGGCTGCGAGCTGGTGGGCGGCGACACCACCCGCGGGCCGCTGAACATCTGCATCACCGTGTTCGGCGAAGTGCCGGCCGGGCAGACGCTGCTGCGTTCGGGCGCGCGCGCCGGAGACGACCTCTACGTCAGCGGCACGGTGGGCGACGCGCGGCTGGCGCTGGAGGTGTTCCGCGGCAAGCACGCCCTGCCGGCCGAGGTGTTCGAGGCGGCGCGCGCGCGCATGGAGCAGCCCACGCCGCGCGTGGCGCTGGGCCAGGCGCTGCGCGGCGTGGCCAGCGCGGCCATCGACGTGAGCGACGGCCTGGCCGGCGACCTGGGGCATGTGCTGCGCCAGTCCGGCGTGGGAGCCTCGGTCGACACGCCGGTTGCTATGAAATTGCTAGCTGCCAGCGCCCGCGCGACGGGCGCTACGGCCTTGTTGACCCCCGAAACCCAGCTCGAGTACGTGCTGGCCGGGGGCGACGACTACGAGCTGCTGTTCACCGCGCCCGCCGCGCAGCGCGCCGCGGTGGAAGCCGCATCGCGCGAGGCCGGCACGCCGGTCACCCGCATCGGCCGCATCGAGGCCGAGCCCGGCCTGCGGCTGCTGGATGCGCAAGGGCGCGCGCTCGACCGCAACTTCGCCTCGTTCGACCACTTCGCCTGAGTCGGCGCGGCGCGCCCCGGGCGCGTTAGACCCTGGTGCGAGCGCTGTTCCTGGTTGTCCTGCTGTCTTTGGGCCTCGCGCTGGCCGCCGCGGCCACGCCGCGGCGCGACTTCCACGGCACCGTCACGCACGTGAGCGATGGCGACACGCTGTGGGTGCGGCCGGCCACCGGCGGCGCGGCGGTGTCGGTGCGGCTGCATGGCATCGACGCGCCCGAGGCCTGCCAGGCCTTCGGCTCCCAGGCCCGGCAGGCACTGGCCTGGCGCGCACTCAACAAGACGGTGAAAGTGCAGGTGCAGGGCCGCGACGACTACGACCGGCTGCTCGCCCGCGTCAGCGTGCACGGGCAGGACCTGGGCGCCTGGCTGGTGTTCAGCGGCCACGCGTGGTCGTACCGCTACCGCGCCAACCCCGGCCCGTACGCCCAGCAGGAATCGCAGGCGCGCATGGCACGGCGCGGGTTGTGGGCGGCTTCCGGCGCGCTGGAGCCGCGCGAGTTCCGCAAGCGGCACGGCGCCTGCCACTGACGCCCGCGCTCAGCGCGGCGTGACCAGGTCGCGCCCCTTGCCCAGCTCGGCGCGCATCACCTCGATGAAGCTTTGCGCCGCGGGCGAGAGCGAGCGCCCGCGCCTGAACACCAGCGCGATGTCGCGGGAGACGCGGGGCGAGGCCAGCGGCTTGATCACCAGCGACTTGTCGCGGGAGTGGCGGGCGTAGGCCGAGGGCATGACGGACGCGCCCAGCCCGCAGGACGTCATCCACAGCGCGGTGGACAGGAACGAGACCTCGTTGACCACGTCCAGCTGCACGCCGGCCTGGGCCGCGGCGCCGTCGATCATGGGGCGGATGCCGTAGCCGGGCCGCACCGTCACCACCGGGTGGCCGGCCAGGTCGGCCCAGCGCACGGTGCGCTGGGCTGCCAGCGCATGGTCGCGCCGGCACACCAGCGCCAGGTGGTCGCGCAGCAGGGTCTGGGTGTCCAGGTCGGCCGCGGCCCGCTCGGGCGTGCCGATGCCGAACTCCACGTGCTCGCCCGCCACGCGCGAGACGAACTGGTCGGGCGCGCAGTCGTCGATCACCACGCGGATCTCGGGGTGCAGCGCGGCAAAGCGCTTCACCACGCGCGGCAGCAGGATCTCGGCCAGCGTGGGCGTCACGGCCAGGCTGATGCGGCCGCGGCGCAGCGCCGTCAGGTCGCGCAGGCCGGCGCCCAGCGAATCCACGTCGCGCAGGATGCGCTCGGCCACCATGATGGCCTCGACGGCCGCCTGCGTGGGCTGCAGCGACCGGGTGGTGCGGTCGAACAGGCGCGTGCCCAGCCCCTCCTCCATCTGCCGGATCAGCACGCTCACGGCCGACTGGGTGACGAAGAGCTGCTCGGCGGCCGCGCTGAGCTTGCGCAGCTGGTACACGGCGCGAAAGGCCCGCAATTGGCGCAGCGTGGGGGTGAACGGCTGGGCTCGATCCATCGTCTTTCATCATAAGTGCTTCGGAATTCTTCGATTTACGAATGAATCATGGGGCGCTTCAATGGGGCGACACGAACAACTCCAGGAGACAAGCCATGACCCGATTCGCCCGCGCCGTGGCGGCCCTGCTGGCCACCGGCACCCTGCTCGCCGCCCAGGCCCAGGCGCCCGCGCCCGCTGCCGGCTACCCCAACAAGCCCATCCGCATGGTGGTGACCTTCCCGCCCGGCGGCAGCGCCGACGCGGTGGTGCGCATGCTCACCCCGCGCCTGAACGACAAGCTGGGCCAGCAGGTGGTGGTGGACAACCGCCCCGGCGCCGGCGGCAACATCGGGCTGGCCCTCGTGGCCAAGGCGCCGGCCGACGGCTACACGCTGGGCGTGGGCGCCGCCGGGGCCCTGTCGGCCAACAGCAGCCTGTATGCGCAAATGCCGTTCGACACGGCCAAGGACTTCGTGCCCGTGAGCATGCTGGCCGCCATTCCCTTCGTCATCATCGGCCACCCCTCGGTGCCGGCCAGGTCGCAGCAGGAGCTGATCGCGCTGGCGAAGTCGCAGCCGGGCAAGCTGTCGATCGCGCACGGCGGCAACGGCACGGCCATGCACCTGTCGGCGGCCCTCTTCAGCCAGATGGCCGACATCAAGCTGGTCGAAGTGCCGTACAAGGGCTCGGGCCCCGCCGCGCTGGACGTGCTGGGCAACCAGGTGCCGCTGGCCGTGGTGGACCTGCCCTCGGCGCTGCAGCACATCAAGGCCGGCAAGCTCACCGCCTTCGCCGTCACCAGCCCGCAGCGCCTGCCGCAGCTGCCCGACGTGCCCACTGCGTCCGAGGCCGGCCTCACCGGCTACGACTCCACCGGGTGGTTCGGCGTGGTGGCGCCGGCCGGCACGCCCGCCCCCATCGTGGCGCGGCTCAACGCCGAGATCACCGCCGCGCTGAACGACGAGCAGATCAAGGCCAGCATGCGCAACCTGGGCGTGGAGCCCGCGCCGGGCCGGCCCGAAGCCTTCGACGCCTACATCAAGTCGGAAACCACCAAGTGGGCCCGCGTGATCCGCCAGGCCAACATCAAGATCGACCAATGACCCTTTCATCCGAAGACCTGCAGGCCGACGTGCTGGTGGTCGGCGCCGGCCCGGTGGGCCTGACGCTGGCCATGGACCTGGCCTCGCGCGGCGTGCAGGTGGTGGTGGCGGAGGTCCGCCGCTACGCCGAGCCGCCCAGCGTCAAGTGCAACCATGTCTCGGCGCGCAGCATGGAGGTGTTCCGCCGCCTGGGCGTCGCGGGCAAGCTGCGCGGCGCCGGCCTGCCGGCCGACCACCCCAACGACGTGGTGTTCCGCACCACGCTGTGCGGGCAGGAGCTCACGCGCATCCCCATCCCCTGCCGCCGCGACCGCTACACCGCCACCGAGGGGCCAGACGCCTGGTGGCCCACGCCGGAGCCGCCGCACCGCATCAACCAGCTGTTCCTGGAGCCCATCCTGCTGGAGCACGCGGCCGCCCAGCCCGGCATCCGCCTGCTGAACCGCACGCAGGTGACGGCCTTCACGCAGTCGCGCCAGGGCGTGGAAGCCACGGCCATCGACCTGGAGCATGGCGCCGAGCGCCGCATCCGCTGCCGCTACCTGGTGGGCTGCGACGGCGGCAGTTCGGCGGTGCGCAAGCAGATCGGCGCCAAACTGGAAGGGACGGCCGTCATCCAGCGAGTGCAGTCCACCTACATCCGCGCGCCGCAGCTCAAGGCCTTGCTGCCCGGCAAGCCGGCCTGGTCGTACTACGCGGTCAACCCGCGCCGCTGCGGCACCGTGTTCGCCATCGACGGGCACGAGACCTGGCTGGTGCACAACCACCTGAACGCCGAGGAGCTGGAGTTCGACTCGGTGGACCGCGATTGGGCCATCCGGCAGATCCTGGGCGTGGACGAGCGGTTCGAATACGAGGTGATCAGCAAGGAAGACTGGGTCGGCCGGCGGCTGGTGGCCAACCGCTTCCGCGACCGCAACGCATTCATCGCCGGCGACGCGGCGCACCTGTGGGTGCCCTATGCCGGCTACGGCATGAACGCCGGCATCGCGGATGCGGTCAACCTGTCCTGGCTGCTCGCGGCGCGGGTGCAGGGCTGGGGCGACGAAGCCATGCTCGATGCCTACGAGGCCGAGCGCCAGCCCATCACCGAGCAGGTGTCGCACTTCGCCATGGAGCACGCGGCCAAGATGATCAAGGCGCGCCGCGCGGTGCCGCCCGACATCGAGGCGCCGCAGTCGCAGGCGCTGCGCGAGGAGATCGGCCAGGAAGCCTACGAGCTGAACGTGCAGCAGTTCTGCTGCGCGGGGCTGAACTTCGGCTACTACTACCAGGGCTCGCCCATCCTGGCGCCCGATGACGAAGCGCCCCCGGGCTACAGCATGGGCGGCTTCACCGAGTCCACGGTGCCGGGCTGCCGCGCGCCGCACTTCTGGCTGGCGGATGGCCGCTCGCTGTACGACGCCTTCGGTCCGGGCTACACGCTGCTGCGGTTCGACCCCTCCATCGACCTGCTGCCGCTGCAATCGGCCGCCATGGCAGCCCGCCTGCCATTGGCCGTGCTGGACGTGGAGGCCGGGCGCGCGCCCGCCGCCTACCGCCACAAGCTGGTGCTGGCGCGCGCCGACCAGCATGTGGCCTGGCGCGGTGACGCGCTGCCGGCGGACTGCCGCGCGCTGGTGGACCTGCTGCGCGGGGCGCGGCGCGAGGCGATGAAGCTGGCGGCCTAGGCCGTCACGCGCGCCAGCTGCCGGGCGCGCTGCGTCTGCCCGCCGTAGCCCCAGTCGGTGGCCGGCACCTCGCGCACGATCACGTAGCTCGCAGGCGCCAGCCCGCCGCCGGGCGCCAGCTGGCGCTGCAGCTCGGCGAA
>CAZZAW010000142.1:0-6760 GCA_964652405.1 uncultured Ramlibacter sp.
GGACAAGGAGGTGCTGGAAGCGCAGCAGCTGCGCATCGCGACCGAAGTGCCGGGCCGGCGCGAGCTGAGCATCCGCGCTGACGCAGGATCGATCGCCGCGCGCAAGTCCATCGAGCGCGCGCTGCGCAAGGAGGCGACCGCATGAACTCGCTGCAAGGCAAGCGCGTGCTCGTCACCGGCGGCGCGTCCGGCATCGGCCGGGCCATCGTCGAGCACCTGGCCAGCGAAGGCGCCTTCGTCGCGATCGCCGACGTGCGGAAGCCGGACGAGGCCGCTGCCGCGGTCAGGCAAGCCTGCGGTCGTGGCCTGGCGCTGGTGGCGGACGTCTCGCAGCCGGAGCAGGTGCAGGTGATGGTGCGCGAGGCGGTCGCCGGCATGGGCGGGCTCGACGGCCTGGTCAACAACGCCGGCATCTACTCGTCCATCGTGCCGCGGCCCTTCGAGGAGATCGACCTCGCGGAGTGGCGCCGCCTGTTCGAGGTGAACGTGTTCGGCCTCATGTCCTGCTGCCAGGCCGTGGTCCCTCACATGCGCGCGCAGGGCGGCGGCAGCATCGTCAACATCATCTCGGGCACGCCCTTCAAGGGCATCCCGTACATGCTGCACTACGTGGCGAGCAAGGGGGCGGTGCTGGGGATGACGCGCTCGCTGGCCAAGGAGCTGGGCCCCGCGAAGATCCTCGTCAACGGCGTAGCGCCGGGCTTCACGCTCAGCGACGGCGTGAAGGCCAACGAGGCGCAGATGGCCAAGCTCGTCGAGGTGTCGCGCAATGCGCGTTCGCTGGCGCGCGACCAACTGCCCGAGGACATCACCGGCGCCGTGGCCTTCTTCCTGTCGGGGCATGCTTCCTTCATCACGGGCCAGACGCTGGTGGTGGACGGCGGCTCCTACTTCCACTGAGAACCTGCGGGTTAACCCGCAGGCCCGGTCACGCCATTTCACATACCATCCGGATAGTATTTACATAGACCCATCCCAAGGAGCCGCCATGGAAGCCGCCGTCACCCCGCCGGTCGTCTACAAGAAGAACGACCCGAACCTGCCCGAGGAATTCAAGCAGCTCCTGATCAAGCTGCTGCTCGACGAGCACCTCGAGAATAACGGGAACACCGAGTACCGCAAGATCCTCGCCAAGATCGCGGACGCCGGCCTGCGCTACGCGCCGCACGGACGCGCCATGGAGATCGAGGCCGAGATCATTCGCCAGGAAGTGCACCACGGCAAGATCTGTGAAGAGGTGCTGATCGGCCTGGGCGCCAACCCGAACATCACCAAGCCGATCAAGCAGTACGCCTTCCACATCCCGTTCGACGACTGGATCGACCTGGCCTGGTTCCACGCCCTGATCGACCGCGTCGGCCTGTATGTGGGCGTGGAATGGGCCGGCAGCCCCTACGAGCCGCTGGCCGAGGTCGCGCCCGGGCTGGAAGCCGACGAGGAGTTCCACACCAAGTCCGGCTTCCTGC
The DNA here is from genome assembly GCA_964652405.1 of uncultured Ramlibacter sp. Taxonomy (GTDB): domain Bacteria; phylum Pseudomonadota; class Gammaproteobacteria; order Burkholderiales; family Burkholderiaceae_C; genus Ramlibacter. Next base: position 1,467 of record CAZZAW010000142.1, read on the forward strand.
ACCTGCGCGAGATCTGCTCCACGCCCGAAGGCAAGGCCGCGGCGCAGGAGCGCCTGCAGAAGTGGTGGACCGCGGCGCTGGACATGTTCGGCCGCTCCACCTCGGTAACCTCGCCGCTGTACGTCAAGTGGGGCATCAAGCAGCACAACAACGAGGAGCTGCGCCAGAAGTACATCAAGGAAGCGCTGCCCGAGATCCTCAAGCTGGGCCTCAAGCCGGCCGACAACAACCTGGGCCGCCGCTTCACCTGACACGCACAAGGGACACACCATGGCCATCGATTTCAGCGTCGAGAAGGGCGTCGCCTCCATCGCCTTCAACCGACCGCCCGCGAACGCCTACGACGCGGGCATGCTGCGCGAACTCACGCAGGCCGTCCACCGCGTGGCGGAGGACGCCAGCGTGCGCGTCGCGGTGGTGCGCAGCGCCAACCCCAAGTTCTTCTGCACCGGCGCGGACATCACGACGCTGCAGAACTCCGACCGCGCGCAGTTCGCCAACTTCCTGACCATCGCGCAGGAAGCGGTGGACGCGATCGGCCGCACGCCCAAGCTGTTCATCGCGGCGATCGCCGGCCACTGCATCGGCGGCGGCCTGGAGATCGCGCTGGGCTGCGACTTCCGCCTGGCCTCCGCAGGCAAGTACAAGCTGGGCCTGGCCGAAGTGAACCTGGGCCTGTCGCCCGGCATGGGCGGCACACAGCGCCTGCCGCGCCTGATCCCCAAGAGCAAGGCCCTGCACATGATGGTCACGGGCGAGTCCATCGGCCCGGACGAAGCACTGGCGCTGGGCATCGTCGACCGCGTGATCGAGGCCGAGACATTCGACCAGGAAGTGCAGGCCTATGCGGCCAAGCTGGCCAGCGGCCCGACGATGGCGCAGGGCTACATCAAGCTGTCCGTCAATTCGGGCCTCGAAGTGAGCCTCGCGCAGGGACTCGTCATCGAGCGTGCGCACCAGAGCCAGCTGTTCGCGTCGGAGGACGTCGCCGAGGGCCTGAAAGCCTTCCTGGAAAAGCGCGCGGCGCAGTTCACCGGCCGCTGAGCACCCACCATGAGCTATAAATTCATCGACCTGAGCATCGCGGACAACATCGCGGTGCTGCGCCTCAACCGGCCGGACAACCTGAACTCCTGGAACCAGCAGAAGCGCGACGAGCTGCGCGCCGCCGTCGCGCAGCTGGTGGCCGATGACAGCCTGCGTGTCGCCGTGATCACCGGCACGGGCCGGGCCTTCTCTGCGGGCGAGGACGTGCGCGGCATGAAGGGGCTGGCGGACATCGGCACGCGAGGCTTCCGCCGGGTGGTGCGCGACATCCACAACGTGTTCGACGAGGTCGAGGCGATCGAGATCCCGGTGATTGCCGCCATCAATGGCGTCGCGGCCGGCGGCGGCCTGGAGCTGGCGCTGTCCTGCGACTTCCGCTTCGCCGCGAGCACTGCCAAGCTGGGCCTGCCGGAGAACAACGTGGGCCTCATCCCCGGCTCCGGCGGCTGCTCGCGCCTGGTGCGCACGGTGGGCCTGTCCACCGCCAAGCGCCTGGTGATGACGGCGGAGATGGTGCCCGCGGAGCGCGCGCTGGCCCTCCGCCTGATCGACGAGGTCTATCCGGCCGAACAGCTGATGGACGAGACGATGGCGTTCGCGCGCCGCCTCGCCGCGCGCGCGCCGCAGGCGCTCGGCATGGCCAAGTTGGTGCTGAACAACTCCGCCCGCGTCGACCCCGACACGGCCCGCAACTTCGAGCGTCTCGGCCAGAGCATCCTGAAGAAGACGGAGGACCATCTCGAGGGCGCGCGCGCCTTCATCGAGAAGCGTCCGCCGCAGTTCACGGGGCGCTGACCATGGCGGATGTGATTCCGGTGGCGGTGTCGCAGGACTGGCGACCCGCGCTGGCCGCCAGCGAGCTGGAAGACCTGAACATGCGTGCCGTCGTGATCGGCGAGCACAAGCTGATCCTGTTGCGCGCCGACGGCGAGATCGTCGCCTACCGGGACGCCTGCCCGCACGAAGGCTTTCCGCTAAGCGTGCACGGGGAGCGCCACGACTTCGTGATCATGTGCAACAAGCACCTGTGGGAGTTCGACGCGGCCACCGGCGAGCACATCAGCCGCCTGCCGCGGCCGCAGTGCAACCTCAAGCGCTATCCCGTGCGCGAGACCGGCGGCATGGTCGAAGTGGACCTCGCCGCCGTGCCGCTCACGCCGCCTGCTGCCGCAGGCGGAAGCGCTGGATCTTGCCGGTAGCCGTCTTCGGCAGCTCCGGCACGAAAGCGATCCAGCGCGGGTACTTGTAGGGCGCCAGGCGTGTCTTGACGTGCGCCTGCAGGTCTTCGGCGCTGGCCTGCTGGCCGGACTTCAGCACCACGTAGGCCTTGGGCTTGACGAGCCCGTCCTCGTCGGCGACGCCGATCACCGCCGCTTCGAGCACGCAGGCGTGCGTCATCAGGCAGGCTTCGACCTCGAAGGGCGACACATAGATGCCGCCCACCTTGAGCATGTCGTCTCTGCGGCCGCCGTAGGTGTAGTAACCGTCGGCGTCGCGCGTGTACTTGTCGCCGCTGCGCGTCCACTCGCCGGCAAACGTCGCCTTGGTCTTGCCGCGGTTGTTCCAGTACATGATCGCGGCGCTCGGGCCCTTGATCTGCAGCTCGCCGATCTCGCCCACGCCGCACTCGCGGCCGTCGTCGCCCACGATGCGCAGCTCGTAGCCGGGGACCGGCTGGCCGGTGGTGCCGTAGCGCACCGCGCCGGGGCGGTTGGACAGGAAGATGTGCAGCATTTCGGTGCTGCCTATGCCGTCCAGGATTTCGCAGCCGTAAACCTGGGTCAAGCGCTTGCTGATCTCGGCCGGCAGCGCCTCGCCCGCGCTGGTGCACACGCGCAGGTGGACGTCCTGCTGGCGCGGCCGGTTCGGGTCGGCCAGCAGCGCGGCGTACAGGGTCGGCACGCCGTAGAAGATCGTCGGGCGGAATTCCCTGAGCACGCGGAACACGTCGCCGGGCGTGGGCCGGGTGGGCAACAGCACCGTGGTGGCGCCCACGCTCAAGGGGAAGGTCAGGGCGTTGCCCAGGCCGTAGGCGAAGAACAGCTTGGCGGCCGAGAAGACCACGTCGTCTTCGCGGATGCCGAGCACGCCGCGGCCGTACAGCTCGGCCGTCTGGACCAGGTGGCTGTGCAGGTGCACCGTGCCCTTGGGTGTGCCGGTGGAGCCGCTGGAATACAGCCAGAAGCAGGCGTCGTCGGCGCAGGTGGAGGCGATTTCGCGCGCTGCGGTGCCCGCGGCCACCATGCCGGCCACCGAGTCGGGGCCGGCCGCGCCGGCAGTCACCACGGTCTTGAGTGTGGGAACCTTGTTCACCAGCGGCTCGAACGTGGCGGCCAGCGGCTGCGAGACGAACAGGCCCTGGGCGCGCGAATCGCGCAGCATGAACTCGAAGTCCTGCGCCGTCAGCAGCGTGTTGGCCGCGATCGGCACCACGCCGGCCAGGATGCAGCCCAGGAACACGACCGGCCATTCCGGCGTGTCCAGCATGGCGACCAGCACGCGGCTTTCCGGCGCGAAGCCGCGGGCCCGCAGGGCGTTGGCGAAGCGGTACGACTGCTCGGTGAGCTCCCCGTAGGTCAGCGTGGCGCCCGAGGCGGCGTCGATGTAGGCCGCCTTGCCGGGCCGGTTCGCATTGCGCTCCAGCAGGTCATGCGCCGCGTTGTAGTCGCGGGGGATGTCCACCCGTGGCGGGCGGGCGCTGTGGTCGGCGCGGCTGGTGCCCATGTCAGGCGGTGGCGGCGGGGGCGGTGTCCAGTGCCTGCGAGAGCCACTGGCGGCACCAGGCCGTGCCTTCTTCCTCGGGCAGGGTGCCGGCGCTGGCGTCGTGGCACCAGACCTCGCCGATGCGCTGGGCGCCCAGGCCTTGCAGCCGCTCGTCGAACTTCTTGCCGCCGAAGCAGAAGGTCTGCAGGTAGGTGCGGTCGCCCAGGGCGATCACGCCGTAGCGCACATGGCCCAGGTATCTCGGAGTGGCGTCGAGCGACTCGTAGAGCTGGCGGGCGTTGTCCGGCACGTCGCCGGAACCGTAGGTGGACGAGCAGATGAGATAAAGTGCATCTTCATCGAACACGCTGATGTCCAGCCCATCCATCAGCTGCACTTCGATCTCCGGCACCAGGTCGGCGCAATCCATCTGGATCGCCTGCGCCACGTAGTCGGCGGTGCTGGTCATGGTTCCGACGAGAATCTTCAGCTTCATGGCAGGTCTCATGCAATAAACTGCTTGACAGGGCGATAAGCGGCAGTATACTGCAATCTTGACCTGGGTCAAGTGCAGCGCAGAAAAAAGGTGCTCCCATGCCGGTGATGACTGAACACGAAGCCAAGGCCACGCTGGCCGAGCTCGGCGCGCGCGTTCGGGCCTGGCGGGCGCGGCGTGGCATGACCCGCAAGCAGCTGGCGCACGACTCCGGGCTGTCCGAGCGCTTCCTGGCCGACGTGGAAAGCGGCAAGGGCAACGTTTCCATCAACTCGCTGGAGGCCGCTGCCCGGGCCCTGAACATCACCATCCTGGAGCTGCTGCAGGACGCGCCGCGGCCGGCGCTGGCCCGGGTCCAGGGCCTGCTGGGGCGGCTGGACGACGGCCAGCTGGACCAGGCCTACGGCCTGCTGTCCACCACCTTCGGCCTGGCCGACGCGCAGGGCCGCGAAAAGCGCGTGGCCCTGATCGGCCTGCGCGGGGCCGGCAAGTCCACCCTGGGCGCGCAGCTCGCGCAGCAGCGGGGCGTGCCTTTCATCGAGCTGGACCGCGAGATCGAGCGCGAGGCCGGCACCAGCATGAACGAGATCCTGCTGCTGCACGGCCAGGCCGGCTACCGCCGCTACGAGCGCCGGGCGCTGCTGCGCATCGCGGAGGACCACGCCGACGGCGTCGTCATGACCACGGGCGGCAGCATCGTGAGCGAGCGCGAGACCTTCGACCTGCTGCAAAGCCGCTTCTACTGCGTCTGGGTCAAGGCCAGCCCCGAGGAGCACATGAGCCGCGTGGTGGCCCAGGGCGACATGCGGCCCTTCGACAGCACGCTGGGCGCCACCGGCGAGGCGATGGAGGACATCCGCCGCATCCTGGCCAGCCGCGAGCAGCTCTATGCGCGCGCCGATGCGGTGGTCGACACCGCGGCACGCACCGTCAAGCAATCCCTGAAAGACCTGGAAAGGGCCGTCCCGCAATGACCCACCCCCGAAGCGCCTGCGGCGCCTCCCCCTCAAGGGGGCGCCACCAGCGGCCCGGCAAAGCCGGATCCGCG
>CAZZAW010000143.1:0-6741 GCA_964652405.1 uncultured Ramlibacter sp.
CCTGAGCCACGGCCAGAAGCAGTGGCTGGAGATCGGCATGCTGCTGATGCAGGATCCCAAGCTGCTGCTGCTGGACGAGCCCGTGGCCGGCATGACCGACGAGGAGACCGCCCGCACCGCGGAGCTGTTCCTCACGCTCAAGGGCCAGCACTCGCTGATGGTGGTGGAACACGACATGAGCTTCATCAAGACCATTTCCGAGAAGGTCACGGTGCTGCACGAAGGCGCGGTCCTGGCCGAGGGTACGCTGGACCAGGTGCAGAACGACGAACGCGTGATCGAGGTCTACCTGGGACGCTGAGATGCTGACTGTCAGGAACGTCAACCAGTACTACGGCGGCTCGCACATCCTGCGGGACGTCAGCCTCGAGGCGCACCTTGGCAAGGTCACGGTGCTGCTGGGCCGCAACGGCGTGGGCAAGACCACCTTGCTCAAGTCGCTGATGGGGCTGGTGCCCATCAAGACCGGCAGCATCGAGTTCGACGGCAAGCCCATCCACCAGCGCACGCCGTACGAGCGCGCCCGGGCCGGCATCGGCTTCGTGCCCCAGGGCCGCGAGATCTTCGCCCGCCTGACCGTGGAGGAGAACCTGCGCATGGGGCTGGCCACCAAGAGCGGCAGCACCCCGGTGCCCCAGGAGCTGTTCGAGCTGTTCCCGGTGCTCAAACAGATGCTGCACCGGCGCGGCGGTGACCTGTCGGGCGGCCAGCAGCAGCAGCTGGCGATCGCCCGGGCCCTGGCGGCCAAGCCCAAGCTGCTGATCCTGGACGAGCCCACCGAAGGCATCCAGCCCAGCATCATCAAGGACATCGGCCGGGTCATCCGCATGCTGGCCGACCGCGGCGACATGGCCATCCTGCTGGTCGAGCAGTACTACGACTTCGCGCAGGAGCTGGCCGACGAGTACCTGGTGATGGAGCGCGGCGAGTTCATCGCGCGCGGCCAGGGCAAGGACATGGAAGCCCAGGGCGTGCGGCAGCTGGTGGCGATCTGAGGGGCTGTAGGCAGGTGCCTACCGGGTTTGGGGCCCCTGCCCGGCAGGGCCGAGCCGTGGCGCGGCCTATCTTGGAATCACTGTTCCAAGGAGATCCCCATGCCCATCATTCTCTGGCTGCTCGGCGTGCCGCTCACCGTCATCCTGTTGCTGATGCTGTTCGGCGTGTTCTGACGCCGCGGTTTCAGGGCTTGCGCCTGGCCTTGTCGAGCTGGTCCTGGTTGCGCCCCGACAGCTTGCCGCGGTCGCCGCCGGCGAACTCATCGCCGCCGTTCGGCTCACCACCCTCCACGTCCCCCTGGTTGGTGTAGGGCTGGCGGCTGGAGCCGCCTTCCCAGTTCACCTCGTTGCGCGGGCCGTGCTGCGCCTGGCCCGCCTTGCCGTCTTCGCCACGGAATGCGCCGCTGCTCATGAGGGCCTCCGGCGCAGGCGCGCGTCGCTGGCTTGCGCGTGGATCGCCGCCTCGCTCTCTTCCTGGACCAGCAGGAGGGATTCCACGGCTTTCACCGACCGCTCGCCGGCCGGCCCGGACATGAGGTCGAACAGCAGCCCGAACCCCAGGACGGCCGCCACCAGGGCCGCGTAGAACATGGGCGCCGAGACGCCAGTGGATGAGGGTGAGAAAAGCACGCGCCTAGGCTATCGAAGGCGCGCCGTCCCGGTGTAGGACGGCGCCGCATCTTCCATTTATTTCATGGCCGCGGGCTCTGAAGAGCCTGGCCCGGCGCTTACTGTTGAGGTGCGGCCGGCACCAGCACCACGGGATCGGAGGTCTTGGGCTCCACCGTCACCGAACTCTGGCCGGGCGGCAGCACCACGGTTTCCACCTGGCGCAGGATGCCCCCGCCCGCCACGCTGCCGCTGGTGTCGCCGTAGCCCATCACGCGGGCCCGGCAGGCGGCCTTTTCCTCGCCGCTCAGCGGTTCGCAGCGCGCGGCCGCGTTGGCCTGGTACTGGGCGCCGGCGTTGTCCAGGGCGCCACGCTGCTTGTCGGCGCGGGCGTTGCGCGCCTCCTGCAGGCAGGTCTCGCGGTCCTGCTGGGTGCGGCCGGACATGCAGGCCTGCACTTCCTGCTGGTAGTTGCCCGAAGCGTCGATGCCGGTGGTGCCGGGCGTGCCGGTGGCGACCTGGGCGGTCGCGGCGGTCATGGCCAGCAGCGTGGCGGCGCCGAACGACACCAGGCTCTTGCGCGCGCGTGAATCGGTCGGTTTCATGTCTGCACTCCTGAAGAGAGGGATGCAGGCAGTCTAGGAACCAGCGCATCCATGCGGTGCCGGAGAGGGGCAAGGCTTTGGGGCGGTGGATGCCCGCAGGCGCCGTAGGACGGTGCTTGCAGGTAAGTGCCTACAAACCTGGCTGGGCCTTACAGCGCCCAGATCCGGGGCTGCACGGGCGGCAGGTCCCAGAGCGCGGGGCGCCAGGCATGGCGCACGGCCTTCAGCAGGTCCAGCGCGGGTTCCACCAGCGGCGCCAGCACCCGCACTGCCACGACGCGAGGGCCGGGCGCGGTGGCGCCGGCCAGCGCAGCCAGCGGATGGGCTGTGATGACCTCGCGTGCCAGCTCCAGCGCCTGTTCACGGCGCTCCCGGGGAAGGTCGCTCCCCGTGGCCAGGAACAGACTGGCCAGGCAGCGGTGGCCGCCCAGTCCCAGCGGGCCTTCCAGCAGCCGCGCATCCTCGGCCGCGATGCGCCCGCGCTCCAGCCAGGCGCCCTGCAGTTCCAGGTGCTGCAGCAGGCTGCCGCGCAGGAAGGGCGAGCCGGCCTCCGGCAGGCCCAGGGCCGCCACGTCCCAGCCCAGGAGTTCGGCGCCTGCTTCGAGCTGCATCTCGAGGCGGTTCTCCGCGATGCAGCCGCTGTAGCAGATCGCCTCCAGCGGCAGCCATTCCAGCCGCCCGCCGCCTGCCACGCAGATGCGCGTGTGCTGCACGGCCACCTCGCCATCGGACCGGTAGAAGCGGGCCGCGCCGGGCGTGGTCACCAGGCCGTGCGCACCGGCGCCCACGCGGATGCCCAGGTCCAGCCGGTCGCCGCCGACCAGCCCGCCCGGCGGGTGCACCAGCACGTTGTGGCAGACGCCGCCGCCTTCGGGGTACAGGCTTTGCAGGATGCGCAGCGGCCCGTCGTGCTCGAAGCGGGCGACCGTGCGGCCGCCCTCCAGCGTGTAGTTCAGCGACAGCCGTGCATTCCAGCCCATCGGGCGAGTGTACGCAGCTCAGGTGGCCCAGAAGCCTTCGTGCGGCGCGCGCGCCTCGTCCACCAGCTCCGGCCCCAGGCACTCGATGCGATGGGGCGAAGCCGCGAACACGTCGCGGCAGGACAGCTCGGCATCGCGCTGCTCGGCGCGCTCGCCGCGGTACTCACGCAGGCGCACGGCGTCGATGCCGAACACCACGCGCCCGATGTTGGACCAGAAGATGGCCCCGGCGCACATCACGCAGGGCTCGGCCGAGGAATACAGGGTGGCTGCGGCCAGCGTCTCGCGCGAAAAGCGAGGGCTGACCTGGCGCACGGCGTTGGTCTCGGCGTGGCCGGTGCAGTCGCCGCGCTCGCTGGTGTCGCACCAGGCGCGCGCCAGCACCGCGCCGCCTTCGCCCACCACCACCGCGCCGAAGGGGCGGTTGCCCCGGTCGCGCGCGATCTGCGCCAAGGCGATGGCCTCGCGCAGGTACAGCGCGTCCTGGTCGTCGAACGCGCGGCCGCTCATGCCCGTAGCGTCCGCTCGGCGCGGGGCGGGAGCATGGAGGTGTTGAACACGGCGTCGGCCGAGGGCCGCTGCTTCAGGCCGTACACCAGGGTCACCTCGTCGACCTGCTGCTCGAGCACCAGCTTGCGGATGTCGCCCAGCCCATGGGACTGCGTGTCGACGGCGCCCACGTAGCGGGAGGTGATGCGCCAGCGCTCCAGCTCCACCTTCTCGTCCAGGATGGGTTCGCGCTGGCGCGTGGCGGCGATCGCCGGCAGCGGGTCGTTGAAGGTCTCGACGATGGCGCGGTTGCTCGCCCGCAGGAAGGCGGCCACGGCCTTGGGGTTCTGGGCGACCAGGTGGCTGCTGGCCAGGATGGCGTTGCCGTACAGGTTGACGCCGGCGTCGGCGTACTGCAGCACCGACAGCTCGTCCAGCTTCATGCGCGAGAACAGCGACACCGCGGAGTCGTGGAAGTAGGTCGCGCCATCCACGTCGCCGCGCACCATCACGTTGTCGCGGGCGCTGAAGTCCGTGGTGACCCAGGTGAACAGGTCGGGCGAGGCGCGCAGCTTGCGCGCCACCATGGGCCAGCTGCGGCGGGTCGACTCCACCGCGGCGGCGGCGATCCGCTTGCCCTGCAGGCTGCGGAAGTCGGTGGTGATGCCGCGGTCCTTGCGGCCGATGATGGTGAAGGGCGCGCGGTTGTAATACTGGTAGACGGCCTGCACCAGTGGCGTGCCGGGGTTCTGCGCATTGAACTCGACCAGCGAGCTGATGTCGCCCAGCCCCATCTGGTAGACGCCGCTGGCGATGCGCGTGATGGACGCCACCGAGCCGGCGCCCACGTCGATCGTGACGTCCAGCCCTTCCTCACGGTAGTAGCCTTTCTGCTGGGCCAGGAAGAACGGCGCGGTCTGCCCGGTGACGCGGAAATCCAGCGTGAACTTCAGCGGCGTGAGCCGGGCGGGGGTTTGCGCGCGAAGAGGGGTGGCGAGGGTGGCGGCGGCGATGGCGCTGGCCGTGCCGAGGAAATGGCGGCGGTGGATCATGGAAGCGGACTCCGGGACGAGGCTCATGACGCCGGCCGCACCAGTGGTGCGGGCCGGGACGGGTCAAGAGCAATTTCCGGGCATCGCGCACCGCGTCGGTGCGGCCATGCTGAACGCTTCTACTCTCTACGCGCTTTCAGCAGCATCCATGCCAGCCGCGGCTGGCCTGCCGCTTGCTAATCTCCCGCCACGGAGTAGAAGCGTTCACCGTCGCCATGGGGGCGCGGCAGGAAATTGCTCTGAGCACGCGGCCTGGGCCGCGAAGGAGCAATCGGCCATGCTGGTCACCCGCCAACCCGTCTTCCGCAAGTTCTGGCATGCCGTCATGCCGCTCACGCACCTGCAGGACGGACCCAAGCCTTTCACCCTGCTGGGCGAGGACATCGTCCTGTTCATCGGCCCCGACGGCCAGCCGGCCGCCTTGCGCGACCGCTGCTGCCACCGCACGGCCCGGCTGTCCAAGGGCTGGTGCGTGGACGCGCAGGGAAGCCCCTGCGCCACCGGCCACCTGCAATGCGGCTACCACGGCTGGACCTACGACGGCGGCGGCCGCGTGATCCGCATCCCGCAGTACGGGGCGGACCGGGCCGTGCCGCCCGACTACCGCACCACGTCCTACCGCTGCACGGCGCGCTACGGGTATGCCTGGGTCGCGCTGGAGGAGCCCCTGGCCGACATCCCTGACGTTCCGGAGTTCGGCGCGCCCGGCTGGCGCACCATCTTCCAGTTCTACGAGACCTGGGACACCAGCCCGATACGCGCCCTGGAGAACTCGTTCGACAATTCGCACTTCAGCTTCGTTCACCGCGCCACCTTCGGCGTGGCCGACCGGCCCGCGCCGAGCAAGTACGAGCTGGTGGAGAAGGAAGGCGGGTTCTACGCCGAGACCGTGATAGCGGCGGCCAACCCCGAGCGCTTCCGCGCGATCAGCGGGGTGCAGGAGCCGATCACCACCCGTCACATGCGCAACGCCTACTTCCTGCCGTTCTCCCGCCGGCTGGACATCGAGTACCCCTCAGGCATCCGCCACGTGATCATCAACTGCTTCACGCCCATGACCGATGGCCGCATGCAGCTGTGCCAGTGGCTGTTCCGCAACGACACCGAAGCCGATTGTCCGGCGCAGATACTGGTCGACTTCGACGCCGAGATCACGCGCGAGGACAAGGACATCCTGGAGTCCACCGATCCCGACGCGGTGGTCGACCTGCGCCGCCGCGGCGTCGAGTACTCCATGGATTCCGACCGGCCGGGCATCCTGATCCGGCGCAAGCTGATGGAGGTGCTGTCACGGGCGGGAGAGGAAGAGGTCCACCGCTGAGGACCTGTCGTGGCGGGCCTGCATGGATTGCGGGTCAAGCCCGCAATGACAGCCATCGAAGAGGTTGTCATCCCGGGCTTGGCCCGGGATCCATGGCGAAGCGCCTACTGGTTCTGCGACCCGCGATGCGCCCAGGCGGTGGTGTGCCGCTCGACGTAGCTGAACAGCTCGTACATCAGCATGGCCATGGCGCCGACCACCACGAGGCCGGCGAAGGCCAGGCCCATCTGCATGGCCGAGCCGGCCGAGATCAGCAGGTAGCCGATGCCTTCGTTGGCCGCCGTCATCTCCGACACCGTGGTGCCGACGAAGGCCAGCGTGATCGCGACCTTGAGCGAGCCGTAGAAGTAGGGCATGGAGCGCGGCAGGCCCACCTTGACCAGCACGTCCCAGCGCTTGGCGCCCAGTACCCGCAGCACGTCCTCGAGCTCGGGCTCCAGCGTGGCCAGGCCGGTGGCGATGTTGACCATGATGGGAAAGAACGAGATCAGGAAGGCCGTGAGGATGGCCGGGCCGATGCCGATGCCGAACCAGACCACCAGGATGGGCACGAAGGCGGCCTTGGGCAGCGCGTTGAACGCGGTCATGAGCGGGTACACCGCCGCGTAGGCCAGGCGCGAGCTGCCGATGATGAAGCCCAGCAGCACGCCCACCACGATGGCGATGCCGAAGCCGGCCATGGTGACCCAG
>CAZZAW010000144.1:0-6731 GCA_964652405.1 uncultured Ramlibacter sp.
TGGCGTTGGTGAGGTCCAGCGCCTCGCTTTCCTCGATCAGCGGGCAGACCCAATACACCTGCCGCCCCTGGGCGATCTGCGCGCGGATGCGCTCGGTCACCTCGTCGCGCCGGCTGTCCGCCACCAGCTTGGTGACCACCGGCGTGCGGCCGGGCGGCAGCTCGTCCAGGGTGGAGACGTCCAGGTCGGCGTAGTAGCTCATCGCCAGCGTGCGCGGAATCGGCGTGGCCGACATCATCAGCAGGTGGGGCTCCTCGCCTTGCCCGGCAGCCATCTTGCCGCGCAGGGCCAGCCGCTGCTCCACACCGAAGCGGTGCTGCTCGTCGATGATGGCCAGGGCGAGCGCCTTGAACTGCACCTGCTCCTGGATCACGGCGTGCGTGCCGACCACCAGCGCGGCCTCGCCGCTGGCGATCAGCTCCAGCATCTGCCCGCGCTCCTTCTTCTTCTGGCTGCCCGTAAGCCAGGCCACGCGCAGGCCGCGCGGCGCGAGCAGCGGTTCCAGCCAGCCGATCAGCTTGCGGAAATGCTGCTCGGCCAGGATCTCGGTGGGCGCCATCAGCGCGCACTGCCGGCCGGCATCGATCGCGATCGCGGCGGCCAGCGCGGCGACCACGGTCTTGCCCGATCCCACGTCGCCCTGCAGCAGCCGGTGCATGGGCACGGCGCGGGCCAGGTCGCGGGCGATCTCCTCGCCGACCCGGCGCTGCGCACCCGTCAGCTGGAACGGCAGCGCCGCCAGCAGCTGCTCGTGCAGCCCACCCCGGCGCGAGGGCAGCGGCGGCGAACGCAGAGCATCGCGCTCGCGCTTGCTTTCCAGCTGCGACAGCTGCTGCGCCAGCAGCTCCTCGGCCTTCAGGCGCTGCCAGGCCGGGTGGCTGCGGTCTTCCAGGGTGGCCAAGGGGGTGTCCGGCCCCGGTTGGTGCAAAAACGATAGCACCCGGCGCAGGTCCCAGGCGGGCTGCAGGCCCATTTCGCCTGGAAAGCCGGCCGGCAGGGTGTCCGACAGGTCGGCGCGGCCCAAAGCGGCCAGCACGCACTTGCGCAGGTAGGCCTGGGGCAGGCCGGCCACCGTGGAATAGACCGGCGTCAGCGCCTCGGGCAAGGCGCCGCCCGCGGCCCGGCAGGTGGGATGCACCATCTGCCAGCCCAGGAAGCCGCCCTTGAGCTCGCCGCGCACCAGCACGCGGTGGCCCACGGCCAGCGACTTCTGCATCGACGGGTAGAAGGTGAAGAAGCGCAGCACGCAGGTGTCGCTGCCGTCGTCCACGGTCACCACCAGCTGGCGGCGCGGGCGGTAGGCGATCTCGCTGGCGGTCACGGTGGCTTCGATCTGCACCGTGTCGCCCTCGCGCGCGTCGCGCAGCTTGACGATGCGCGTCTCGTCCTCGTAGCGGATCGGCAGGTGCAGCGCCAGGTCGATGTCGCGGGTGAGCCCCAGCTTGGCGAGGGCCTTCTGGGGTTCGGACAGGGCCTTGGCGGCGGGCATGGGACAATTCTGCCCTTCCCCACTTGGCATGGGTCCGTCCGGCCCTCAAGCAGCATGCGCACCTTCACCCTGGGCGATTTCGATTTCGCCCTGCCCCCCGACCTGATCGCCCAGCACCCCGCGCCCGAACGCAGCGGCTCGCGCCTGCTCGATGGCACCGGGCCGGCACCCGCGGACCGCATCTTCCGCGAGCTGCCTTCGCTGCTGCGCGAAGGCGACCTGCTGGTGTTCAACGACACGCGCGTGGTCAAGGCGCGCCTGTTCGGCGGCAAGCCCACCGGCGGCAAGCTGGAATTGCTGGTCGAGCGCGTGCTGCAGGGCCGCGAGGTGGTGGCCCACATGAAGGTGAGCAAGAAGCCGCCGGTGGGCACAGTGCTGGCCATGGACGGCGGGTTTACCGCCACGCTCCTGGGCCGCTGGCCCGAGGACGACGGCGCCCTGTTCCGCCTTGCATTCAGCGCCGACCCGTACGAGGTGATGGAGCGCCACGGCCACGTGCCGCTGCCGCCCTACATCGAGCACGCCGACACGGCCGACGACGAACAGCGCTACCAGACCGTGTTCGCCCGGAACCCCGGCGCGGTCGCCGCGCCCACGGCCGCCCTGCATTTCGACGACGCCGTGCTCGCGGCACTGGACGCGCGCGGCGTGCACCGCGCCAGCGTCACCCTGCACGTGGGCGCCGGCACCTTCCAGCCGGTGAAGACCGAGAACATCGCCGAGCACCGCATGCACAGCGAGTGGTACGACGTGCCCGCGGCCACGCAGCAGGCGATCGCCGCCACCCGGGAGCGCGGCGGCCGCGTGCTGGCCGTGGGCACCACCACCGTGCGCACCCTGGAGTCCTGGGCCGCCACGGGCCAGCCGCAGGGCGACACCAGCATCTTCATCACGCCGGGCTTCGGCTTCCGCGTGGTGGACCTGCTGGTGACCAACTTCCACCTGCCCAAGTCCACCCTCATGATGCTGGTGTCGGCCTTCGCCGGGTACGACCGCGTGATGGCGCTTTACCGCCACGCCATCGCCCAGCGCTACCGCTTCTTCTCCTACGGCGACGCCATGCTGCTCGCCCGCGAAAGCTAGACATGCTCCAGTTCGACCTGCTCAAGACCGAGGGCCTGGCCCGGCGCGGCCGCCTCACCCTGAACCACGGCGTGGTGCAGACGCCGATCTTCATGCCCGTGGGCACCTACGGCACCGTCAAGGGCGTGATGCCGCGGTCGCTGCACGAGATGGGCGCGCAGATCATCCTGGGCAACACCTTCCACCTGTGGATGCGCCCCGGGCTGGACGTGCTGCAGCAGTTCGGCGGGCTGCACCGGTTCGAAGGCTGGGACAAGCCCATCCTCACCGACTCGGGCGGCTTCCAGGTCTGGAGCCTGGGCGAGATGCGCAAGATCACCGAGGAAGGCGTGAAGTTCGCTTCGCCCGTCAACGGCGACAAGCTGTTCCTCACGCCCGAGGTCTCGATGCAGATCCAGACGATCTTGAACAGCGACATCGTCATGCAGTTCGACGAGTGCACGCCCTACGAGACCAAGGGCCACGTCACGACCGAGGCCGAGGCGCGCTTCTCCATGGAACTCAGCCTGCGCTGGGCGCAGCGCTGCAAGACCGAGTTCGCGCGGCTGGAGAACCCCAACGCCCTGTTCGGCATCGTGCAAGGCGGCATGTTCGAGCACCTGCGCCAGGAGTCGCTGGAGCAGCTGGTCGCGATGGACTTCCCCGGCTACGCCGTCGGCGGCGTCAGCGTGGGCGAGCCCAAGGAGGACATGCTGCGCATCATGGCGCACACCCCGCACCGGCTGCCGGCGCACAAGCCGCGCTACCTGATGGGCGTGGGCACGCCGGAAGACCTGGTGGCCGGCGTGGCGCAAGGGGTGGACATGTTCGACTGCGTGATGCCGACGCGCAACGCGCGCAACGGCCACCTGTTCACCCGCTTCGGCGACCTCAAGATCCGCAACTCGCGCCACCGCGCCGACGAGCGGCCGCTGGACGAGAGCTGCACCTGCTACACCTGCCAGAACTTCAGCCGCGCCTACCTGCACCACCTGGAGCGCTGCGGGGAGATGCTGGCCCCCATGCTGGCCAGCCTCCACAACCTGCACTACTACCTGAACCTGATGCAGGAGGTGCGCGACGCGCTGGACGCCGGCACCTTCGCCGCGTACGCCCGGCAGTTCGCGGCTGACCGGGCGCGGGGGGTCTGATCAGCGTTCCCCGTGCTCCGCGCGCTTGGGCGCAAACGGGTAGGCGTTCCCACCGTGCCCCTTGGGCGGGATCCGCAGCGACAGGAACATCGAGGTCGCCAGCACCACCACGGTCGCGATCAGGGACCAGGCCACCGGGATCTTGTAGATGTCGATCAGCAGCATCTTGGTGCCGATCAGCACCAGCACCACGGCCAGGCCGTAGCTGAGCAGGTGGAAGCGCTCGTGCATCCCGGCCAGCAGGAAGTACATGGCGCGCAGGCCCAGGATCGCGAACACGTTGGAGGTGAGCACGATGAACGGGTCGGTCGTGATCGCGAAGATCGCCGGGATCGAGTCCACAGCGAAGATCACGTCCACCACGCCGATCAGCAGGATCACCACGAAGAGCGGTGTCGCCATGCGCACGCCGTTCACCTGGGTGAAGAACTTCTCGCCGTCGAAATTGGGCGCCACCTTCATGTGCCGGTTGATCCACTTGAGCACCGGGTTGTTCGCCATGTCGGGTTCCTGGCCGGCGGCCCACCACATCTTGACGCCGGTGAAGACCAGGAAGGCGCCGAACACGTACAGGATCCAGTGGAAGCTTGCCACCAGCCAGGCGCCCACCAGGATCATGATGGCGCGCAGCACCAGCGCGCCCAGGATGCCGATCATCAGCACCCGCTTCTGGAATTCCGCGGGCACGCCGAAGTACGTGAACAGCATCAGGAACACGAAGATGTTGTCCACGGCCAGCGCCTTTTCGACCAGGTAGCCGGTGATGTATTCCAGGGCCTTGGCGTTGGCGACCGCCTCGCGCTGGGCGTCGCCGGAGGTGCCGCCCAGGTACCACCACAGCCAGCCGACGAAGGCCACGGAGACCATGACCCAGAGCACCGACCAGATGGCGGCCTCGCGCATGCCCACAGCGTGCGCGCCCTGTTTCTTGAGGCTGACAAAATCGATCACCAGGGCGACCAGCACCACGGCGCCGAAGAGGGCCCACATCGTGGGCGTGACGTCCATCATCATGGTTGTTCTTCCAGTTTCTTTTTGAAGGGACCAGGCACCGCATGGCAGCGCCGCTGAACTTTCACCATCTCTACTACTTCTGGGTGGTGGCCAAGGAGGGCGGCATCTCGCGCGCAGCCGAGCGGCTGGGCATGGCGGTGCAGACCGTCAGCGCGCAGGTCCGGGCGCTCGAGCAGGCGCTCGGCCACGCCCTGCTCAAGCCTTCCGGCCGCGCGATCGCGCTGACCGAAGCCGGCGAGGCCGCCATGGCCTATGCCGACCAGATCTTCCAGCTGGGCGAGCAGTTGCCAGCCGCCGTCCGCGACGCGGCGACGGGCCAGGGCGTGCGCCTGCGGGTTGGCATCTCCGACGGCCTGCCCAAGCTGGTGGTGCGGCACCTGCTGCACCCGGTCGTCGACGAGGCGCAGGTGCGCCTGCTGTGCCATGAGGACGAGTTCGACCGGCTGCTGGCCGACCTGGCCCTGCACCGGCTCGATGCCGTGCTGTCGGACCGCGCCGCCCCGTCCAATCCCAACCTGCGGCTGTACAGCCACCGCCTGGGCGAGGCGCCGCTGGCCTGGTTCGCGCCGGCCGCCATGGTCAAGCGCGGGCAGAAATTTCCGGCCTGCCTGGCGCAGCTGCCCGTGCTGCTGCCCACCGGCCACGCCGCGATCCGGGCGCGCATCGACCAGTGGTTCGAACGCGAAGGACTGCGCCCGCGGGTGGCCGGGGAATTCGAGGACAGCGCCCTGCTCGCGGCTTTCGGCCGCAGCGGCATGGGCGCCTTCCCCACCTCGCAGTGGTCGCGCCAGGAGCTGCTGGCCGACCGCGGCCTGGTGCTGCTGGGAGACAGCCCCGAGCTCGTGGAGACCTTTTTCCTGATCTCCGCCGAGCGGCGCGTGCAGCACCCGCTGGTTCAGCGCCTGCTCGCGCGCGAGGCTCTCCCGGCCGGCTGATCGCGGAGCCGGTGCGTGGGGGGCGTGCATGGCGTCAGGCCAGGGCGTTGCGGCGCCCGCGGCGGCGCAGCAGGAGGTGGACTGCCGTGGCGGCTGCCAGCAGCAGGACCAGGCCCAGGCCCCAGGTGATCCAGATCGCCGCGGTGATCCACACCGCGGCGGTGCCGGCGAAGGGCAGGCCGGCGCCCAGGACGCCGGCCGACCATTGCACCAGGGATTGCAGCGCCTCGAACCAGGCCGGGTCGATCCACAGGCGCAGCCAGGCCGGCAGCGGCAGCGACGCGATGTCGCGCGCCGCCTGCACCGCCGATCCCGAGGCCAGGGCCTGCGCGATCCACTCGGTGGCCTCGACCGTGACCCAGGCTCCGGCAGTCCAGAGCAGGGCCAGCAGGCCGAAGACGATCCAGCTCAAGGCAGCCATGGCCGTGCTCAGGCGTTGGGAACGACTTGCTGGATGCCAGCCACCACCCAGCCGCCGAACCCGGTGCGCGGCTTGGTCAGGTGCCAGATCTCGTCCAAGTCCTCGGGGACGGCGCCGGCCTGCTCGCGCACGCTGCCGGTGAAGCGAACGCTCACGATGTAGCGATCGGCTTCTTCCACCACCTCGACCACCTGGGCGTTCAGGCCGAACACCTCGGTCTGCTGGGGCGCGTCGCCCCGCGCTTCCACTTCCTCGCGCACGATCTCGAACATCTCGGGCGTGAGGTAGTCGCGCAGGCGCTGCAGGTCACGCGCGTCGTTGGCCGACTGCAAGGCCGTGAACTGCGCCATCGCGTTGCGGGCGAACCCGGCCGCATCGAAGTCGGCAGGAATCGCGGCCGCGCCTGCTGTGGTGGCCGGCAGGCCGCCCAGGGCCGACCCGATCCGGGTGCCGCCGAAAGGCCGTCCCGTGCCGCCAGCTCCCGCGCCACCGCCCGCACCCGCACCGGCCAGGGCGGGGGTAGCGCTGCGCGCCATGCGGTTGCGCATCACCAGGCCAATCACGGCCAGCACGGCGAAGGCGATCAGGGCGATCAGCATGATGTTGGCCAGTGCTTCGCCGAAGCCCAGGTAGGACGCCAGCGCCGCCAGGCCCAGGCC
>CAZZAW010000145.1:0-6719 GCA_964652405.1 uncultured Ramlibacter sp.
GTGATCTCGGTCTGCATGTCGGCCAGCTTCTTCTGGATCAGCTGGTTGGCCGCCAGCGGCTTGCCGAACTGCTTGCGGTCCAGCACGTACTGGCGGGCGCGGTGCCAGCAGTCCTCGGCCGCGCCCAGCGCGCCCCAGGCGATGCCGTAGCGGGCCGAGTTCAGGCAGGTGAACGGGCCCTTGAGGCCGCGTACCTCGGGGAAGGCGTTCTCCTCGGGGCAGAACACCTCGTCCATCACGATCTCGCCGGTGATCGAGGCGCGCAGGCCCACCTTGCCGGTGATCTTGGGGGCGGACAGGCCCTTCCAGCCCTTCTCAAGCACGAAGCCGCGGATCGCGCCCTCGTCGTCCTTGGCCCAGACCACGAACACATCGGCCACCGGGCTGTTGGTGATCCACATCTTGTTGCCGGTGAGCTTGTAGCCGCCGTCGACCTTCTTGGCCCGGGTGACCATGCTGCCCGGGTCGGAGCCGTGGTTGGGCTCGGTCAGGCCGAAGCAGCCGATCCACTCGCCCCGGGCCAGCTTGGGCAGGTACTTCTGCTTCGTGGCCTCGTTGCCGAATTCGAAGATCGGCACCATCACCAGCGAGGACTGCACGCTCATCATGGAGCGGTAGCCCGAGTCCACCCGCTCGACCTCGCGCGCCACCAGACCATAGCACACGTAGTTCAGCCCGGCGCCGCCGTACTGCTCGGGGATGGTGGGGCCCAGCAGGCCCAGCTCGCCCATCTCCTTGAAGATGGCCAGGTCGGTCTGCTCGTTGCGGAAGGCCTCCAGCACGCGCGGGGCCAGGCGCTCCTGGCAATAGGAAGCCGCGGCATCGCGCACGGAGCGCTCGTCGTCGGTGAGCTGCGCGTCCAGCAGCAGCGGGTCGGCCCAGTTGAAGCTTGCCTTGGCGGCCATGGGGAAATCCTTTTAGTCGGGAAGAACGGCGGTGGCTTCGATCTCGACCTTGGCGCGGTCCTCGATCAGCGCCCGGACCTCCACAGCGGTCATGGCGATGTCGTAGTGCCCGATCACCTCGCGGAAGGCCCGCCCGATCTCCCGGGCCGCGGCCAGGTACTCGCGCTTGTCGGTGACGTACCAGGTCATGCGGACGATATTTTCAGGCTTGCCGCCCGCCTCGCGCAGCACGTCGGCGACATTCCTGAGCGCCTGCCTGGCCTGCACTGCGAAATCGTCGCTGTGGAACACGCCCTGCGCGTCCCAGCCGATCATGCCGGCGATGAAGAGCAGGCGGCCCTGGGCCAGCACGCCGTTCGCATACCCCTTGGGGCGGGGCCAGCCCTCGGGCAGGATTGCTTTCATGCCTGTTCCTTCACGTCCTTGAGGAGTTCGCGCGCGATGATGAGCTGCTGCACCTCGGTCGCGCCTTCATAGATGCGCAGCGACCGGACCTCCCGGTACAGCTGCTCGACCGGATGGCCGCTCACCACCCCCAGGCCGCCGAAGATCTGCACTGCGGAATCGATCACCTGCTGCGCGCCTTCGGTGGCCACCATCTTGGCCATGGCGGCCTCGCGGGTGACGCCGTGGCCCTGGTCGCGCTGCCACGCAGCCCGGTAGACCAGCAGGGCGGCGCTGTCGATGGTGGTGGCCATCTGGGCCAGCTTGGCCTGGGTCAGCTGGAAGTCGGCCAGCGACTGGTTGAACATCTTGCGCGTGGTGGCGCGCCGCAGCGCCTCGTCCAGGGCCCGCCGGGCAAAGCCCAGGGCCGCGGCCGCCACCGAGGTGCGGAACACGTCCAGCGTGCGCATCGCGACCTTGAAGCCTTCGCCCCCCTCGCCCACCCGCTGCGACAGGGGCACCCGGCAATTGGTGAACCTCAGGCGGGCCAGCGGGTGCGGCGCGATCACCTCGATGCGCTCGGCGATCTCGAACCCCGGCGTGCCGGCGTCCACGATGAAGGCCGAGATGCCACGGGCGCCGGGCGCTTCGCCGGTGCGGGCGAACACCACGTAGAAGTCGGCGATGCCGCCGTTCGAGATCCAGGTCTTCTCTCCGTTGAGCACGGCATGGCCGTCCTCGACGTGCGCCGCGCATTGCATGGCGGCCACATCCGAGCCGGCGCCCGGCTCCGACAATGCAAAGGCCGCGATCGCCTCGCCGCGCGCGACCCGGCCCAGGTACTTTTCCTTCTGGGCGGAGGTGCCCTGCAGGCTGATCGCGCCCGACCCCAGGCCCTGCATCGCGAAGGCGAAATCCGCGAGGCCGCTGTGGCGGGCCAGGGTTTCGCGCACCAGGCAGATGGACCGGGTGTCGATGCCCCGCTCGGGCGCGGACGGCACCGCGTGCCGCAGCCAGCCGGCCGCTCCCAGCGAGCGGACCAGGGCCCGGCACTCGTCGTCGACGTCCGCACCGTGGTGCGCGCGGATGTTCTGCCCGGCCCAGGCATCCAGCTCTCGGGCCAGCGAGCGATGGCGGTCTTCCAGGAAGGGCCAGTCGAGGTAGCGCGTGTCGGCCATGGCTCAGTTGCCTTCGAACTGCGGTTTGCGCTTGGCGACGAAAGCCTCGTAGGCCCGGTTGAAGTCCTCGGTCATCATGCAGATGGCCTGGGCCTGGGCTTCGGCCTCGATCGCCTGTTCGATGGTCATGGCCCATTCCTGGTGCAGCATGGTCTTGGTGATGCCGTTGGCGAACGTGGGGCCCTGCGCCAGTTCGGCCGCGAGCTTCAGGGCCTCGGGCAGCAGCGCCTCGGGATCGCACAGGCGGTTGAAGAACCCCCAGCGCTCGCCCTCCTCCCCGCCCAGGGAGCGGCCGGTGTAGAGCAGTTCGCTGGCGCGGCCCTGGCCGATGAGGCGAGGCAGGATGGCGCAGGCGCCCATGTCGCAGCCGGCGAGGCCGACGCGGTTGAACAGGAAGGCGGTCTTGCTGCGGGCCGTGCCCAGGCGCATGTCGGAGGACATGGCGACGATGGCGCCCGCGCCGGCGCAAACGCCGTCGACGGCTGCGACGATGGGCTGCGGGCAGGCCCGCATGGCCTTGACCAGGTCGCCCGTCATGCGGGTGAACATCAGCAGCTCCGGCGCTTCCAGGCGCACCAGCGGGCCGATGATTTCGTGGACGTCGCCCCCCGAGCAGAAGTTGCCGCCGGCGCCGGTGACCACCACGGCCAGGACGTCGGTGGCGTATTTCAACTGGCCGAACAGGTCGCGCAGTTCCGCGTACGAGTCGAAGGTGAGCGGGTTCTTGCGCTCGGGGCGGTTGAGCGTGACCGTGGCCACGCCCTGCTCCACCTGCCAGCCGAAATGCGTGGCGGCATAGCCTGCGAGCTGCCTGCGGTTGCCGGCGGCGAGCGCCGGGTCCACGCGCTCAGTTGAATCGTTCATTCGTTGTCTCCTGGGCCTGCAAGGCCTTTTCCCGTTCGAGGTTGCGCTCCAGCTGCGACTTGCCGGAGAGGTACTGCACCGGCCAGCGCGCGTCGAGGTAGCCGATCTTCGCCGCCTCCAGCAGCGTCCAGGCCGGGTTGGCCAGGTGCGGCCGCGCCACCGCGCACAGGTCCGCCCGGCCGGCGGCGATGATGCTGTTGACATGGTCCGCCTCGGAAATCGCGCCCACCGCCATGGTGGCGATGCCGGCTTCGTTGCGGATCCGGTCGGCGAACGGCGTCTGGTACATGCGGCCGTACACCGGCTTCTGCTTCTTGCTCACCTGGCCGGAGGACACGTCCACCAGGTCGCAGCCGGCGGCCTTGAAGGCGCGGGCGATGGCGATCGCGTCGTCGGGCGTGATGCCGCCCTCCACCCAGTCGTGCGCGGAAATCCGCACCGACATCGGCAGGTGCTGCGGCCACGCGGCGCGCATGGCCCTGAACACCTCCAGCGGCCAGCGCAGGCGGTTCTCCAGCGAGCCGCCGTACTCGTCGGTCCGCTGGTTGGTCAGGGGCGAGATGAAGCTGGACAGGAGGTAGCCGTGGGCGCAGTGCAGCTCCAGCCAGTCGAAGCCGGCCTCCGCGGCATACCGGGTGCTGCGCACGAAGTCTTCCCGCACCCGGTCCATGTCGGCGCGCGTCATGGGACGGGACCAGTCGCTCACGCCGTCCAGGTATTGCTGGGGCGAGGCCGCGAGCAGCGGCCAGTTGCCTTCTGGCAGCGGCTGGTCTTCGCCTTCCCAGGGCACCCGGGTCGAGCCCTTGGGACCGGCATGCCCCAGCTGCATGGCCACCTTGGCGCCGGTGTGCTGGTGGATGTAGTCCACGATGCGCTTGAAGCCGTCCCGCTGGGCCTCGTTCCAGAGGCCGGGGCAGCCCGGGGTGATGCGGGCCTCCGGCGTCGGGCAGGTCATCTCCACGAACACCAGCCCCGCGCCGCCCATGGCGCGGGCGCCCAGGTGCACGAGGTGGTAGTCCGCCGGCAGGCCGTCGACGCAGGAGTACTGCGCCATGGGCGAGACCACGACGCGGTTCTTGAGCGTGACGCCGCGCAGCGTGAACGGCGTGAACATGGGCGGCACCGGCTGCTGCGCCGGCGAGCGCTGCAGGCCGGCGCGCAAAGCGATCCAGTCCTCGTAGTCCTCCACGTAGGCCTTGTCGCGCAGGCGCAGGTTCTCGTGGCTGATGCGCTGGCTGCGCGTGAGCAGCGAATAGGCGAACTGCGGCGCCGGCAGGTTCACGTAACGTGCCACGTTCTCGAACCATTCGGTCGAGTTGCGCGCGGCGTTCTGGATCTTGAGCACCTCGACGCTGCGGACCGCCTCGTAGTCCTGCAGCGCCTGCGTGAGGTCGCCCTTGGAGCGGCCGATGCAGCGCGCCAGTTCGATGGAATCCTCCAGCGCCAGCTTGGTGCCCGAGCCCACGGAGAAATGCGCCGTGTGGGCGGCGTCGCCCATCAGCACCACTGGCGCGCGGCCGTTGTGGTGCACCCAGGTCTTGCAGACCACGCGCGGGAACTTGATCCACTGCGCGGAGCCGCGCAGGTGCGCCGCGTTGGACATCAGCGGGTGCCCGTCCAGGTACTTCGCGAACAGGCGCTCGCAGAACGCGATGGACTCTTCCTTCTCCATCTTGTCCAGGCCTGCCTTGAGCCACACGTCCTCGGGCGTCTCCACGATGAAGGTGGAGGTGTCGCCGTCGAACTGGTAGGCATGGGCCTGGAACCAGCCGTGCGCCGTCTCCTCGAAGGCGAAGGTGAAGGCGTCGAACTTCCTGTGCGTGCCCAGCCAGACGAAGCGGCACTGGCGCACGTCGATGTCGGGCTGGTAGGTCGCCTGGTACTTGGTGCGGATGCGGCTGTTCAGCCCGTCGCTGGCGATGATGAGGTCGGCCTCGGGAAACTGTTCGTCGTCCCGCACCTCGGTCTCGAACACCAGGTTCACGCCCAGCTCCTCGCAGCGCTTCTGCAGGATGTTGAGCAGTCGCTTGCGGCCGATCCCGCAGAAGCCGTGGCCGCCCGAGGTGAACTTCTCGCCGCGGATGTTCACCTCGATGTCGTCCCAGTGGTTGAAGGCGCCGAGGATCTCGCCGGCGGTCTGCGGGTCCGCCGCCTGCAGGTTGCCCAGGGTCTGGTCGGAGAACACGACGCCCCAGCCGAAGGTGTCGTAGGGCTTGTTGCGCTCCACCACCGTGACCTGGTGCGAGGGGTCCTGCTTCTTCATCAGGAGGGCGAAGTACAAGCCCGAGGGACCGCCGCCTATGCACACGATGTTCATGATGGCTCCAACCTATATATTTTAAGTTTAAAGCAATTGGGCGGGGCTGTCACCCGTTCCTCGTCCTTGCGGGTCGAAATCAGGCGGCGGCAGCTTGCCGTTCGTGCGCCAGCGCCATCACCCGGTGCGGCTCCAGGCCTTTGAGCTTGTGGTCGCTCCAGACCTGGCGCCAGCGGCGGGCGCCGGGCAGGCCGTTGCGCAGGCCCAGCATGTGGCGGGCGATGGCGCTCCAGGGCGTGCCGTGCTCACGCTGCTGGCGGGCCATGTAGTCGCACATCTGCGCCTCCACCTGCTCCCGGGTGAGCTCGCGCCCGGCCTCGCCGAAGAAGTCGGCATCCCAGGACGCCAGCCACCAGGGGTTGTGGTAGGCCTCGCGGCCCACCATCACGCCGTCGAGCCGCTCGAGCTCGCCCGCGATCTGCCCCGAGGTGGTGATGCCGCCGTTGATGGCGAAGGTCAGCTGCGGGAAGTCGCGCTTGAGCCGGTGCACCGTCTCGTAGCGCAGCGGGGGCACCTCGCGGTTCTCCTTGGGGGACAGGCCCTTGAGCCAGGCGTTGCGGGCGTGGACGATGAACACGCGGCACCCGGCCTCGCTCACCGCGCCCACGAAGTCGCGGACGAACTCGTAGCGCTCGTCCTTGTCGATGCCGATGCGGTGCTTCACCGTCACCGGCACGTCCACGACGTCCAGCATGGCCTTGACGCAGTCCGCGACCAGCTGCGGCTCCGCCATCAGGCAGGCGCCGAAGGCCCCGCGCTGCACCCGCTCGCTGGGGCAGCCGCAGTTGAGGTTGATCTCGTCATAGCCCCATTGCTGACCCAGCCGAGCGCAGTGCGCCAGGTCGGCGGGTTCGCTGCCGCCCAGCTGCAGGGCCACCGGGTGCTCGTCCCCGCCGAAATCAAGGTGACGGGGAACGTCGCCGTGGATCAGGGCGCCAGTGGTCACCATTTCCGTGTACAGCAAGGCCCGCCGGCTCAGCAGGCGGTGGAAGTGGCGGCAGTGGCGGTCGGTCCAGTCCATCATGGGCGCCACGGACAGGCGCCACGGGCTGGCGGGGAAATGCGGGTTCA
>CAZZAW010000146.1:0-6607 GCA_964652405.1 uncultured Ramlibacter sp.
GGCACCATCACCGGGAAGTTGAAGGGCGTGATGCCGGCCACCACGCCCAGGGGCTGGCGCATCGTCCAGTTGTCGATGCCGGTGGACACCTGGTCGGTGTAGTCACCCTTGAGCAGCTGCGGGATGCCGCAGGCGAACTCGACGATGTCGATGCCGCGCGTCACCTCGCCCTGGGCGTCGGTGAACACCTTGCCGTGCTCCGCCGTGATGGCGCGGGCCAGCTCGTCGCGGTGCTGGTTCAGCAGCTCCAGGAACTTGAACATGACGCGGGCGCGCCGGATCGGCGGGGTGTCGGCCCAGGCCGGGAACGCGGCCTGCGCGGCGGCCACCGCCTGGGCCACCTCGGCGCCGTTGGCCAGGGCCACCTTGCCCGTCACCACGCCGGTGGCGGGGTTGAAGACATCGGCGCTGCGGCCGCTGCGGCCGGCGACGGTGCGGCCGGCTATCCAGTGGTCGATGGCGGCGGCGAGGTTGCGTTCGGGTGCGTTCATGGTCCGGGGTCCTGCAAGTGGGGCGGCCAGTCTATGCCGCCCGCCAGGCTTTGCAAATAGCGTCCGGCTGATTACATTGTTCAAGGTTCTGAACAACGCGCATGAAAGCCACCGAATCCCCCGCCTTCGCCGACCTGCACCTCCTCACGGTGCTGGCGCAGACCCGCAGCTACACCCAGGCGGCCCGCCGCCTGGGCATCTCCAAGGCGTCGGTGAGCATGCGCATTGCCGAGCTGGAGCGCGCCGCCGGCGTGCCGCTGGTGCGCCGCACCACGCGCTCGGTGGGGCTGACCGAAGCGGGGCAGCAGCTGGTGGACGAAACCCAGGGCGCCTTCACCCGCATCGAGCAGAGCTTCGCCGGCATCAAGGACCTGGCCGGCAGCCCCCGCGGGCTGGTGCGCGTCACGGCGCCGGTGGCGCTGGGCCGCCAGCATGTGGTGCCGGCCCTGGTGCCTTTCCTCAAGGCCTACCCCGACATCCGCGTGGAGCTGGACCTGACGGACCGCTTCGTCAACCTGGCGCAGGAAGGCTTCGACCTGGCGGTGCGCCACAGCCACGAGCCGCCCGACACGCACGTGGCCTGGGTGCTGTGCGAAACCCGCTCGCTGCTGCTGGCCAGCCGCGACTACCTGCGCCGCCGCGGCACGCCGTCGCACCCGTCCGAACTGGCCAGCCACGACTGCCTGCTCTACCTGCGCGGCAGCACCGGCCAGAGCTGGTCCTTCGAGCGCGAAGGCGGGCGGCGGCAGGCCGAGAGCGTCATCGTGCCGGTGCAGGGCCGCCTGCGCGCCAACAACAGCGAGGCTCTGCGCGAGGCGGTGCTGGGCGGCCTGGGCATCGGCCTGCTGCCGGACTTCAGTGCCGCCGCCCACCTGGGCCCGCGCCAGCTGGTGCAGGTGCTGCCCGGCTGGCGGCCGCAGGGCTTCTTCGGCGAACGCCTGTATGCCATCCGGCCCTGGTCGGCGCAGGTGCCCCGCGCGGTGCAGTGCCTGGTGGAGCACCTGCGCGGCGCGCTGGGCGCCGGCTTCTAGAGCAGGCCGCGCGGCACGCGCACCGGCAGGGCCAGCAGCACCTGCGCCATGCCCTTGCCGAGCGGGTCGTTGCGCAGCGAGGCCATGCCGCCCCCGTCCAATGCCTGCGTGCACAGGAAGTTGAAGGCGGCGATGCCCGGCAGCTCGTAGCGCCGCACTTCGCCCTGCACCAGGTGCGCCAGCCAGTCCTTCACGCGCGCCTCGGTCAACTGGCCGCGCAGGAGGGGCAGCCACTCGGGCCGGCGCGCGATCACGCCGATGTTGGAGCTGTCGCCCTTGTCGCCGCTGCGGGCCCAGGCCAGGCGGACGAGCGGCACCTCCACACCGTCCTCCGGCGCGGGAAGCGCCGGCAGCTCGGGGTCAGGCGGCCGGGGCGGCGTGGTACCGCCTTCGGGAATGGGAACCTGCAGCGGCTCGCTGTCCAGCAGCACGCGCGGCGCCACCCGTGACTTGTCCAGCAGGAAAGCGAACTGCCGGATGCAGGGCGAGGGGCTGGGCCGGCCGCTGGCCCCGGTCGTGCCCGGCGACCAGCTGGTGCCGGCCGGCGCGATCTCGCGGGCGAACAGGTCCAGCGCTGCCTTGTCCGGGTGCATCACGGCCAGCTGCAGCACCACCTCGCGCGATGCCAGCCCGCGCGCCTGCGGGCCGAAGTTGCCCAGCTCGGAGCCCAGCACCTCGATGCGCGTGCGGCTGTAGTCCGCGAGTCCCTGTTGCGCGAATAGCTCCCGGGTGCGCTCCAGGATCGCCTCGCCGGTACGGCGCGCCTTGGCCACGGCATCCTGCCCGACGATGGTGAGCTGCGCGGTGCAGCGGAAGCCGTCGAGCCAGGTCGCGCTCACCTTGTACGCGGTCCCGGGCGGCAGGCCGCGCGCGCCCTCCACCCGCACCCGGTGCTCGCCCTCGGCCACCAGGCGGACCTGGCTGAAGTCGCACACCACGTCGGGCAGCAGGTAGCGCTGGGGGTCCCCGATCTCGTAGAGCAGCTGCTCGGCCACCACCGCAGGGTTCACCAGCCCGCCCGTGCCGGGCGGCTTGGTGACAACGAAGCTGCCGTCCTCGTGGCACTCGATCACCGGGTAGCCGATGTGGGCCCAGTCGGGCACGTCCTGCCAGTCGGTGTGCAGGCCGCCGGTGGCCTGGCAGCCGCATTCGATCAGGTGGCCGGCCAGGCTGCCCTGGGCCAGGCGGTCATGGTCGCCGGCCTCCCAGCCGAACTCGTGCATGAGCGCGCCCAGCGTCACGGCGCTGTCCACGCAGCGGCCGGTGACCACGATCTGCGCGCCCGCGTCCAGCGCCGCCTTGATGGGCAGGGCGCCCAGGTAGGCGTTGGCCGTGAGCAGGCGCGCGGGCAGGGGCGCGCCGCTTTGCAGCTCGCGCACGCCTTCGCCGCGCAGGTCATCGAGCAGGGGCATCACGTCGTCGCCCACCACGGTGGCCACCCGGACTGTCAGGCCCAGCTCCGCCGCCAGCGCGGCAATCGCCCGGGCGCAGGCTTTGGGGTTCACGCCACCGGCATTGCTGACGACGCGGATGCCCCGGGCCACCACGTCCGGGAGGATGGCGCGCAGCGTCACGTCCACGAAATCGGTGGCGTAGCCCCCGTCCGGCTTCTTCGACCGGGCCGCGGCCAGGATCGACATGGTCAGCTCGGCCAGGTAGTCGAACACCAGGTAGTCGACCTCGCCGCGCGCCACCAGCTGCGGCGCGCCCACACTGCTGTCCCCCCAGAAGCCCGAGGCGCCGCCGATGCGCACCGGGCGCTTCACCGCCCCGTCCATTGCGGCTTGCGCTTGGCCTGGAACGCGGCCTGGCCTTCCCTGGCGTCCTCCGTCAGGGTGAACAGGGCGATCTGGCTCTCGGTGAAGGCCATGGATTCCTCGAACGCCATGGCCTCGATCTTCTTCATGGTGTACAGGCCCCGGCGGATCGCGGCCGGCGACTTGTCCAGCAGGCGTTGCAGCAGCCATTCGAGCCGGCCGTCCAGGTCGGCATCGATGTGGTTGACCAGGCCCAGCGCCAGCGCGCGCTGCGCATCGATGGGCTCGCCGGTCAGGCACAGCTCGGCCAGGTGGCGGCGCGGCAGCAGGTGCTGCAGCACCGCCAGCACCTGGGCCGGGAAGACGCCCACCTTGACCTCGGGCAGGCCGAACACCGCGTGCGGCGCTGACACGGCCAGGTCGCACATGGCCAGCAGGCCCATGCCTCCGGCCATGCAGGCGCCGTTGACCCGCGCCACCAGCGGCACGTGGCTGCCTTTGGCCTTGCGCAGCAGCTGGGCCAGGTGGCCGTGCGGCTCGGAGTAGTCGGTGGTGAAGGCCTGGGCCGCCTGCAGGTCGGCGCCGGCGCAGAACGCCTTGTCGCCCGCGCCGGTGACCACGATGGCCCGCACCGAGCGGTCGGCCTGGGCCGCTTCCAGCGCCTTGCCCATGCCCGCCAGCACGGCATGGCTCATGGCGTTGCGGCGCTCCTCGCGGGTGATGGTGAGCCACAGCACGGGACCGCGCTGCTCGACCCTCAGGCCGGCCTCGGGGGAATCGCTCATGGGCTGTCTCCTGGTGTGCGCGATTTATACCCGCGGCCCGCCGGCGGCGCTGTCACTGTCGCGCAGCCCCGCGGCTGCACCTCTGCCGTTAGCATTGGCCCATGCCGGATGCCACCCCCCGCCTGGAGCAGCAGCCTGCCGCCGGGGGCGGGCACGCGCTGCTGCTGGGCCAGTGGACCGCGGCCCAGTTCGCGCAGCCGCGGGTGCTGCGCACGCTGCAGGCCAGCCTGCGCGACGCCAGCGCCGGCGGCGGCTGGGACCTGCGTCAGGCGCAGCAGCTGGACCACGTGGGCGCGCAGCTGCTGTGGGACCACTGGGGCCAGCAATGGCCTTCGCAGCTGGAGCTGCTGCCCTCGCAGCGCGCGGTGCTGGAGCGGGTGGCGCAGTTCACCGCGCCGGCCCCGGCGCACCGGCGCACCAGCTGGCTGCGCAGCTACCTCGCGCTGGGGGCAGGCGTGCTGCACCGGCTGGACGACCTGACGCGGTTCGTGCGGCTGATCGGCCAACTGGCGCTGGACGTGTTGCGGCTGGCGCGCGCCCCGCACCTGGGGCCCTGGCGCGACCTGTCCGGTCACCTGTACCACATCGGCGCCACGGCGCTGCCCATCACCGCACTGGTGGGCTTCCTGATCGGCGTGGTGCTGGCCTACCTCACCTCGCAGCAGCTGCGGGCATTCGGCGCCGACGCCTACATCGTCAACATCCTGGGCATTGCGCTGATCCGCGAGCTGGGGCCCATGCTGGCGGCGATCCTGGTGGCCGGCCGCTCGGGCTCGGCCATCACGGCCCAGATCGGCGTCATGCGTGTCACCGACGAGCTGGACGCGATGCGCGTCATGGGCATCTCGCACAGTTTCCGGCTGGTGCTGCCGCGCGCCCTGGCGCTGGCGCTGGCCATGCCGCTGATCAGCGCCTGGACCACCGCCTGCGCGCTGGCCGGCGGCATGCTCGCCGCCGATGTCTCGCTGGGCATCACGCCCACCTTCTTCGTGCGCGCCTTGCCCGAGGCGGTGCAGCTGGGCAACCTGGTGCTGGCCACGGGGAAGTCGGTGGTGTTCGGCCTGCTGATCGCGCTGATCGGCTGCCACTACGGGCTGCGGGTCAAGCCCAACACGCAGAGCCTGGGCCAGGGGACCACCGCCTCGGTGGTCACCTCCATCACCGTGGTGATCCTGGTGGACGCGATGTTCGCGGTCGCCTTCAAGGACGTGGGGATCTGATGGCCGAAGACGACGACGTGGTCGCCACCGCGCTGCCCGGCCAGGGCGCGCCCATGGTGGAGATCCGCGGGCTGACCAGTGCCTTCCCGCTGCCCGGGGGCAAGCGCTACGTGGTGCACGAGCACCTGGACTTCGCCGTGCAGCGCGGCGAGGTGGTGTCGCTGGTGGGCGGCTCGGGCACCGGCAAGACGGTGCTGCTGCGCCAGATCCTGGGCCTGGAGCGGCCCGCCGCCGGCCGCATCGAGGTGCTGGGCCAGCCGGTGGAGCAGATCGGGCGCCGCGGCGCGGCCAGCCGCATCGGCATGCTGTTCCAGCACGGGGCGCTGTTCTCGGCCTTCAGCGTGCTGGAGAACATCGCCTTTCCCCTGCGCGAGCTGCGCACCCTGCCGCCGGCGCTGATCCGCGAGGCGGCCATGGTCAAGCTGCAGATGGTGGGCCTCAAGCCCGACGATGCGCTCAAGATGCCGTCCGACCTGTCCGGGGGCATGATCAAGCGGGTGGCGCTGGCCCGCGCGCTCATCATGGACCCGCCCCTGCTGCTGCTGGACGAGCCCACGGCCGGGCTGGACCCGGAAAGCTCGGACGGGTTCGTGAGCCTGCTGCGCTCGCTGCACCGCGACCTGGCGCTCACGGTCATCATGGTCACCCATGACCTCGATACGCTGTACGAGCTGTCCACGCGCATCGCCGTGCTGGCCGACCGGCGGGTGATCGTGACCGGCCCGCCCAAGGAGGTGATTGCCTTCCAGCATCCCTTCGTCCACGATTTTTTCCTCGGCGAACGGGGCCAGCGCGCGATGGAACTGCTGCGCGAGTACCCCTTCGCCATCTAGAGAAAAGGCAAAGCGATGGAAAACAAAGCCCATGCCCTGGCCGCCGGCCTGTTCGTGCTGGCCCTCACCGTGCTGCTGGTGCTGCTGGCCGCCTGGCTGACCCGCGACACCGGCGAGCGCAACCGCTTCGAGATCTCCACCCGCGAGACGGTCACCGGGCTGCAGGCGCAGGCACCGGTGCGCTACCGCGGGGTGGACGTGGGCAAGGTGGCCGAGATCACCTTCGACCCCAAGGTGCAGGGCAACGTGCTGGTGCGCCTGGACATCGAGGACGGCGCCCCCATCACCCGCGAGACCTTCGCCACGCTGGGCTTCCAGGGCGTGACGGGCCTGGCCTTCGTGCAGCTCGACGACACCGGCAGCCCGGCGCCTCGGCTGGAACCCGACGACGACGTGCCGCCCCGCATTCCCCTGCGGCCGGGCCTGCTGTCCAAGCTCGCGACCAAGGGCGAGGTGATCCTGGACCAGGTGGAGCAGATCACGGTGCGCA
>CAZZAW010000147.1:0-6565 GCA_964652405.1 uncultured Ramlibacter sp.
TGGTGGCCGGCATCACGCCCTTCAACTTCCCGGTGATGGTGCCCATGTGGATGTACCCGGTGGCGATCGCGGCCGGCAACACCTTCGTGCTCAAGCCCAGCCCGCTGGACCCCACGCCGTCGATCATGATGGCGCGGCTGCTCCAGGAAGCCGGCCTGCCCGACGGCGTGTTCAACGTGGTGCAGGGCGACAAGGATGCGGTGGACGCGCTGCTGGAGCACCCCGACGTGAAGGCCGTCTCCTTCGTCGGCTCCACCACCATCGCGCAGAAGATCTACGAGACCGGCGCCCGCCACGGCAAGCGGGCGCAGGCGCTGGGCGGGGCCAAGAACCACATGGTGGTGATGCCCGACGCCGACCTGGACCAGGCCGTGGATGCCCTGATCGGCTCGGCCTACGGCTCGGCGGGCGAGCGCTGCATGGCGATCTCGCTGGGCGTGCTGGTGGGCTCGGCCGGCGACCGGATCATGGACAAGCTGGCCGAACGCACGCAGGCGCTGAAGGTCAAGAACGGCCTGGAGCTGGACGCCGAGATGGGCCCCATCGTGAGCAAGGCGGCGCACGAGCGCATCACCGGCTACATCGGGCTGGGCGAGCAGGAAGGCGCGAAGCTGGTGGTCGACGGCCGCAAGTTCCGCGGCGCGCAGGCCGGCGCCGGCTGCGACAACGGCTTCTGGATCGGCGGCACGCTGTTCGACGGCGTCAAGCCGGACATGAAGATCTACAAGGAAGAGATCTTCGGGCCGGTGCTGGGCTGCGCCCGCGTGAAGGACCTGGCCGAGGCGCTCGACCTGATCAACAGCCACGAATACGGCAACGGCGTGTCCATCTTCACCCGCGACGGCAACGTGGCGCGCGAGTTTTCGCGCCGGGTCCAGGTGGGCATGGTGGGCGTGAACGTTCCCATCCCGGTGCCCATGGCCTGGCATGGCTTCGGCGGCTGGAAAAAGAGCCTGTTCGGCGACATGCATGCCTACGGCGAGGAAGGCGTGCGCTTCTACACCAAGCAGAAGTCCATCATGCAGCGCTGGCCCGAGAGCATCGGGAAAGGTGCCGAGTTCGCCATGCCGACGGCCAAGTAAGCTCGGCGGATGAGCAACGACGCCACCTTCGACTACATCATCATCGGTGCAGGAACGGCGGGCTGCCTGCTCGCCAACCGCCTGTCCGCCGACCCGTCCAAACGGGTGCTGCTGATCGAGGCCGGGCGCCGCGACGACTACCACTGGATCCACATCCCGGTCGGGTACCTGTACTGCATCGGCAACCCGCGCACCGACTGGCTGTTCAACACCGAGGCGGACGCCGGCCTGAACGGGCGGGCGCTGCGCTACCCGCGCGGCAAGACGCTGGGCGGCAGCTCCAGCATCAACGGGATGATCTACATGCGGGGCCAGGCGCGCGACTACGACCACTGGGCGCAGCTCACCGGCGATGCGAACTGGACCTGGGACCACTGCCTGCCCTACTTCAAGAAGCACGAGGACTACTACAAGGGCGCCGACGCCCTGCATGGCGTGGGCGGCGAGTGGCGGGTGGAGCGCCAGCGCCTGCGCTGGGACATCCTGGACGCCTTCGCCAAAGCGGCCCAGCAGGCCGGCATCCCGCACAGCGAGGACTTCAACCGCGGCAACAACGAAGGCGTGGGCTACTTCCAGGTGAACCAGAAGAACGGCTGGCGCTGGAACACGGCCAAGGCCTTCCTGCGGCCCATCTGCTATGGCCGGCCGAATTTCGAGATGTGGACCAATGCCCACGTCAAGCAGCTCGCCATCGAACAGATGGCCGACGGCTCGCGCCGCTGCACCGGCGCGGTGGTCTGGACGGGCAACGAACTGGTGCATGCGCATGCCCATGGCGAGGTGCTGCTGTGCGCCGGCAGCATAGGCTCGCCGCAGATCCTGCAGCTCTCGGGCATCGGGCCGGCCGAGGTGCTGCGCCAGCACGGGGTGCCCGTGGTCCACGAGCTGCCGGGCGTCGGCGAAAACTTGCAGGACCACCTGCAGATCCGGGCGGTGTTCAAGGTGCAGGGCGTCGAAACGCTGAACACGCTGGCCAACAGCTGGCTGGGCAAGGCCCGGATCGGGCTGCAGTACCTGCTCACGCGCAGCGGGCCCATGAGCATGGCGCCCTCGCAGCTGGGGGCCTTCACCCGCAGCTCGCCGGACCAGCCCTACCCCAACGTGGAGTACCACGTGCAGCCGCTCAGCCTGGACGCGTTCGGCGAGCCGCTGCACCCGTTCAATGCATTCACCGCGAGCGTCTGCAACCTGAACCCCACGAGCCGCGGGCACGTGCGGATCCGCAGCCACCGGTTCCAGGACGCGCCGCTGATCACCACCAACTACCTGAGCACGCCGGAAGACCGGCAGGTCGCCGCCGATTCGCTGCGCCTCACGCGCCGCATCGTGGCGCAGCCGGCGCTGGCGCCCTACCAGCCGCAGGAATGGCGGCCGGGCGTGCAGTTCCAGACCGACGAGGAGCTGGCCCGCCTGGCCGGCGACATCGCCACCACCATCTTCCATCCCGTGGGCACCACCCGGATGGGGCGCGACGACGATCCCATGGCGGTGCTGGATTCGCAGTTGAGGGTGCGGGGCATCCGTTCGCTGCGCGTGGTGGACGCAGGCGCCATGCCCACCATCACCAGCGGCAACACCAATTCGCCCACGCTGATGATGGCCGAGAAGGCGGCCGAGTGGGTGCTGCGGGACGCCCGGTCCCGCGCCTGATCAGCGGATGCCGCCCACGTAGCGCGGCGCGTCGGGGTCGCGCCGCGGGCGGCGTTCCCCGTCGAGGGTCGACTCGCTGAAGCCCGACTCTCGGTGCGGCACCGAATGCGCGAACTCCGGGGCGGGCGCGGGGGCGGGCGCCAGTGGCGCGCCTTCGCGCAGCATCTGCAGGGCCGCCTGCGCGAGCGGCCGCGCCGGGGGCGCCTGGTTCATGACGGCCTGTTCCAGCTTGCTCGCCCATTCCTCGAGGTCGGGATGCCCGTCCTCGACGGCCTTGGCGCGGCAGAAGCGGACGATCTCGGCCGC
This sequence comes from uncultured Ramlibacter sp., assembly GCA_964652405.1. Lineage (GTDB taxonomy): Bacteria > Pseudomonadota > Gammaproteobacteria > Burkholderiales > Burkholderiaceae_C > Ramlibacter. The sequence continues at coordinate 3,039 of CAZZAW010000147.1, forward strand.
GTACTCCCGGTTGGTGGCCATCCACTCCGTGTCGGTCACCCGGCCGGTCTTTCGCCGCAGCAGCACGTGCAGGTGGGCGGCAATGGCGAGTCGTTGGCTGGCAAGCATGGTGACCTCCCTGTGATGGCCGCGGCCTCAGCCGCCCAGGCGCTCCCGGTGCTGCGCGATGTCCAGGCCGCTGAGCTCGCTCTGCTCGTCCACCCGCAGCCCGACGATCAGCTGGGTGATGAACAGCAGCACCGCCGTCACCACCAGGCTGTAGGCCGTGACGGCGGCCACGCCGATGGCCTGCGTCAGGAGGCTGCCCTCCACGCCCGAGATGCTCTTGCTGGCGAGCACGCCGGTCAGCAGCGATCCCACGATGCCCCCGACGCCGTGCACGCCGAACACGTCGAGCGAGTCGTCGGCGCCCAGCAGGCGCTTGAGTCCCGTCGCGCCCCAGTAGCAGGCGACGCCGGCCACCGCGACGATCAGCAGGGCGGAGGCCGGGCTGACCAACCCTGCCGCCGGCGTGTTCGCAACCAGTCCCGCCACCAGGCCGGAGCACAGGCCCAGCAGGGAAGGCCGGGCGCGGATCACCCATTCGCTCAACATCCAGGCCAGGGCACCCGCGGCGGCCGCGATGTGCGTAACGGCCATCGCCAGTCCTGCGCGGCCATCCGCCGCGACCGCCGAACCCGCGTTGAAACCGAACCAGCCCACCCACAGCAGGCCCGCCCCGGCCATGGTCAGGCCCAGGCTGTAGGGCTCGAAAGGTTCGCGCCCGTAGCCGCGCCGGGGACCCAGGAAGTAGGCGCAGACCAGGCCGGCCACGCCGGCGTTGATGTGCACCACCGAGCCGCCCGCGAAGTCCAGCGCGCCCAGCTTGGCCAGCCAGCCGCCCGGCTCCCAGACCCAATGGGCGATAGGAGCGTAGACCGCCAGCGACCACATCCCGATGAACCAGAGCATGGCCGAGAACTTCATCCGCTCGACGAAGGCGCCCGCCACCAGGGCGGCGGTGATGATCGCGAAGGTGAGCTGGTACATGGCGTAAACCGACTCGGGGATGTTGGGCGCGATGTGGCTGACCACCACCTTGCCGGCCTCCTTGAGGTAGTCCAGGCCGCTGAACCACATGCGGCTGTCGTTGCCCAGCCAGCTGCTGCCGGGCGTGAAGGCGATGGAATAGCCCACCGCGAACCAGAGCAGCGACACCAGACCGGCGATCGCGACCACGCTGGCCATGGTGTTGAGCACGCTTTTCTTGCGCACCATGCCAGCGTAGAAGAGCGCGATACCGGGCAAGGTCATCAGGAGGACCAGCGCGGTGGCGGTCATCATCCAGCCGGTGTCCGCGTTGCTCAAGGTGTCCTGCGCCACCAGGGAGGGGCGGGTCAGGGGTGCCGGGGCGGCAGGCGGCGTGGGCGCGGCCACCGGGGCGGGGGCGGCCGCCGTGGCAGCTACGCTGGCCGCGGCCGCCGCAGGTGCCGCTTCCGCGGCCGGGGCGGGCTGCTGTGCGGCAACCAAGGCCTGCCAGGCCACCCCGATTGCGAAGACCCATGCCCGTAGACTGCCGATCCGCATGATTCCGTCCTTTTCCAGGAGTCCCAACGGAGGGGCCATCGCATAAGGCATGCCATGAGAACCTTTGACGCAGGGCCCGGGCCCGCCACTGCCGAGTTCAGGACCGGGAAACTCCCGATGCACCAGCCGGGTGCCTGCCTCTAGAGTGCATGCACTCGCACGTGGACTGGGTCCGCGGCCAGGCGAGGGTCCGAGGAGACAAACCCCCAGAACAGCAGAACAAGTTGGTGCGGCAGTTCCCCTGCCGCTTTCCGGAAGGCGCCCCGCGGGGCGCCTTTGTTTTTGGGGCTGCGACAATCCGGGGCATGGAGTTGCTGTTGATGGCGCTGGCCTCCCTGCTGGCCGGTTTCGTGGATGCCATCGTGGGCGGCGGCGGCCTCATCCTGGTGCCTGCCCTGTTCGCCATCCTCCCCAGCACCCACCCGGCCACCCTGTTCGGCATCAACAAGAGCGCCTCGATCTGGGGCACGGCCATCGCGGCGCTGCAGTACAGCCGGCGGGTGGAGATGCGCTGGTCCTCGCTGCTGCCGGCGGCACTGGCGGGCTTGGCCGGAAGCTTCGCTGGCGCCTGGGCAGTCACGGTGGCTTCGCCCGATTTCCTGCGCAAGCTGCTGCCCTTCGTGCTGCTGGGCGTGCTGGCGTACACCCTGGTGAAGAAGGAGATGGGCCGTGAGCACCGCCCCCGCTGGTCAGGACTGCGCGAACGGGCGGCGGCCGGGGCCATGGGCCTGGTGCTCGGCTTCTACGACGGATTCTTCGGGCCCGGCACCGGCAGCTTCTTCGTGTTCCTGTTCGTGCGATGGCTGGGCTACGACTTCCTGCATGCGTCCGCGGGCGCCAAGCTGCTCAACACGGCCACCAACCTGGCGGCCCTGGTGCTGTTTGCGGTGAAGGGGCATGTGTGGTGGCACTACGCGTTGGCCCTGGCATTGGCGAACATCACGGGCAGCCTGGTCGGCACCCGCCTGGCCTTGCGCCACGGCGCGGGCTTCGTGCGGCAGGTCTTCCTGCTGGTGGTGACTGCCCTGATCCTCAAGACCGGGTACGACGCCTTCATGCGCTGAAGCCGGACAGGCACGACGAGCGGGCCCCGGATAATTCGGGACATGGACGACATCGTTCGCCAGGCCATGGCCAAGTGGCCCAACGTTCCCGATTGCTACGGGTGGCTGGGGCTGGACGCGCGCGGCAACTGGTACATGCGCGACGACCGCACGCAGGCGGCCGGCCCGTTCCCCCAGAGCAAGGGCTCGCTGCTGCGGCACGAGAAGCTCGTGGAGTTCATCGCACGCAACTACGAGCCGGACGAGGCCGGTTGCTGGTTCTTCCAGAACGGGCCCCAGCGTGTGTACGTGGAGCTGGAAGCCACGCCCTGGATCTGGCGGGTGGGCGCAGGGCTGGCGGTGGCCGGCCACACCGGGAGGCCGGCCGTGCCCCGGCGTTGTGTGCTGGACGAAGGCGGGCGGCTGTACCTGGACACCGACCTCGGGTTCGGACTGGTCCACAGCCTGGACATGGGGCTGGCGGCCGATGCCGTCGAGCAGGGCTTGTGGACCCCGGAAGAACTGCCTTCGCCCGAGTTGCCGGATCGCTTCGGCTACGTCATCAGCCCGGCCGCGCATAAAAAAGCCGGTCAGTGACCGGCTTTTGGAGGTGGGCAGCGGACGTGCCTACTTGACGGTGCTCACCATGTAGTCGACGGCAGCGCGGATGTCTGCGTCCGGCGCGGTGCTGCCACCCTTGGGGGGCATGGCCCCCTTGCCCTTGATCACCGACTGGACCAGCGTGGGCACGCCCTGAGCCAGGCGCGGTGCCCAGGCGGTCTTGTCGCCCAGCTTGGGGGCATTGGCGACGCCTGCGGCATGGCACACGGCGCACGCCTGCTTGTAGAGCGCTTCCCCTGCGCCGGCGGCCACGGCAGCCACAGGCGCGGCCGCGGCGGGCGCGGCAGGGGCCGGAGC
>CAZZAW010000148.1:0-1396 GCA_964652405.1 uncultured Ramlibacter sp.
CGCAGCGTCTACACCGCCGTGGGCAGCTGCATCAACCTGGCGTCCCGCCTGCAGGAGACCGCGCGCGACATCGGCGAAGTGCTCGTGCTGGGACCGCAGGCCCGCGCCGGCATCCAGCAGCCGCTGCGCGCGCTGGGGGCCCGACCGGTGCGGGGGCTCGCGGAGCCGCTGGAGCTGTTCGGGTTGCCGGCAGAGCGCTGAGGGCCAGCCTTTACACTGCGCGCTGGTTTTTCGCGGGGCGCTGCTCCGAGCTCCATGCGCATCGCCTTCAACGCCACCGCACTCCTGTCTCCCCTCACCGGCATCGGCCAGTACGCCTTCGAGCTGGCCACCCGCCTGGCCGCCGACCCCGAGCACGAACTCCATTGCTTCTACGGGTTGGGCTGGAGCCAGGAGGTGCGGACCAGCCCCCTGCCCGGCGTGGACAAGCTGTTTCCGTGGCTGCGGCGCCTGGTGCCCAACTCGTACGCGGTCAGCCGCTTCCTGCAGAACCGCAACTTCAGGCGCAAGGCGCCCGCCGGCAAGTTCGACGTCTACCACGAGCCAAATTTCCTGCCCTTCAGCTTCAAGGGGCCGCTGGTCACCACGGTGCACGACCTGTCGTGGATCCGCTATCCGGAAGCGCACCCCGTCGAGCGCGTCGAGGCCATGACGCGCTACTTCGAGCCGGGGCTGCGCCGGGCCACGCTGGTGCTCACCGACTCGGTGTTCGTGAAGAACGAGGTGATCGAGGTGTTCAACGTCGATCCGTCCCGCATCCTGCCGATCCCGCTGGGCGTGAACCCGCTGTTCCGGCCCCTGGCGCCGGCCGACACCGCAGAGGTGATGGGCAAGCTGGGGCTGCGGCACGGCAGCTACCTGCTCGCCGTGGGAACGCTGGAGCCCCGCAAGAACCTCGTGACCGCCCTGCGCGCCTACGCGGCGCTCCCGGCTGCGCACCAGGAGGCCTTCCCCATGGTGGTCGCGGGCATCAAGGGCTGGCGCACGGAGGCTTTGGACCAGGTGCTGGAACCGCTGGTCGCCTCCGGCAAGGTGCGCCTGACGGGCTACCTGGAGCGCGAGGACCTGGCGCGCGTCATCGCCGGCGCCACGGCGCTGGTCTACCCCTCGATCTACGAGGGCTTCGGCCTGCCGCCGCTGGAGGCCATGGCCTGCGGCGTCCCCACCATCGTCTCGAACGCCGCCTCGCTGCCCGAGGTGGTCGGCAACACCGGGATCGTGGTCGAGCCCCACGACACGGAAGCACTTCGCGAAGCCATGCTCAGGATGATCGAGTCGCCGCAGATGCGGCAGGCGCTGGGCGAGCAGGCACTGCAGCGGGCGGGCCTGTTCTCCTGGGAGGCCTGCCTGGACCAGACGGTGGCGGCCTACCGGCGCGCCATCGCCATGGCCTAGG
>CAZZAW010000148.1:1496-4356 GCA_964652405.1 uncultured Ramlibacter sp.
GCCTAGGCGGCCGCCACGCGCCGCATGTCGGCGTCCACCATCATGGTGATCAGCTGCTCCAGCGAGGTGGTGGCCTTCCAGCCCAGCTGGCGTTCGGCCTTGGCCGGGTTGCCCAGCAGGATGTCCACTTCGGCGGGGCGGAAGAACTGCGGGTCGATGACCACGTAGTCCTCGTAGTTCAGGCCCACGTGGCTGAACGCGATGCGGCACATCTCGCGCACGGTGGTCGTGGTGCCGGTGGCCACCACGTAGTCGTCGCTCTTGTCCTGCTGCAGCATGCGCCACATCGCATCGACGTAGTCGCCGGCGAAGCCCCAGTCGCGCTTGGCGTCGATGTTGCCCATGCGCAGTTCCTTCTGCTTGCCCTGCTTGATGCGGGCCACGGCATCCGTCACCTTGCGGGTGACGAACTCCACGCCCCGCAGCGGCGACTCGTGGTTGAACAGGATGCCGGTGCTCGCGTGCAGGTTGAAGCTCTCGCGGTAGTTGATCGTCATCCAGTGCGCGTAGAGCTTGGCCACGCCGTAGGGGCTGCGCGGGTAGAACGGCGTCTTCTCGTCCTGGCGTTCGGCCTGGATCAGGCCGAACAGCTCGCTGGTGGAGGCCTGGTAGAAGCGGATGGTGGGGTCGGTGAGACGGATGGCTTCCAGCACGTTGGCGCAGCCCACGCCGGTCACCTGCGCGGTGAGCAGCGGCTGTTGCCACGAGGTGCCCACGAAGCTCTGGGCCGCCAGGTTGTACACCTCGCGCGCCTTGCTCTCGCGCACCGCGCGGAACATGGCGCTCACGTCGGCCACGTCGCCGTCGATCAGGCGCACCTCGCGCTCGATCCCCAGCTCGCGCAGGCGCCAGAGCGTGTCGGTGGAGCGGCGCGGCAGCACGCCGCTCACCTCGTAGCCCTTGCCCAGCAGCAGTTGCGCCAGGTAGGCGCCATCCTGCCCGGTGATGCCGGTGATGAGAGCGGTCTTGGTCATTGTTTGGGTTCCTTCATCCAAAAATCGAGCAGCCCGGCCAGCGTGTCGCGCAAGGCGATGCGGGGTTGCCAGCCGGTCTGGGCGGTGAGCTTGTCGTGGCTGCCGCACATGCGGCGCTGTTCGGAGGGCCGCAGGCGGGCGGGGTCGGTTGCGACCTCGGCCTGGATGCCGGCGAGGGCGAGGAGCTGGTCCAGCGCGTCACGCAAATTGCATTCGCGGCCCGAGCACACATTGTAGATTTCGCCCGAACGGCCCGACGCGAGCAGCGCCACGTAGGCGGCGATCACGTCGCGCACGTCGAGGAAGTCGCGCGTGACCGCCAGGTCGCCGGTGAGGATGCGGGGCGCCTGCCGGCCCAGGCGGATGGCGGCCACCTCGCGGGCAAAGGCGGGCAAGGCGAAGTCGGGGCGCTGGCCCGGCCCGGTGTGGTTGAACGGACGCACGATCACCACGTCCAGCGGCTGGGTGCGGGCCCACTGTTGGCACAGCGCCTCGGCCGCCACCTTGCTCACGGCATAGGGGCTGCGCGGCTGCGGCTGCACCTGCTCGGACACCGGCAGCAGTTCGGGAGCCACGGCGCCGTACACGTCGGCGCTGCTGACGTACAGCAGCCGGCCCTTGAAGCCGACGTCGGTGAGGACCTTGAGCAGGGTGGCCGTTCCTCCCGCATTCACGTGCAGGGTGGCGGCCGGGTCCGACCAGGACGAGGGCACGTGGCTCTGGGCCGCGAGGTGGACAATCCAGTCCGGCTGGTGCGCCTCCACCATGCTGCGCAAGGCGGCTGCATCCAGCACGTTGTGTTCGTCGGTGAGCCCGCACCAGCGGGCGCCGCAGCCGGGGTTCTCCTCGAGCCAGGCCCGCATCGCCATGCCGACAAAGCCCTTGTGGCCGGTCGCGAGCAGCTTCTTGGGGGTGTTCAACGGCTTCTTCTGTGCGATAAACAGGCAAGTTTAACAATGCGCAGCATCACCGGCCCCCTCGCACCATGAAGCCGCCGTTCGATTCCGCCGCTGCCGCCCTCAAGCTCGGCAAGATGCCGCTGCTGCAGGGCGTGGACGCGGCGACCTTGCGCGAACTGGCGGCCGCGACCAGCTGGCGCGAGGTCCGCAAGCGCGAGCCGGTGCTGTTCAAGGGCTCGTCCGGGGACCACCTGCTGTTCCTGGTGGAGGGCCGGCTGCAGGTGCTGGACGTCACCGAGAGCGGGCGCGAGATCGGACTGAACCTGCTGGTGGAGGGCGACTATTTCGGCGAGCTGTCCATCATCGACGGCGAGCCCCGCTCCGCTTCGGTGGTGGCCATGGACAACTCGACGGTGGCGCTGCTGCCCAAGGCCCAGGCCTGGGAGCTCTTCAGGCGCAACCCGCTGGTGGCCGAGCGCATCCTGCTGGGGCTGGCCCGCAAGCTGCGCAATGCGTCGGTCTACCAGACCATCTTGTGCCTGCCCAACGCCTCGCAACGCGTCTTCGCGCTGCTGCAGCGCCTGTGCAAGGTGGCCCCCGGCGGGCTGGTGGTGATCGACCACCCCCCCAAGCAGCAGGAGCTGGCCATCATGGCCAACACCAGCCGCGAGACGGTGTCGCGTGCCACCAAGGTGCTGACCGAGAGCGGCATCGTCCAGAAGGACAACCGGCGCCTGATCGTGCGCGACCCCAAGGGACTGGAGCGCCTGGCCCAGCAGGACCCGCAGGCCTAGGACCAGGCTCCTAGGCCGGCGCGCGGCCGTAGATGTCGCTGAAGCGGACGATGTCGTCCTCGCCGAGGTAGGCGCCGCTCTGCACCTCGATCATCACCAGGTCCAGCACGCCGGGGTTTTCCATGCGGTGCTTCTTGCCGGCCGGGATGTAAGTGGATTCGTTGGTCATGACCAGGAACTCCCGGTCGTCGCA
>CAZZAW010000148.1:4456-6505 GCA_964652405.1 uncultured Ramlibacter sp.
ACGGCGGCGATCATGCGGTCTTCGGCGCGGACGAAACAGTCGTCGCAGTCCACCAGCACCGAGTCGCCATGCACCCGGTTGCCCCGCTCGTCCTGGGGCACCAGGCCGGCCACCGCGCTCCAGGAGCCGATGTCGTCCCAGGTGAAGGCGGTGGGGAGCACCACCAGGTTGCGGCTGGGCTCCATCACGGCGTAGTCGATGGAGATGTTCTCGGCCTGGCCGAAGGATTCGGCCGGCAGCTCCGTGAACTGCGACTTGTCGTCCTGCGCGACCTCGCCCCAGCACTGGGCCATGCCCTGTGCCAGCTTGGGCCTGTGCTCGGCCAGCTCGGCCAGCAGGGTGTCGGCGCGCATGCAGAACATGCCGCTGTTCCACAGGAAATCGCCGCTTTCCAGATACCCGCGGGCCGTCGCAGCGTCCGGCTTTTCGACGAAGCGCTTGACCTTGCGGGCATTGCCGTCCGTGAGCCTGGCGCCCGCCTCGATGTAGCCATAGCCCGTCTCGGGGGCGGTGGGCCGGATGCCGAAGGTCACCAGCTTGCCCTGTGCCGCCAGCCGGGCGGCTTCTTCCGCTTCCCGCAGGAACTCTTCGACCGGGGAGATGAGGTGGTCGGCCGGCAGCACCAGCATCACGGCCTCGGGCGACACATTAGCGCTCACCCAGTGGGCAGCCGCGGCGATCGCAGCCGCCGTGTTGCGGCCCACCGGCTCCAGCAGGTAGCCCGCCCCGATGCCGCTGGCGGTGCCCAGCGTGCGGCCGACCTCGTCTTTCGAGATGAAGTAGTAGTCGCGGTTGGTGACCAGCAGGATCTTCTTGGCGGTCGCGGCCTTGGCCGCGCGCTGCACGGTCCGCCCCAACAGCGTGTGGCCGTCCGGCAGCTTCATGAAGGGCTTGGGATGGCCTTCGCGGGACACCGGCCACAGGCGCGTGCCGGCGCCGCCGGACAGGATGACGGGGACCACCAGGGGGGCTTGGGATTCGTTCGTTTTCAAGGCGTTCTTTCGTGCGTCTGCCCCGATTTTAGGAAACCGGTGCTGCCGGCTTCGCAGGCGTCGCGGTACGCCTCCAGGTAGGCCCCGGCCATGTGCGCCGCCGTGAACCGGCTTTCATAGCGGGCACGCGCCGCGGCCCCCATGGCGTGCGCCTGCTGCGGATCGTCCAGCAGGCGCTGCATGGCGGCGCGCAGCTCGGCTGGCTGCTCCGGGCGAACGGTCCACCCGGTCACGCCGTCCTCGTTGATGAAGCTGGTGCCGGTCCCGATGTCGCAGCTCACCATGGCCCGGCCCGCCATGGCGGCCTCCACGAGCGACATGCCGAAGGCCTCGGACCGCAGGTGCGAGGGAAACACGAAGGCCCGGCACAGCTGCAGCAGGCACATCTTGTCCTCGTCGCTGACCTGCCCGAGCAGTTGCACGTCGCCGGCGCCGCCCTGGGCGATCTGGCGGCGCAGGGCCGCCTCTTCGGGCCCCGATCCGGCGATCAGGATCTTCCCGCCGAAACCCCGGGACGCCTCGACCAGCGTGTGCAGGCCCTTGTAGTAGCGCAGGACACCCACGAAGAGGAAGAAGCCCTCGCCCACGCGACCGCGCCAGCGCGCCAACGCTTCGGGGCTGGGCCGCGGGTAAGTGCTCTCGTCGATGCCGTTTGGGATCACCCGCACCGGCGTCTTCAGCCGGGCCAGCACCGGACTGCTGTGCAGGTACTGCGGCGAAGTGGCCGCCACCAGGCTGACCGAACCAAGGAAACGGTTCATCAGCGGGCTGTAGGCCCGCAGCAGCAGCTTCTGGCGAACGATGTCGGACTGGTAGGACACCACGCTCGGCTTGCCGCGTGCCCACAGCAGGTGCAGCAGGTCGCCGAAGGGCCAGGGAAACTGGTAGTGCACCACGTCCGCCCACGCCAGCTGCCGGCGGAAGTCCCGCAGCGCCCGCACAGACACCGTGTTGGAAGCGATCTCGGCCGTCACCTGGCTGCGGTGCACTTCGCCCTCGGGACGCGAGATCACCGGCGGTTGCGGATCGGGGCTGAGCGTGTAGATGCGGCTCTCGT
>CAZZAW010000149.1:0-3953 GCA_964652405.1 uncultured Ramlibacter sp.
CGGTTGTCGCGCAGGAACATCTCGGTGGCCGGCAGCGCCGACCACTCGGTGATGGCGTTCATCTTGATGGTCTGGGCCTGCTCGTCGGACAGCTTGGAGGCGTCGAACTGGCTCCAGGGGATGTCCTTGTCCATGTCCCAGCGCACGGACTCGAGTTGCTTGAACAGTTCAGGGTAGAGCATGGGGGTCTTTCGGGTTGCCTGTATTTTAAGCGGCGGGTGTGAAAACGCCCTTACAGCCGGTCGATTGTCCCGCGCAGGGCCTGCGCCTGGCGTCGGATGGCATCGCGTTCGCTGTCGGGCAGGCGCGCCAGGTTGCGCACCATCATGGAGGTGCGCGGGTTGCGGGCCAGGGCCTGTTCGTGGCGCTGCAGGAAGTCCCAGTAGAAGACCGTGACCGGGCAGGCGCCCTCGCCGTGGCGCTGTTCGGGCCGGTAGGCGCAGCCGCTGCAGTAGTTGCTCATCCGCTTGATGTACTGGCCGCTGGCGATGTAGGGCTTGCTGGTGAAGCGCCCGCCGTCGGCGAACAGGGCCATCCCGGCGGTGTTGGGCAATTCCACCCATTCAACGGCGTCCACGTACACGGCCAGGTACCAGTCGCACACCTGCTGGGGCTGGATGCCGGCCAGCAGGGCGAACTGCCCCGTCACCATCAGCCGCTGGATGTGGTGGGCAAAGCCGTGCTCCAGCGTCTGGCCGACCACCTCGCGCATGCAGTTCATGCGGGTGTCGGCGGTCCAGTACCAGGCGGGCAACCGGCCCTGGTGGGCATAGTGGTTGGCCTGGCCCAGCTGCGGCATGTCCAGCCAGTAGATGCCCCGGATGAACTCGCGCCAGCCCAGCACCTGCCGGATGAAGCCCTCCACGCTGGCCAGCGGCAGGCGGTGGCGGCGCCAGGCGTCCTCGGCCGCGGCGATCACCTCGGCGGGCGTGATCAGGTGCAGGTTCAGGCTGGAGGACAGCAGCGCATGCCAGCCCCAGGGCGTGTGGGTCCACATCGCGTCCTGGAAGGGGCCGAACTGCGCCAGGCGCACTTCGACGAAGTCGCGCAGCGCCTCCAGCGCCTGGTCGCGCGTGACCGGCCAGGCGAAGCTGTCCAGGCGGCCCGGATGGTCGCCGAAGCGCTCGCGCACCAGCGCCAGCACCTCGCGGGTGATCGCATCGGGCTCGAACCGCAGCGGCTCGGGAATCAGGCCCGGGCCGCCCTTGGGGTAGCCGTTGCGGTTCTCGGCATCGAAGTTCCAGCGCTGGCCCGCCGGGTCCTCGCCTTCCATCAGCACGCCATGCCGCCGGCGCATGTGGCGGTAGAAGTTCTCCATCCGCAGCTCGCGCTTGCTGCCGCCCCAGGCGGCGAATTCCTCGCGCGAACACAGGAAATGGGTATCCGCCTTGATCTGCAGGGGCACCTCGCAGGCCGCCGCCGTGTCCTGCACCAGCGCCAGCAGCCGCCATTCGCCGGGCTCGCAGCACAGCATGATTTCGGGCTGCAGCCCGCGCAGGGCGTGCGCCAGCCGCTCCTGAAATGTGAGCGGCAGGGCCGCGTCGTCCAGCGCCAGATAGGTGCAGGGAAAGCCCCGCTCGTGCAGCGCCTCGCGGAAATGCCGCATGGCGGCCAGGAAGATCGCGATGCGCGCCTGGTGGTTCCAGACGTGCGTGGCTTCGCTGGCCGCCTCGATCATCAGCACCCGGTCCTGCGCCGGATCGAAGCCGTCCAGCGCCGGGTTGCCCAGCCAGAGCTGGTCGCCCAGCACCAGCACCAGGCGCCGGCATCCGGACGGGGCTTTTGCGCGTACCGCAGAATGGGCGAGAGCTCGACGTGAGGTGGCCATGGTTCGACTGATGATGATCGTTCTGGGACTGGGCGCGGCGCTGGCCGCGGCGCCGGCGGCGGCCCAGCCCGCCTGTCCCGCCCTGCTGCAGCACCAGTTTCCCCGGCTGCAGGACGAAAAGCCGCAGCCGCTGTGCCAGTACGCAGGCAAGGTGCTGCTGGTTGTGAACACCGCCAGCTACTGCGGGTTCACGCCCCAGTACAAAGGGTTGGAGTCCCTGTACGGCAAGTACCGCGACCGCGGCCTGGTGGTGCTGGGCTTCCCCTCCAACGACTTCGCCCAGGAAAAGGGCAGCAACAAGGAAATCGCGGAGTTCTGCGAGAACACCTTCGGCGTGAAGTTTCCGATGTTCGCCGCCTCCAGCGTGCGCGGCAGCGGCGCCAACCCGCTGTACCGGCAGCTGGCCGAGAGGACCGGCCGCCAGCCGCTGTGGAACTTCCACAAGTACCTGGTGGCCCGGGACGGCACCGTCGTGGGCCATTACTCCAGCCTCACGGCCCCCGAGGACCCGGCCCTGGTGCGCGAGATCGAAAAACTTTTGGCGGCCCGGTAGTTGCGCGGCGAAAACTGATCGGTAATAATGTGACCGACCAGTTCAACGCGGCTTTGCCGCCCGCCCGCATGGACACAAAAATTTACCGGAATCCTCGCACCCGCCCGGGAACCCCGGCCGCGGTGCCCGTGTCCATCGGGGCACAAGGCGCTGCCCTTGATGACGTATTCGGTTACTGCTGCGAAGTCTTCCTGGCGCCCCGCGCCCGGTTGAAATCCTGGAGCGACTCTTCTCCTCCTCCCTCCCTCCCTCCTTCGTTCCGGGGCGCTTCGCAGCATTTTTATTCCGGCCCTGACCGGGCCCGGGCGGCGGCATGAAGGTCGCCGTCGTCGGTTCCGGCATTTCGGGCCTGGCCGCCGCGCACCACCTGCGCGGCCGCGCCGAGGTGACGCTGTTCGAGGCGGGCAGCTACTTCGGCGGCCACACCCACACGGTCGACGTCACGCTGCACGGCGCGTCGGGCCCTGTGACGCACGGCGTGGACACCGGCTTCTTGGTGTTCAACGAGCGCACCTACCCCCACCTGATCCGCCTGTTCGCCGACCTGGGCGTGGCGACCGCCAAGTCGGACATGTCGTTCTCGGTCCAGGCGCCGGGCCTGGAATGGAGCGGCTCCAGCCTGAACACGGTGTTCGCCCAGCGTTCCAACCTGTTCAAGCCCCGCTTCTGGCGCATGCTGCGCGACCTGCTGCGCTTCAACGCGCTGGCCACGCGCATCGCGCAGGAAGGCGCGGACGCCGAACTGGCGCAGCCGCTGGGCGAGTTCCTGCAGGCGCACGGCTTTTCCGCCGAGTTCCGCGACGGCTACTTCCTGCCCATGACCGCCTGCATCTGGAGCTGCCCGACCGAGCAGATGCTGCAGTTCCCGGTCAGCACCATAATCCGCTTCTGCCACAACCACGGGCTGCTGCAGGTGAACGACCGCCCGCAGTGGTGGACGGTGGCCGGCGGCGCGCGGCACTACGTGGACAAGATCCTGGCCGGCCTGCCGGACAAGCGCCTGCGCACGCCCGTGCGATCGGTGCACCGCGAGGCGCATGGCGTGCGGCTGCTCACCGACGCCGGCTGGGAAAGCTTCGACAAGCTGGTGCTGGCCACCCACTCCGACCAGGCGCTGGCCCTGCTGACCGATGCCAGCCCGCTCGAGCGCGAACTCCTGGGCGCGATCCGCTACCAGTCCAACCGGGCGGTGCTGCACACCGACACCTCGGTGATGCCCAAGCGCCGCGCCGCCTGGGCCGCATGGAACTACGAGCGCGGCCCCGGCGGGCGCGAAGAGGCCCAGGTCTGCCTGCACTACTGGCTCAACGTGCTGCAGCCGCTGCCCTGGGAGCAGCCCGTGATCGTGTCGCTGAATCCGGTGCGCGAGGTGGACCGTAAGCAGGTCATGGCCGAATTCGACTACGCCCACCCGGTGTTCGACCTGGGCGCCATCGCCGCCCAGGAACGCCTGCCGCAGCTGCAGGGCGAGCGCCACACCTATTTCGCCGGCGCCTGGATGGGGTACGGCTTCCATGAGGACGGCCTGAAGGCCGGCCTGGGCGCCGCGCGCCTGCTGGAGCGCGAGCTCGC
>CAZZAW010000149.1:4053-6479 GCA_964652405.1 uncultured Ramlibacter sp.
TGATCGGCTTCGGCCAGGTGCGCCACAGGCGGCTGCGCCCGGCGCGCAATGCCTTCGCCTACCCCACGTACTTCCTGTTCCTGCCGATGCGCAGCCTGCACGCCGGACACACGGGCGCGCTGGCCCACAACCTCTCCGGGGCGCTGAGCTTCTGGGACCGCGACCACGGCGACGGTCGCGACAACGCGCTGGCCTGGCTGGACGAGCTGCTGGCCGCCCACGGCATCCACGATGCCGATGGCGAAGCCTGGCTGCACTGCTACCCGCGCGTGCTGGGCTACACCTTCAAGCCGGTGAGCTTCTGGTACTGCCACCGCGCCGACGGCAGCCTGCGCGCGATCGTGGTCGAGGTGAACAACACCTTCGGCGAGCGCCACTGCTACCTGCTGGACGCGCCGGCCTGGGGCCGCGAGCTGCGCGCCGGCAAGGCCTTCCACGTCTCGCCGTTCTGCCAGGTGGAGGGCGGCTACCGCTTCCGCTTCCTGGTCACCGGCGGGCGCGAGCGCACCGTGGTGCGCATCGACTACGACGATGCCGCCGGCCCGCTGATCGAGACCAGCGTGAGCGGCACCCTGGAGCCGGCCACCGCGCCCGCGCTGCGGCGCGCGCTGTGGCGGCATCCGGCCATGACCCTGGGCGTGATCGCCCGCATCCACTGGCAGGCGCTGCGGCTCGCGGCCAAGCGCGTGCGCTTTTTCTCCAAGCCGGCCGCGCCCCAAGCCTTCGTCACCCGGACATGAACACGACCACCGCTTCCGACTTCCTCGTCCCGGCCAGCGCGCCGGCCGCCGCCCGCACCGCGCTCCGGCTGATGCAGCGCCTGGCCCATGGCACGCTGACCGTGCGCCTGCCGGACGGCAGCCTGCAGCGCTTCGGCGGGGGGCCCGGGCCGGTGGCGGCGATCACGCTGAACAACTGGAACGTGTGCGCCGCAGCCCTGCGCTCGGGCGACATCGGCTTCGCCGAGAGCTACATCGACGGCGACTGGTCCACGCCCAGCCTCACCGCGCTGCTGGAGCTGATGCTGCGCAACCGCCACGCACTGGAAGACGTGGTCTATGGCCACTGGCTGGGGCGGCTGGCCTACCGGCTCAAGCATCTGCTGAACCGCAACACGCGCGGGGGCAGCCGCAAGAACATCCATGCCCACTACGACCTGGGCAACGCGTTCTACGAGCTGTGGCTGGACGGGACCATGAACTACTCGTCGGCCTGGTTCGAAGGGGATCCCGGCCAGAGCCTGGAGCAGGCCCAGCACGCCAAGGTGCGGCGCGCGCTGCGCATGGCCGGCGTGGAGTCGGGCGACCGCGTGCTGGAGGTGGGCTGCGGCTGGGGCGCCCTGGCCGAGAAGGGCGCGGCCGAGTTCGGCGCCCACGTCACCGGCGTCACGCTGTCGACCGAGCAGCTGGCCTTCGCCCGCCGCCGCCTGGAGCGCCAGGGCCTGGCCGAGCGCGCCGACCTGCGGCTGCAGGACTACCGTGACATTGCGGACGCGCCCTTCGACGCGGTCTGCTCCATCGAGATGGTGGAGGCCGTGGGCCGCGAGTACTGGCCGGAGTACTTCGCCACGCTGCACCGGCTGCTCAAGCCGGGCGGGCGGGCCTGCATCCAGAGCATCGTGATAGCCGACCGGTTGTGGGACCGCTACATCCGCTCCACCGACTTCATCCAGCAGTACATCTTCCCGGGCGGCTGCCTGCCCTGCCCCACGGAATTCCGCAAGGCCGCCCGCGCCGCCGGCTTCCAGGTGGTGGACGAGTTCGCCTTCGGCGCCGACTACGCCATCACGCTGCGCCGCTGGCGCGAGGCCTTCCTGGCCGCCAGGTCGCGGGTGCTGCCCCTGGGTTTCGACGAAAGGTTCATGCGCACATGGGAGTTCTATCTCGCGTACTGCGAGGCGGCGTTCGCCCAGGCGGACGTGGACGTGGTGCAGTACACGCTACAAAAACCGTAGCTGCCAGCGCGCTGCTGGCGGGCGCTGCAGGCCTTTTTGGCTCGTCGGCCTGGGCGCAGCCCGCGCCTGGCCAGCTGCCCGACGCCCAGGCGGCCGGCACCGCGCGGCTGACCTTCTTCGGCCTGTCGGTGTACGACGCGCGTCTGTGGGTCGCGCCCGGGTTCCGCCAGTCCGAGTTCGACCGGCACCCGCTCGCGCTGGAGCTGGCCTACCTGCGCTCGTTCACCGCCGCCGACATCGCCAGGCGCTCGATCGAGGAGATGCGCCGCGCCGGCAGCTTCGACGCCGCCCAGGCCCAGCGCTGGCAATCGGCGCTGGCGCAGCTGCTGCCGGACGTGCAGCCGGGCGACCGCATCATGGGATTGCACGACCCGGCGCGCGGCGCCCGCTTCCTGCACAACGGCAAGGCGATCGGCGAGATCGCCGATCCGCAGTTCTCGCGCCTGTTCTTCGCCATCTGGCTGGGGCCGGC
>CAZZAW010000150.1:0-6455 GCA_964652405.1 uncultured Ramlibacter sp.
AGCATCGTCTACGTCTCAGCCATGCACTTCAAGGTGGGATGACCAGCCGCTTACGCTGGACCTGGCCATGCCGGGGCTGGACGGGTTCGAGACGCGGCGCCGCCTGGCGGCGCTGCCGGGCCTGGAGCGGCTCTACACCGTGGCCATCACCGGCTATGGGCACGAGGACGACAGGCGGCGCACGCGGGAGGCGGGCTTCGACGCCCACCTGACCAAGCCCATGGACCTGGAAGCGCTGGTGGCGCTGCTGCAGGACGCGCGGCAACGCGCGCCCGGCGTCACTTCAGGCTGAACAGCTGCGACAGGGCTTCGCGGTACTTGCCCTGGCCCACCCACATGGTGCTGTGGTGGGAGCCGCCTTCGACCAGCAGGAAATGCTTCTTGCCGGTGGCGGCCTCGTACAGCTTGCGGCCCAGGTCGCTCTTGATCAGGTTGTCGGCGGCGCCGTGCACCACCAGCAGGGGCGAGCCGATCCGGCTGACCTTGTTGATGGACTCGAAGCGCTGCGTGATCAGTGGCCCCACGGGCAGCCAGCCCCACTTGAAGGTGCTGGCCACGTCGGGGATGGAGGTGAAGGTGCCCTCCACGATGGTGCCCTGCTCGTCGTCGACCTTGGCCGCCAGGTCGATGGCGATCGCGCCGCCCAGCGAGTGGCCGAACACGTAGCGCGGGCGGTTCGGGTAGTTGGCGGCCAGCCAGTCCCAGGCGGCGCGCGCATCCTCGTAGGCCATCTCTTCGGAGGGCAGGCCGGCCGTGCTCTTGCCGAAGCCGCGGTAGTCGATGGCCAGCACCGAGAAGCCCAGTTCCTGCATGCGGCGGATGCGGCCGGCGGAGCCGGCCACATTCCAGCGCGCGCCGTGCAGGTACAGCAGCACGGGCGAGTCCTCGGCCGGCTTGTCGGCGGCCAGCCACAGCCCGTGCAGCTTGACCTCCTCGCGCGTGACCTTGGACCGGAACTCGATCCAGACGTCGTCCATGCCCTCGGCCAGGCTGGCGCTGCCGCCCCAGGCCCGGTCGCTGGGCTGGAAGATCCAGGCCCGTTGTTTCTCGTCCAGCGTGGAGCAGCCCAGGGACAGCAGGGTGGCCAGCGCGGCCGCGAGGACGAGGAACCAGCGTTTCATGACCGGGGATGGAGCAGCTCGGCCGGGAAAAGTTTCAGCGTCCGCGCAGGAAAAGCGCGTCCAGCTCGCGGACCGTCAGCTGGCGCCAGGTGGGCCGGCCGTGGTTGCACTGGTCGGAGCGCTCGGTCTCCTCCATCTGCCGCAGCAGGGCGTCCATTTCCTGCAACGTGAGCTGGCGGTTTGCACGGACCGCGCCGTGGCAGGCCATGGTGGCGAGGATTTCGTCACGGGCGCGTTGCACCACGGTGCTGGCTTCGTGCTGCGCCAGTTCGGCCAGCACGCTGCGGGCCAGTTCCACGGCATCGCCCTGGGCCAGGGTGGTGGGCACCGCCCGCACGGCCAGCGTCCTGGGCGAGAAGGGCGTGATCTCCAGCCCCAGGGTGCGCAGCGTGTCGGCGCAGGCTTCGGCCGTGGCCACTTCCTGCGGCGTGGCGGCGAAGGTGGCCGGGATCAGCAGCGGCTGGCTGGCGATCTGGTGGCTGTCGAGCTGGGATTTGAGGCGCTCGTAGACGATGCGCTCGTGCGCCGCATGCATGTCCACGATCACCAGGCCCTGGCGGTTCTCGGCCAGCACGTAGATGCCCTGGATCTGGGCGATGGCGCGGCCCAGGGGCCAGTCGCCGTCGGGGAGGGTGGGGCTGGGAGTGGGGGAGAGGGCTTCGACAGGCTCAGCCCGAACGGAGGGGGCGGGTTGCCACAGCGCGGACAGGTCCGACACCCGGTTCCCTGCTTCGAAATTCATAGCAGGCTGCGCCCAGGCGGCGGGCGCGGCAGCCCGGTTCGGCTCCGAAACCGGAGCCGGGGCCGCCTGCCCGGCCCGGGGCGCGGCCAGCGCGTTCTCCACCGCGTGGCGGGCGGCCTGGTGCACCTCGCGGCTGTCGCGGAAGCGCACCTCGATCTTGGTGGGGTGCACGTTCACGTCCACCCGCGCCGGGTCGATTTCCACGTAGAGCGCGTACACCGGCTGCCGGTGGCCGTGCAGCACGTCCTCGTAGGCGCTGCGCGCGGCGTGCGTGAGCACCTTGTCGCGCACGTAGCGGCCGTTGACGTAGGCGTACTGCTGGTCGGCGCGGGAGCGGGCCGCGTCCGGGATGCCGGCGCGGCCGGTGATGCGCAGCGGGCCGGCGGCGTACTCCACCGCCACGCTCTGCGCCACGAAGTCCTCGCCCAGCACGTCGGCCAGGCGCTGGTCGCGCGAGGCCGGGCGCCACTGCTCCACCAGCTTGCCTTCGTGCCAGATGGAAAAGCCCACGTCCGGCCGGGCCAGCGCGTGGCGGCGCACCGCTTCGATGCAGTGCGCCAGTTCGGTGGCGTCGGTCTTGAGGAACTTGCGGCGCGCCGGCGTGCTGAAGAACAGCTCCTTGACCTCCACCGTGGTGCCGGTGGCGCGGGCCGCCGGCCGCAGCTCGCCGCTGCGGCCATCGAGCTGGAAGGCGCTGGGCTGGCCGGCGCAGCGCGAGAGCAGGGTGAGCTCCGACACGGAGGCGATGGCGGCCAGCGCCTCGCCGCGGAAGCCCATGGTGCCCACCGATTCCAGGTCGGCCAGGCTGGCGATCTTGCTGGTGGCGTGCCGGCGCAACGCCACCGGCAGTTCTTCACGGGGGATGCCGCCGCCGTCGTCCTCCACCGAGACCAGGCGCACGCCGCCGGCCAGCAGCCGCACGGTGACCTGGCCGGCGCCGGCGTCCAGGGCGTTGTCCACCAGCTCGCGCACCACCGAGGCGGGCCGCTCCACCACCTCGCCCGCCGCGATCTGGCTGATGAGGTCGTCGGGCAGCTCCCGGATGGGGCGGCGATGGTCCGAATGGAGCACTGCGTTCACCCCATCGATTCTAGGCCGCGGGGGATAATCGGCCGCCATGGAACTCATCGCCTTCCTCGTCGATTTCATCCTGCGCGTGGACGTGCACCTCGAGGCCTTCGTGCGTGCCTACGGCGTCTGGGTCTACGCGCTGCTGTTCCTCATCGTCTTCGTGGAAACCGGGCTGGTGGTCATGCCGTTCCTGCCGGGCGACTCGCTGCTGTTCGTGGTGGGCGCGCTGTGCGGCGTGGGCTTCATGAGCTACCCGGTGGCCTGCGCCGTCCTGCTGGCCGCGGCCATCCTGGGCGACCAGACCAACTACACCATCGGCCGCTATTTCGGGCCCAAGGTGTTCCAGTGGGAAAAGTCGCGCTTCTTCAACCGCGACGCCTTCAACCAGACGCACGCCTTCTACGAGAAGTACGGCGGCATCACCATCATCGTGGCCCGCTTCGCGCCCTTCCTGCGCACCTTCGCGCCCTTCGTGGCGGGTGTGGCCGAGATGTCGCGCGCCAAGTTCACGCTCTACAACGTGGCGGGCGCCTTCATCTGGGTGATGGGCATCGTCACCGCGGGCTACTTCCTGGGCAGCATTCCCTGGGTCAAGGAGAACCTGGACAAGATCATCTGGGCCATGATCCTGATCCCCGGCCTGATCGTGATCGCCGGGGCCTGGCAGGCCCGCCGCGCCAAGGTGGCCGCCCCGGCGGCCAACTAGGAGCCTGCAGCTAGCGCCGCCGCGGCGTCACCCGGCTGTCCAGCGGGCGCGGCTGGTAGTCCGGCTGGATGTGGCAGCCGCTGCCGAAAGCGGCCTCGTAGCCTTTGCACAGCGCCAGCACATTCTGCGGCGTCGGCTTCTCGCCTTTGTCGATCCACTCGAGCAGGGCGGTGAACAGCGCCGGGTACTGCGCATCGGCCAGGTAGCTGTGCTCCCTCTCGTTGCTGAAGGCCTGCACCAGCAGGTGGCCGGTGCCGGCCTTTTCCAGCACCTCGCGGTAGGCCGACTCCAGCTCGACGAAGGCCGTGGGGTCGTGGATCGCGTGCAGCGACAGCACCGGCACCCGCACGCGCCCCTGCGGGTCGCTGTCGCGCGCCAGCTCCGTCACCGCCTCGCGGTCGGCGGCGTAGCGCAGCACCCCTGCGTTCAGCGCGGCATCGTCGGCGGAACCCTTGTACACGGCGCCCTGGTTGTCGAACGGGTTGCGGCCGCCCAGGCGCAGCTGGGTCAGGTCGCGGAACAGCCAGGTGGCCCAGTTCAGGTGGGCGACCAGCGAACCCTCGGGGATCTGCAGCACGTTGACCAGGGTGGCCAGGTTGGCCTTCTGCTTCTCGCTGCGCTGGGCGGCGGGCAGGCGCACGCCGGTGCAGTCGTTCACGCGGCGGGCCAGTTCGGCGCGCGTGAGCGGGCTGTCCAGCGGCAGGCCCATCCACAGCGGGTAGGACGGCTCGGCCGGCAGCGGATGGTTGTTGCACAGGTACTGGTAGACCACCCGCAGGTCCAGCCGGAAGTCGTAGGCGCGGGTGCCGCCGCCCAGCACGCCGTTGGTGAGCAGCACGCCATCGTAGGGGCTGCGGCCGAACAGGCCGCCGTTGTAGATCTCGGCGGCCTTGGCGGCCACGCCTGCGCCGTAGCTCTGCCCGTGCAGCAGCGTGCGGCGCGGCTGGCCGAAGTGCCGCACGAAGATCTGGCGCAGCCGCTCGGTGTCGTCGGCGGCCATGGTGACGCCGTAGCCCCCGCGGCCGTAGCTCGAGCCGGCCCAGGCATGGCCCGCCTTCACGGTGACGGCCCAGCGCTTGAGGTCTTCCTCGCTGCGCTTGAGCTCGGCCGGCCCGGTGTCTGCCGGCCCACCGTGCGCGTGCATCACCAGCACGCCCTGGTTCCACTGCGCGGGGATCGCCATCCAGTAGAACGCGCCGTTGCCGTCCTCGCCGGTGTAGCAGCGGGCGCCGGCCGGCACCTCGGGCGGGCAGGCCTGGGGCTGGGGTGCGGGCTGGGCCAGGGCGGCCAGGGGCAGGAGCAGGGCGAGCAGGCGAAGGGTCTTGGTCATGGGCCGGGATGCTACTCGCCCGAATTGATAAGAATGCTTATGATCTGCGCCAGGAGACCCGCCATGAACGCTCCCCAGACGCTTTCCCGCTGGAGCCAGCCCGGCTCCAGCCGCGTGCCCTTCTGGGCCTACACCGACGCCCAGCTGTACCAGCGCGAGCTGGAGAAGATCTTCTACGGCCCGCACTGGTGCTATGTGGGACTCGAGGTCGAGATCCCCAACACCGGTGACTTCAAGCTCAGCTTCATCGGCGAGCGGCAGGTGATCATGGTGCGGGATCGGGTGGCGCCCAAAGACAGGGGCACAGACCACGGCATCCGCGTGGTCGAGAACCGCTGCGCCCATCGCGGGGTGCGCTTCTGCCAGCAGCCGCACGGCAACGCCCGCAGCTTCGTCTGTCCCTACCACCAGTGGACCTACAAGCTCAACGGCGAGCTCGCGGGCCTGCCGTTCAAGGACGGCGTGAAGGACGGCGACTGCGTCAACGGCGGCATGCCGGCGGATTTCGACCTCAAGGCCAACGGCCTCACCCGGCTGCGGGTGGAGGTGCTGCACGGCCTGGTGTTCGCCACCTTCTCGGACAGCGCCGAGCCGCTGCGCGACTACCTGGGGCCCGACGTCATGCCCTGGCTGGACCGCATCTTCCAGGGGCGCCAGCTCAGCCTGCTGGGCTACAACCGGCAGCGCATCCCGGGCAACTGGAAGCTGATGATGGAGAACATCAAGGACCCGTACCACCCGGGCCTGCTGCACACCTGGTTCGTGACCTTCGGCCTCTGGCGCGCCGACAACAAGAGCGAGCTGAAGATGGACCGCCACCACCGCCACGCGGCGATGATCAGCACGCGCGGCAACGCCGGCAAGGCGAGCGACGTGTCGGCGGTCGCGAGCTTCAAGGCCGACATGAAGCTCGAGGACCCGAGCTTCCTCGACATCGTGCCCGAGCCGTGGTGGAACGGCCCGAGCGCGGTGATGACGACGATCTTCCCGAGCGTGATCCTGCAGCAGCAGGTCAACAGCGTCTCGGTGCGCCACATCCAGCCCGACGGGCCGGGCGCCTTCAACTTCGAGTGGACGCATGACCGAGCGCCGGCTGCGCCAGGCCAACCTGTTCGGCCCGGCCGGTTTCGTGTCGGCCGACGACGGCGAGGTGATCGAGCTGTCGCAGGCCGCCTTCCGCACGCGCGACGACGGCAGCGCGCTGGCGCTGCTCGGCGGGCGCGAGGTGGCCGACACCGACCACATGGTCACCGAGACGCTGATCCGCGGCATGTACCGCTACTGGCGCGAGGTGATGGAGCGGCCATGAACGCGCCGACCATCACGCTCGACGAACTGATCGCGCTGCAGGCCGACTACGCCGCCGCGGTGGACGGCGCCGACTGGGAGGCCTGGGTCGCCCTGTTCACCGACGACGGCGTGTACCGCCTGATGCCGCGCGAGAACCACGAGCGCGGCCTGCCGCTGGCCACGCTGGCCTTCACC
>CAZZAW010000151.1:0-6454 GCA_964652405.1 uncultured Ramlibacter sp.
GGCGATCACCCCGATCACCTTGGCCGCTCCCAGCCAGCCGCCGGCCGCCTGCGCACTGCTGGCCGCCAGCAGGGGCAGCAAGGCGAGGATGGGAATGGCGGCGACGTCCTGCAGCAGCAGCACGCTGAGCATGCTGCGGCCGGAGGTGGTGGGCATCATGTTGCGGTCGCCCATGGCGCGCAGGCCGGTGGCCGTGGAGGAGTCCGCCAGGGCCAGCGCGGCGGCCACGGCCACCACCCAGGGCACCCCGAAGGCAATGGCCAGGCCGGCCATGAGTGCGGCCGAGCCGAACAGCTGCACGCTGCCCCAGCCGAAGATAGGGCCCCGCAGGTTCCACAGCCGCCGCGGCTCCAGCTCCAGGCCCACCAGGAACAGCATCAGCACCACGCCGAACTCGGCGAAATGCAGCACGTCCTGGACGTTGCCGACCAGCCCCAGGCCCCAGGGCCCGATGGCGATGCCGGCGGCCAGGTAGCCCAGGATGGCGCCCAGCCCCAGGGCGCGGGAGATGGGCACGGCCAGCACGGCCGCGGCCAGGTAAACGAGGCTTCCGGACAACCAGCCGGGCAGGTGAGCGTCCATCAGGCCTCCCTCGCTTCGGGCCGGTCCGTGTCCGGTACGTCGCAGGCCGGGCAGGTTGCCAGCTGCTCGATCTCGGGCCAGTCGGGGTAGCTGCCGAGCCGCTGGCGGAACACCTCCACGTGGGCCGCCACCTCCTCCTCGCCGGCCCGGTGCGCGCCGTGCAGCAGCAGCGGCGGCAGGAATCGCATGCCGCACAACGCGGCGGTCTGCTCGTAGGGCGGCAGGAAGGCGTCGAAGAAGTAGCGGTTGTAGCCCTGGGGGTTGTAGGAGGCCTCGGGGCCGCCGGTGGTGGCGACCAGCCACAGGTCCTTGCCCTGCAGCGCGTGGCCGCCATGCCCGTAGGCCCAGCCGTGGGTCAGCACCTCGTCCAGCCAGAGCTTCTGCAGCGCGGGCATGGAGTACCACTGGATCGGGTGCAGCAGCACCAGCAGGCGCGCCGCCGCGACCTGGGCCTGTTCGGCCGGCACGTCGATGTCGTAGTCGGGGTAGCGGCCATAGAGGTCCTGCACCTTCGCGCCGGGCACGCTGCGCGCGGCCTCCAGCAGGCGGCGGTTGACCCGGGATTCGTGCCAGTCAGGGTGGGCGGCCAGCACGTAGGCGGCGCCAGGGGATAGCTCATCCATGCCGGTAACATAGCGTAAAGCGGCTGCACCCCTGCGGCGCGCCCGAACCTAGGAGTGTGTCATGCCAGTCGTGGTTGTCGCCAATCCCAAGGGTGGAGTCGGGAAGTCCACGGTCGCCACCAACATCGCGGGGTACTTCGCCAGCCAGGGCCATGCGGTCATGCTGGGCGACGCCGACCGCCAGCAGTCCTCTCGCCTGTGGCTGGGCCTGCGCCCGCCGGCGGCGCGCCCGATCGCCAGCTGGGACGTCAGCGAGGGCATCGCCAAGCCGCCCAAGGGCACCACGCACGTGGTGCTGGACACCCCGGCCGGCCTGCACGGCAAGCTGTTCCGCGAGGTGCTGTCGCTGGCCGACAAGGTGGTGGTGCCGCTGCAGCCCAGCGTCTTCGACATCTTCGCCACGCGCAGCTTCCTCGACGAGCTCGCCGAGCACCGCAAGGCCAGCAGGATGCAGGTGGGCATCGTCGGCAGCCGGGTCGATTCGCGCACCATCGCCGCCGACAAGCTGCACGAATTCGTGGACAGCCTGGGGCTGCCGGTCCTGGGCTACCTGCGGCACACGCAGAACTACATCCACCTGTCCGCGCGCGGCCTGACGCTGTTCGACGTGAGCCCCGGCCGCGTCGAGCGCGACCTGGAGCAGTGGTCCGGCATCTGTCGCTGGCTGGACAACTGAGCCTTCGCCGCCCCCGCTACAGTGGGGGCATGAAGACCTTCGAGACGCTGGCCGACCTGGCCGCCATGGTGGGCCGGGAAGTCGCCGTCAGCGACTGGCACACCGTCACCCAGGAGCAGGTCAACCTGTTCGCCCAGGCCACCGGCGACCACCAGTGGATCCACGTGGACGTGGAAAGGGCCAAGGCGGGCCCGTTCGGCGCGCCCATCGCGCACGGCTTCCTCACGCTGTCGCTGCTGCCCAAGCTGCTGGAGAGCTCCTTCGAGGTCCGCAACGCCCGCATGGGCGTGAACTACGGGCTGAACAAGGTGCGCTTCACCTCGCCGGTGCCGGTGGGCAGCCGCTTGCGGGCCCGCGCGACGCTGCTGGCCTGCGAGCCCATCCCCAACGACGGCCTGCAGATGACCTGGCAGGTGACCATCGAACGCGAGGGCAGCGACAAGCCGGCCTGCGTGGCGGAATCCATCACCCGCCGCTACGCCTGAGGCCCGCTAGGCGCCGGCAAAGCCGTTCTGGCGCCAGGCCTCGAACACCGTCACCGCCACCGCATTCGACAGGTTCAGGCTGCGCTGGCCGGGCCGCATCGGCAGCACCAGCCGCTGCGCCGGCTCGAAGCTCTCGCGCAGTTCGGGGGCGAGGCCCCGCGTCTCGGAGCCGAACACCAGCCAGTCGCCTGGCCGGAAAGTCACGTCGTGCACCCGGCGCGTGCCGCGGGTGGTGAGGGCGAACAGGCGCGCAGGGTCCGGTTGCTCCCCGGCCAGGAAGGCCGGCCAGTCCGCATGGCGCCGCACCTGCGCGTACTCGTGGTAGTCCAGCCCGGCGCGCCGCATGTGCCTGTCTTCCATGGAAAAGCCCAGCGGCTCCACCAGGTGCAGCGTGCACCCGGTGTTGGCGGCCAGCCGGATCACGTTGCCGGTGTTGGGCGGGATCTCGGGCTCGACCAGGACGATGTGGAACATGCTCAGTCCTCCGGCGTGCGCGCGAGCACCAGCGCCGCCACGCGCGACGCCCCGGCCGCGCGCACCACCTCGGCCAGGGCGAACAGCGAAGCGCCGCTGGTCATCACGTCGTCCACCAGCAGCACGCTGGCCTCGCGCAGCTCGCCGCCGCGGGCCGGCTCCACCGCAAAGGCGTGGCGCACATTGGCCTGCCGCGCCGTGCGGTCCAGCGAGGCCTGGGGCGCGGTGTCGCGAAGGCGCAGCAGCAAGCGGGCGTCGGTGCGGCCCGGTGCCAGCCGCCGCGCCAGCTCCAGGGCCTGGTTGAAGCCGCGCCCGGCCAGACGTTCGCGCGACAGCGGCATGGGCAGCACCCAGCGCGCGCGGGCCAGTTCCGCCTGGGCGCCCGGGGCCGAGCACATCAGGCCGCTGAAGCTGCCGGCCCATCCGGGCTGCCCCTCGAACTTGTAGCGGGCGACCAGGGCCGACCAGGGGTAGCCGTAGTCCACGGCGGCGACGCAGGCGTCCAGCGGCGGCGGCTCGCGCAGGCAGCGGCCGCATTCGGCCGCGCCCTGCGGCACCGGCAGGGCGCAGCGCAGGCAGCGGGGGCGGGGCTGGGCAAAGCGCGCCAGGCAGGCGCTGCACAGGGGCTGCGCGGGCCAGCCCCGGCAGACTTCGCACTGCGACGGTGCCGCCGCCGTCCCCGGGATCGAAAGGCCGAGCATCGGCTCAATATACTGCCGCGTGCCCGACCAGCGCCCGCCCTCCCTGGACCCTGTAGCCGCCGCCCGCTGGGACGCCGCCGCGCCTGCGCAGCCGCCCTGGCTGCACGAAGAGGTGGGCCGGCGCATGCAGGAGCGGCTGGAGTGGATCCGGCTCGCGCCGTCGGCCTGGGCCGACTGGGAGCCGGTGCGCGGCGGGCTGCAGGCGCATGCCCTGGTGGCCGCCCGCTACCCGGATGCCCAGTGCTATGTGGTGGAAGCGCGCTCCCCGCGGGCGCAGGCCGCTATGAAAGTCATAGCAAAGCCCTGGTGGCGCTGGCGCGGGGGGCGCCTGCGCCACGTGCAGGAGGTTCCGGACGCCGCGGTGCAGATGGTCTGGTCCAACATGGCCCTGCACCTGTCGGCCGATCCCCAGGCGCTGATGGCGCGCTGGCACCGCGCCCTGGCGGTGGACGGGTTCCTGATGTTTTCCTGCCTGGGGCCGGACACGCTGCGGGAACTGAGGGCCCTGTATGCGGCGCTGGGCTGGCCCCCGCCGGCGCACGAATTCACCGACATGCACGACTGGGGCGACATGCTGGTGGCCGCCGGGTTCGCCGAGCCGGTGATGGACATGGAGCGGATCACGCTCACCTGGGAGACGCCCCGGCGCCTGCTGGAAGAGCTGCGCGGGCTGGGCGCCAACCTGCACACCGGGCGGTTCCCGGCGCTGCGGGGCCGGACGTGGCGCGAGCGCCTCGAGGCCGAGCTCGAGCGCGGTCTGGCCGGCCCCGACGGCCGGCTGGCGCTGACCTTCGAGATCATCTACGGCCACGCGCTCAAGCCCGCGCCCAAGGTGCGGGTCAGCGAGCACAGCGCGGTGTCGCTGCAGGACATGCGTTCGCTGCTGCACGCCAACCGTCCCACTCGGGAATAGGGTCGCCCGCTCCGGGGGTGGGCCCAGACGCTCAGGCTACAATCCCCGGTTGTTTTGTGAGCGTCACCTGTGTCGAATCCAGTATTTCGTTTCGCCACTGTCCAGGGCCAGAACATCCACTGGTTTTTGAAGCGCAACTGCTCGGTCACGCCGGCCCAACTGGGCTGGTTCTATGCCTCGCTGTGCGTCGTGTCGCTCACGATCGCCACGTTTTTCTGGCAGCAGGGGGCCACGCTGATCCTGCCTTTCGCCTGGCTGGAGCTGGGCGCGGTGGGGCTGGCGTTCCTGGTCTATGCGCGGCATGCCACGGACGGGGAGCGGATTTCGCTGCAGGGCGCGCGCCTGGTGGTCGAGCTGGAGAACGCCGGCCACCTAGAGCGCACGGAATTCGACCGCGACTGGGTCCGGATCGAGCCGAAGGCGGGCGACCGCTCCCTGATCGAGGTGTCGGGGCGCGGCCGGTCGGTCAGCGTGGGGCGCTTCGTGCGGCCGGAGCTGCGGCCCCTGCTGGCGCGGGAGATCCGGCAGGCCTTGCGCGGGGCGGGCAGCTGAGGCGGGTTTGAGTCATTGAGGACGATACGAGTGAAAACGATGAAGAGGCTTTCCAACACGGCCGCGCTGCTGCTGGCCCTGGGCGGCGCTGCCGGTGCGGCCCACGCGGTCAACGACCTGCCGGGCGGCCCGGCCGTGCGCCAGCTGAACCTGCACGCCGCCGCCACCCGCATCGCGGTCGAGCAGGCCTGGCTGCACTGGTTCATGCTGATCACCTGCATCGTGATCTTCGTGCTGGTGTTCTCGGTGATGTTCTATTCCATCTGGAAGCACCGCAAGTCGGTGGGCCACAAGGCCGCCAACTTCCACGAGTCGGTGACGGTGGAAGTGGTCTGGACCATCATCCCCTTCATCATCGTGATCCTGATGGCGCTGCCGGCCACCAAGGTGCTGGTGGCGGCCAAGGACACCTCCAACGCCGACGTGACCATCAAGGCCACCGGCTACCAGTGGAAGTGGGGCTATGACTACCTGAACGGCGAGGGCGCCGGCGTGAGCTTCCTGTCCACCCTGGACAGCACCCACCGCGAACTGTCCAACGACGGCGCCAAGGGCCAGGTGCCGGACAACTACCTGCTCAAGGTCGACAACCCGCTGGTGGTGCCGGTCAACAAGAAGATCCGCATCGTCACCACGGCCAACGACGTGATCCACGCCTGGGGCGTGCCGGCCTTCGGCGTCAAGCAGGACGCGATCCCCGGCTTCGTGCGCGACACCTGGTTCCGCAGCGAGAAGGTGGGCGACTTCTACGGCCAGTGCTACGAGCTGTGCGGCAAGGAGCACGCCTACATGCCCATCCACGTCAAGGTGGTCACGGCCCAGGAATACACCGCCTGGGTGGAAGGCGAGATGAAGAAAATGGCCGCCAGGCAGGACGACCCGAACAAGGTCTGGGACCTGACGGCGCTGGCCGCCCGCGGCGAGAAGGTCTACGCCGCCAACTGCGCCGCCTGCCACCAGGCCAACGGCAAGGGCGCGGGCCCGATCAAGGCGCTGGACGGCTCGCCCGTCGTGCAGGACGCCGACAAGTCCAAGCAGGTCGCGGTCCTGCTCAACGGCCGCAACGCCATGCCTGCTTTCAAGCAGCTGTCCGACACCGACATCGCGGCCGTCGCGACGTACACCAAGAACACCTGGACCAACAAGACGGGCCAGATCGTGCAGCCGGCCGAAGTGCTGGCGCAGCGCGGCAAGTAAGCACAGACCCAGACCCTAGGACATCACGATGAGCGCCGTACTCGACCATCACGATCACGCCCACGACGACCACCACGACCACGCCCCCACGGGCTGGCGCCGCTGGGTCTATGCGACCAACCACAAGGACATCGGCACGCTGTACCTGCTGTTCGCGTTCTTCATGCTGATGTTCGGCGGCGTGCTGGCGCTGGGCATCCGCGCCGAGCTGTTCCAGCCCGGCCTGCAGGTCGTCAACCCCGAGCTGTTCA
>CAZZAW010000152.1:0-6420 GCA_964652405.1 uncultured Ramlibacter sp.
TGGGCAACATGTCCGAGGACAACTGGCACTACCACTTCTACGACACCGTCAAGGGTTCCGACTGGCTGGGCGACCAGGACGCCATCGAGTTCATGTGCCGCGAAGCGCCCAAGGTGGTGTACGACCTCGAGCACATGGGCATGCCGTTCGACCGCAACCCGGATGGCACCATCTACCAGCGCCCCTTCGGCGGCCACACCGCCAACTACGGCGAAAAGCCCGTCCAGCGCGCGTGCGCCGCGGCCGACCGCACCGGGCACGCGATGTTGCACACGCTGTACCAGCAGAACGTCAAGGCCCGCACCAGCTTCTTCGTGGAGTGGATGGCACTGGACCTGATCCGCGACGCCGAGGGCGACGTGGTGGGCGTCACGGCGCTCGAGATGGAGACCGGCGACCTGCACATCCTGGAAGCCAAGACCACGCTGCTGGCCACCGGCGGCGCAGGGCGCATCTTCGCGGCTTCGACCAACGCCTTCATCAACACCGGCGACGGCCTCGGGATGGCCGCCCGCGCGGGCATCCCGCTGGAAGACATGGAGTTCTGGCAGTTCCATCCCACCGGCGTGGCCGGCGCGGGCGTGCTGCTGACCGAAGGATGCCGCGGCGAAGGCGCGATCCTGCTCAACAGCAACGGCGAGCGCTTCATGGAGCGCTATGCGCCCACCCTCAAGGACCTGGCGCCGCGCGACTTCGTCTCGCGCTCCATGGACCAGGAGATCAAGGAAGGCCGCGGCTGCGGGCCCAACAAGGACTACGTGCTGCTCAAGCTCGACCACCTGGGCGCCGAGACCATCCACAAGCGCCTGCCCTCGGTGTACGAGATCGGCGTCAACTTCGCCAACGTCGACATCACCAAGGAACCGATCCCGGTGGTGCCGACCATCCACTACCAGATGGGCGGCATCCCGACCAACATCAACGGCCAGGTGGTCACGCAGACCGGCGACAGCCACAACGCCGTGGTCAATGGCCTGTACGCGGTGGGCGAATGCTCCTGCGTCAGCGTGCACGGCGCCAACCGCCTGGGCACCAACTCGCTGCTGGACCTGCTGGTGTTCGGCCGCGCCGCCGGCAACCACATCGTCGAGTTCAACAACAGGAACAAGAGCCACAAGGACCTGCCGGCCGACGCGCTGGACCGCACGCTGGAGCGCCTGAACCGGCTGGACAACGCGACCTCGGGCGAGTACGCCCAGGACGTGGCGAACGACATCCGGGCCGCCATGCAGAAGCATGCCGGCGTGTTCCGCACCCAGGCCAGCATGGACGAAGGCGTGGGCAAGATCGCCGCCATCCGCGAGCGGGTGGGCGCGGTGGCGCTCAAGGACAAGTCCAAGGTGTTCAACACCGCCCGCATCGAGGCGCTGGAGGTCGAGAACCTGATCGAATGCGCCCAGGCCACCATGGTCTCGGCCGCGGCGCGCAAGGAATGCCGCGGCGCCCACACGGTGAGCGACTATGAGCGCCCGGCCGACGATCCGGTCGCGCCGCTCGGCCGCAACGACGCCGAGTGGATGAAGCACACGCTCTGGCACAGCCAGGGCAACCGCCTCACCTACAAGCCGGTCCAGCTCAAGCCGCTGTCGGTCGAGTCGGTTCCGCCCAAGGTCCGTACGTTCTAGTACGTACCCGAGCAGCGCCTAAATTAGGGATACGCCATGCAAAAACGCACCTTCCAGATCTACCGCTACGACCCGGACAAGGACGCCAAGCCGTACATGCAGACGGTGGAGATCGAGCTCGACGGCAACGAGCGCATGCTGCTGGACGCGCTGATGAAGCTCAAGGCGCAGGACCCCACCCTCTCCTTCCGGCGCTCCTGCCGCGAAGGGGTGTGCGGCTCCGACGCCATGAACATCAACGGCAAGAACGGCCTGGCCTGCCTGACCAACATGCGCACGCTCAAGGACCCCATCGTCCTGAAGCCCCTGCCCGGCCTGCCCGTGATCCGCGACCTGATCGTGGACATGACCGACTTCTTCAAGCAGTACCACTCGATCAAGCCCTACCTGGTCAACGACAGCATTCCGCCCGAGCGCGAGCGCCTGCAGTCGCCCGAGGAGCGCGAGGAGCTCAACGGCCTCTACGAGTGCATCCTGTGCGCCAGCTGCTCCACCAGCTGCCCCAGCTTCTGGTGGAACCCCGACAAGTTCGTGGGACCGGCCGGGCTGCTGCAGGCCTACCGCTTCATCGCGGACAGCCGCGACCAGGCCACGGCCGAGCGGCTGGACAACCTGGAAGATCCGTACCGCCTGTTCCGTTGCCACACGATCATGAACTGCACCGACGTGTGCCCCAAGGGACTGAATCCGACCATGGCCATCGGCAAAATCAAGGAGCTGATGGTGCGGCGCGCGGTGTGACAGGCGGTCCGGAAGAGCTGCTTGGCGAACGGGCCCTCTCCAAGCTCAGGTGGCGGTGCCGCCGGGGACTGCTGGAGAATGACCTGTTTGTCGAACGGTTCTTCAGCCGGCACGAAGCCAGCCTCACGGTGGGGCAGGCCGGCGCGCTGGAAAGGTTGATGGAGCTGGCCGACAACGACCTGCTGGACCTGCTGCTGCGGCGCAAGGAACCGGAAGGCGAACTGGACAGGGTCGACGTCAGAGAAGTGCTGGAGATGCTGCGGACATAGATTTGCAAGGAACCGAAATGAAACTCGCCGACAACAAAGCCACCCTGTCGTTCTCCAACGGCAGCCCTAACGTCGAACTGCCCGTCTACCACGGCAGCATAGGCCCGGACGTGATCGACATCCGCAAGCTCTATGCGCAGACCGGCATGTTCACGTACGACCCCGGGTTCCTGTCGACGGCCGCCTGCCAGTCGTCGATCACCTACATCGACGGCGACAAGGGCGAGCTGCTCTACCGCGGCTATCCCATCGAGCAGTTGGCCACCCAGTGCGACTTCCTGGAAACCTGCCACCTGCTGCTGTACGGCGAGCTGCCCGACGCCAAGGGCAAGGCCGACTTCACCAAGCGCGTGACCATGCACACCATGGTCAACGAGCAGATGCAGTTCTTCCTGCGGGGCTTCCGCCGCGACGCCCACCCCATGGCGGTGATGACCGGGCTGGTCGGCGCGCTGTCGGCCTTCTATCACGACAGCACGGACATCAACAACCCGGAGCACCGCGAGATCTCGGCCATCCGGCTGATCGCGAAGATGCCCACGCTGGTGGCCATGGCCTACAAGTACAGCGCGGGCCAGCCCTACATCTATCCGAAGAACTCGCTGTCGTACACGGCGAACTTCATGCGCATGATGTTCGCCACGCCGTGCGAGGAATACGAGCCGAACCCGGTGCTGGTGCGCGCGATGGACCGCATCTTCATCCTGCACGCCGACCACGAGCAGAACGCCTCCACCTCCACCGTGCGCCTGTGCGGCAGCTCGGGCACCAACCCCTTCGCCGCGATCGCCGCGGGCGTGGCCTGCCTGTGGGGCCCGGCTCACGGCGGCGCCAACGAGGCAGCCCTGAACATGCTGGAGGACATCCAGCGCATGGGCGGCGTGGCCAAGATCGGCGAGTTCGTCGCCAAGGTCAAGGACAAGAACTCCGGCATCAAGCTGATGGGCTTCGGCCACCGGGTCTACAAGAACTACGACCCTCGCGCCAAGCTGATGCGCGAGACCTGCCACGAGGTGCTGGGCGAGCTGGGCCTGGAGAACGACCCGCTGTTCAAGCTGGCCATGGCCCTGGAAAAGGTGGCGCTGGAAGACGAGTACTTCGTCTCGCGCAAGCTGTACCCCAACGTGGACTTCTACTCGGGCATCGTGCAGCGCGCCATCGGCATCCCGGTCAGCCTGTTCACCGCCATCTTCGCCCTGGCCCGCACGGTGGGCTGGATCGCCCAGCTGAACGAGATGATCGGCGACCCCGAGTACAAGATCGGCCGCCCGCGCCAGCTGTTCGCGGGTTCCCCGCGCCGCGACGTCAAGCCGCTGGCCCAGCGCTGAGCACCGATCACCCCCCCCAAAGCCCGCCTCGGCGGGCTTTTTTGCGAACAGGGGGATCGCGTTCGACGATGGCTGAACCCCTCGTCAACTGAGACAATCATTCATCCCATCGTTGAACGCGATGCCCTGACCCCATGCGGACCACCGAACGCTCCTTCGCCCGCCGGATCGACCTCACCTCGCTGCAGCTGTTCGTGGCGGTGTGCGAGCTCGGCTCGATCGGACGCGCCGCGGAACGGGAGTTCATCGCCGCCTCGGCCGTCAGCAAGCGCCTGTCCGACCTGGAAGCCACGCTGGAGACGCCCCTGCTCTACCGGCATGCGCGTGGGGTGGCCCTGACCCCGGCCGGCGAGAGCCTGCTGCACCATGCCCGGTCCGTCCTGTTCAGCCTGGAGAAGATGCAGGGCGAGCTCTCCGAGTACGCCGACGGCGTGCGCGGCCATGTCCGGATCCACGCCAACATCTCCGCCATCGTGCAGTTCCTGCCCGAAGACCTGGGCAGCTTCGCCAGCACGCACCCGCAGGTGAAGATCGACCTCGCCGAGCACCTCTCTTCGGAAGTGCTGCGGGCCGTGCAGGAGGGGGCTGCCGACCTGGGCATCTGCCAGCTGGGCCAGACGCGGCAAGGCCATGCGCTGCAGACCCGACCTTACCGGCAGGACGAACTGGTGCTGATCGTCCCCCGGCACCATGCGCTGGCGCGGCGGTCGCAGCTGGCCTTCGAGGAGACGCTGGAGTGCGACCACGTGGGCCTGCACGCGAACAGCTCCATCTACCTGGCCATGCGGGAGGCGGCGGCCGCACGGGGCCGCAACATCCGCCTGCGCATCCAGGTGACCGGGCTGGATGCCATGTGCCGCATGATCCACAACGGACTGGGCGTGGGCGTGATGCCGCGCCGCGCGTTCGAGCTCATGCACGCGGTGGGCGACCTGGCCAGCGTGACGCTTACCGACGGCTGGGCCCGGCGCGAGATCGGCCTGGTCGCCCGGGACTTCTCCAGCCTTCCCCTGACCGCACGCCTCCTGGTCGACCATCTCCAGGGCCGCGTGCGCAGGGCCGAACCTGCCACCGCCGAATAAAATCCACCCGTCACGAAAGCACCGCCATGGGCCGCACGCTGTACGACAAGATCTGGGACGAGCATGTCGTCCACACCGAGGAAGACGGTACGGCCGTCCTCTACATCGACCGCCACCTGGTGCACGAGGTCACCAGCCCGCAGGCGTTCGAAGGCCTGCGGGAGGCGGGGCGGAAGGTGTGGCGCGTCAGCTCGGTGGTGGCCACGGCCGACCACAACACGCCGACGACCGGCTGGGAGAGGGGCTACGACGGCATCACCGACCCGGTCTCCAAGGAGCAGGTGACCACGCTGGACAAGAACATCGCGGAGTTCGGCTCCGCGGCGTACTTCCCCTTCCTGTCCAAGCGCCAGGGCATCGTCCACGTGATCGGGCCCGAGCAGGGCGCGACCTTGCCCGGCATGACGGTGGTCTGCGGCGATTCGCACACGTCCACCCACGGCGCCTTCGGCGCGCTTGCGCACGGCATAGGCACGAGTGAGGTGGAGCACGTGCTCGCCACGCAGACGCTGCTGGCCAAGAAGGCCAAGAACATGCTGGTGAAGGTCGAAGGCCGGCTCGCGCCCGGCGTGACCGCCAAGGACGTGGTCCTGGCCATCATCGGCCGGATCGGCACCGCGGGCGGGACCGGCTACACCATCGAGTTCGCGGGTTCGGCGATCCGCGGCCTGTCGATGGAAGGCCGCATGACCGTGTGCAACATGGCCATCGAGGCCGGCGCCCGGGCCGGCCTGGTGGCGGTGGACGAGAAGACGATCGACTACGTCAAGGGCCGACCCATGGCCCCCAGCGGCGTGGCCTGGGACCAGGCCGTTGCGTACTGGAAGACGCTGCACTCGGATGCCGACGCGAAGTTCGACGCGGTGGTGGAACTCGATGCGACCCGGATCGTGCCACAGGTGACCTGGGGCACCTCGCCCGAAATGGTGCTGGGCATCGATGGCCAGGTTCCCGACCCGGACAAGGAGAAGGACTCGAACAAGCGCGGCGCGATCGAGCGGGCCCTGGCCTACATGGGCCTGGAGCCGGGCAAGCCGCTGAACGACATCCACGTGGACAAGGTGTTCATCGGCTCCTGCACCAACAGCCGCATCGAGGACATGCGCGAGGCGGCCGCCGTGGTGAAGAAACTCGGGCAGAAAGTGGCGCCGAACGTCAAGCTGGCCCTTGTGGTACCGGGCTCCGGGCTGGTGAAGGCGCAAGCCGAGCGCGAAGGCCTGCACGAGGTGTTCAAGGCCGCCGGCTTCGAATGGCGCGAGCCCGGCTGCTCCATGTGCCTGGCCATGAACGCCGACCGGCTGGAGCCGGGCGAGCGTTGCGCCTCGACCAGCAACCGCAATTTCGAAGGCCGCCAGGGTACTGGCGGCCGCACCCA
>CAZZAW010000153.1:0-6398 GCA_964652405.1 uncultured Ramlibacter sp.
TGCTGACCTACGATCTGCCGCTGGGCGAGATCGTGCTGGACTTCTTCGACAAGCTGAAGTCGGTCAGCCGCGGCTATGCGTCGATGGACTACGAGTTCAAGGAGTACCGCGCCTCCGACGTGGTGAAGGTCGACATCCTGCTCAACGGCGACAAGGTGGACGCGCTGTCCATCATCGTGCACCGCACCCAGGCCCAGTACCGCGGCCGCGCGGTGGTGGCCAAGATGCGCGAGATCATCAGCCGCCAGATGTTCGACGTCGCCATCCAGGCGGCCATCGGTGCCAACATCATCGCGCGCGAGACCATCAAGGCGCTGCGCAAGAACGTGCTGGCAAAATGCTACGGCGGCGACATCACCCGCAAGCGCAAGCTCCTGGAAAAACAGAAGGCAGGCAAGAAACGAATGAAGCAGATCGGGTCGGTGGAAGTGCCGCAGGAAGCGTTCCTCGCCATCCTGCAAGTCGAAGAATGATGCCGGCGCTCACCGCGGTGGTCCTCGCCGCCTTCGCCGGCTACGCCGGCGCCTGGTACCTGGGCGCGGTCGAGGGCAACTTCGCGCTGCTGCTGTTCCTGGCCACGGTGGTGACCGGCGCGTACTGGGTCGCCGAACGCCTCTATTTCCTGCCCCAGCGCCGCCGCGCGGCGGAGCGGCTGCAGCTGCAGGTCCAGGAGCGCCACGGCCAGCTGGCGGCCCAGGGCATCACGCAGGTGGACGGCCCGGACCTCGCCACCAGCCGCGAGCGCATCCTGATGCAGCCCTGGTGGCTGGACTGGACCGCGGGGCTGTTCCCGGTGATCCTGGCGGTGTTCGTCCTGCGCTCCTTCCTGTTCGAGCCGTTCAAGATCCCCTCGGGCTCCATGATCCCGACGCTGCTGGTGGGCGACCTGATCCTGGTCAACAAGTTCACCTACGGCATCCGGCTGCCCGTGATCAACACCAAGGTCACCGAGGGCACGCCGCCCCAGCGGGGGGACGTCATGGTGTTCCGCTACCCGCCCAAACCCAGCCTGGACTACATCAAGCGGGTCGTCGGGGTGCCCGGCGACGAGGTCGCCTACCTGAACAAGACGCTCACCATCAACGGCAAGCCGGTGCCCAAGCAGCCGGTGCCCGACTTCTTCGACGAGGACAGCATGCGCTACTCGCGCCAGTTCCAGGAAACCCTGGACGGCCGCACCTGGCGGGTGCTGAACGAGGAGGACCGGCCGGCGTTCATCCCCGGGGCGGAGGACTTTCCCTTCAAGCAGAATTGCCGATACAGTGTCGAAGGGGTGGTCTGCAAGGTGCCGCAGGGGCACTACTTCATGATGGGCGACAACCGCGATAATTCGCTCGATTCGCGCTTCTGGGGCTTCGTTCCCGACCGCAACATCGTGGGCAAGGCCTTCTTCGTGTGGATGAATTTCGGCGATCTCAAGCGGATCGGGTCGTTCCAATAAGCAGCTGGAGGTAGACATGAAGCACAGTTCGAAAGCCCGGCAGGCCGGCATTTCCTTCTTCGGCCTGATCTTCGTCATCGCGGTGCTGGCGGGTGTCGGCGTTCTGGGGGCCCAGGCCTTTCCCACGGTGGTTGAGTACCAGGCGGTGCTCAAGGCCGTGGAAAGGGCCAAGGCCGGCAGCTCGCCTGCTGAAATCCGTACCCTGTTCGACAAGGCGGCGCAGGTGGATGACATCAAGTCGATCACCGGCAAGGACCTGGAGGTCACCCGGGTGGGCGACAGGAACGTGGTGAAGTTCGCCTACAACAAGGAAATCCACATGTTCGGCCCGGCCTTCCTCCTGATCAAGTACGCCGGCCAGTCGAAATGACGGGGTCCGGGCAAGCGTGAATGGCCCTGGTCAGGCCCGCCTGCAGCACCGCTTCGCCGATCCCCAGCTGCTCGCGCGGGCGCTGACGCACCGCAGCTTCTCCTCGGAACACAACGAGCGCCTGGAATTCCTGGGCGATTCCGTCCTCAACCTCGCGGTGGCGGGGCTGCTGTACCAGCGCCTGCAGGCGCTTCCGGAGGGCGACCTCTCCCGCGTGCGGGCCAACCTGGTCAAGCAGGAAACCCTGCACCAGCTGGCCGTCGGCCTGGGCTTGTCCGAGGTGATCCGCCTGGGAGAGGGTGAATCCCGATCGGGTGGCAGCAAGCGTCCGTCCATCCTGGCGGACGCGCTGGAGGCCGTGATCGGCGCCGTGCACCTGGACGGCGGCTATGCCGCCGCGGAAGGCCTGGTGCACCGGCTGTTCAAGGACGTGGAGATCAATCCCCAGATGCAGGCCGCCGCCAAGGACCCCAAGACGGAGCTGCAGGAATGGCTGCAGGGCCGCAAGATGAAGCTGCCCGTCTACCGGGTGGCCGGGACCCTGGGCGCCGCCCACAAGCAGACCTTCGACGTGGAGTGCGAAATCCCGGAGCTGGGGGTCACCGAGCGGGGCATAGGCGCCTCCCGCCGGGCGGGTGAGCAGGCCGCCGCGGCGGCGATGCTGCTGGCACTGAAAGCACGGGCCCGCTAGCCATGGCAGACACTCCTGCTGCGCAGCGCTGCGGCGTCATCGCCATCGTCGGCAAGCCCAACGTGGGCAAGTCCACGCTGCTGAACGCGCTGGTCGGCCAGAAGATCAGCATCACCTCGCGCAAGGCGCAGACGACGCGGCACCGCATCACCGGCATCCGCACGATAGCGGCGACGCAGTTCATCTTCGTCGACACCCCGGGCTTCCAGACCCGGCACGCCACCGCCCTGAACCGTTCGCTGAACAAGACCGTGATGGGGGCCGTGGGCGACGTGGACCTGGTGCTCTTCGTGGTGGAAGCCGGCAGCTTCACCCTGGCGGATGCCAAGGTGCTGTCGCTGCTCAAGCCGGGCGTGCCGGCCCTGCTCGTGGCCAACAAGCTGGACCGGGTGGGGCGCCGATCGGAGCTCGCGCCCTGGCTGCGCGACATGCAGCAGCGGCACGAGTTCGCCGAGTTCGTGCCCATGTCCGCCAAGAATCCCAAGGACGTCGAGCGGCTGTTCGCCATCTGCGAGAAGTACCTGCCCGAGCAGCCCTGGTGGTACGGGGAGGACGAGCTCACCGACCGCAGCGAGAAGTTCCTTGCCGGCGAGACCGTGCGCGAGAAGCTGTTCCGGTTCACTGGCGAGGAGCTTCCCTACACCTCCACCGTCGTGGTGGAGAAGTTCGATGAGGAGCCCAGCCCCCGGCATGGCCGCATGATCAGGATCGCCGCCACCATCATCGTGGAGCGCGACGGCCACAAGGCCATGGTGATCGGCGACAAGGGCGAGCGGCTCAAGCGCATCGGCACGGAAGCGCGCCAGGAGCTGGAGAAGCTGATGGGCGCCAAGGTGTTCCTGGAGATCTGGGTCAAGGTGCGCACCGGCTGGGCCGACGACGAGGCGCGGGTGCGCAGCTTTGGCTACGAGTAGCAAGAGGATCGCCGACGAACCCGCGTTCGTCCTGCACCGCTACGACTGGAGCGAGTCCAGCCTGATCCTGGAGGTGCTGACCCGCCGCCAGGGCCGCGTGGCGCTGGTCGCCAAGGGGGCCAAGCGCCCCAGCTCGAGTTTCAGGCCCGTGCTGCTGCCGCTGCAGCCCCTGCGCGTGGCCTTCGGCGGTGACGCCGAAATCCGCACGCTCAAGGGCGCCGAATGGGTGGGCGGCCAGGTCATGCCCACGGGCGACGCGCTGCTGTCGGGCTACTACCTCAACGAGCTGCTGCTGCGGCTGCTGGCCCGGGACGATCCGCACCCGCAGCTGTTCGACGCCTACGCGGGCGTGGTCCAGGTCCTGGCCAGCGAGCATGGCGAGGCCCTGCAGCCCGCGCTGCGCGCCTTCGAATTGCTGCTGCTGCGCGAGACCGGCTTCCTGCCAGCGCTGGACGTGCAGACCCTGTCCCTGGAGCCGCTGCAGCCGCAGGCGCGCTACAGCCTGGTGCCCGAGGGCGGGCTGATCGCTGCGGGTGAGGACCGGGCCAGCCTGAGCGGGACGCAATGGCTGGCCCTGCAGCAGGCACTCGACGAGAGCGCACCCTTTACCGCCACCTTGCGGCAGGCCGCGGCCGTGATGGCCGAGCTCAAGCCGCAGCTGCGCGCCCTGCTGCACTACCATTGCGGCGTTTCCACGCTGCGCACCCGGCAGCTGATGATGGACCTGCAATCCCTATGACGGCCCTTTCCGTGAACCTCAACAAGGTGGCGCTGGTGCGCAACACGCGCCACCTGGGCATTCCCAGCCTGGAGCGGGCCGCGCAGCTGTGCCTGGAGGCCGGCGCGCATGGCATCACCGTGCATCCGCGTCCCGACGCCCGCCACATCCGTGCCGAGGACGTGCCGCTGCTGCAGCAGGTCGTGGCCCGGTACCCCGGTGCCGAGTTCAACATCGAGGGCAACCCTTTTCACAACCTGATGGACTTCGTGCGCGAGCTGAAGCCGCACCAGTGCACCTTCGTGCCGGACGCCGAGGGCCAGTTCACCAGCGACCACGGGTGGGACTTCCCGGCCGACGCCGAGCGCCTGAAGCCGTTGATTGCCGAGGCGCGCAGCCTGGGCGTGCGGGTGAGCCTGTTCATGGATCCCCGGCCGGACCAGATGGCCGCGGCCAAGGCCGCCGGCGCCGACCGGGTGGAGCTCTATACGGAAACCTACGCCAGCGCCTGGGGCACCCAACGGCACGCGCAGGTGCTGGCGGGCTTCACCGCCGCGGCGAAGGCGGCCCGGGATGCCGGCCTGGGCGTGAACGCCGGCCATGACCTCAACCGCGACAACCTGCGCGATTTCCTTGGGGCCGTGCCCGGCGTCGAGGAAGTCTCCATCGGCCACGCGCTGATCTCGGACGCGCTGGAGCTGGGCTACGCCGCCACGGTGAAGGCTTACCTGGCCGCGATGGCCCCTGCATGATCTTCGGCATCGGCACGGACGTCTGCGATGTGCGGCGCATCCGCGCCTCGCTGGAACGCCACGGCGACCGCTTCGCGCGCCGGGTGCTCAGCGACGGCGAGCTCGCCACCTGGCAAGCCCGTTCCGCACGCTGGCCCGAGCGTGGCATCCGCTACCTGGCGACCCGCTTCTCCGCCAAGGAGGCCTTCAGCAAGGCGGTCGGCCTGGGCATGCGCATGCCCATGAGCTGGCGCCTGTGCGAGGTCCGCAACCTGCCCAGCGGCAAGCCCGTGCTGGTGCTGCACGGCGGCCTCAAGGACTGGTTCGAGGCCCAGGGCCTGCGCGCCCACGTCACCGTGACCGACGAAACCGACTACGCCGCCAGCTTCGTGGTGGTCGAAAAGACATGACAGCACACGCTCCCCTGATCCTCGACGTCGCCGGCCCTGAACTGACCGGGGCCGACCGGCGGCGCCTGGCCCACCCGCTCACCGGCGGGATGATCCTGTTCGGGCGCAACTGGAAAGACCGCGCGCAGCTCACGGCCCTGTGTGCCGAGATCAAGGCCCTGCGCCAAGACCTGCTGATCTGCGTGGACCACGAGGGCGGACGCGTCCAGCGCTTTCGCACCGGCGGCTTCACCCAC
Organism: uncultured Ramlibacter sp.; assembly: GCA_964652405.1. Lineage (GTDB taxonomy): Bacteria > Pseudomonadota > Gammaproteobacteria > Burkholderiales > Burkholderiaceae_C > Ramlibacter. The sequence continues at coordinate 5,512 of CAZZAW010000153.1, forward strand.
CTGCCGCCCATGCGGGCCTTCGGCGAACTCTGGATGAAGGACGCGATGGCCGCGACCAACGCCGCCACGGCCGCCGGCTACGTGCTGGCCGCCGAGCTGCGCGCCTGCGGCGTGGACTTCAGCTTCACGCCCGTGCTCGACCTGGACTGGGGGGAAAGCGGCGTCATCGGCGACCGCGCTTTCCATCGTGACGCACGGGTGGCCGCGTTGCTTGCCAAGAGCCTGATGCACGGCCTGTTGCAGGCGGGCATGGCCAATTGCGGCAAGCACTTCCCGGGGCACGGGTTCGTGAAAGCGGATTCGCACACCGACGTCCCGGTGGACAAGCGCAGCCTGAAGGCCGTCCTGGCCGACGACGCCGCGCCTTACCGCTGGCTGAACAGCACCCTCACCAGCCTGATGCCGGCGCACGTGATCTATCCCAAGGTGGACAGCCTGCCGGCGGGCTTCTCCCCCCGGTGGCTCCAGGACATCCTGCGCGGCCAGCTCGGCTTTGGCGGGGCCATCTTCAGCGACGACCTGAGCATGGAGGGCGCGCGCCGCATCGAGGGCCGCCAGGTGAGCCACACCGAGGCCGCCCTGGCGGCCCTGAACGCCGGCTGCGACATGGTGCTGCTGTGCAACCAGTCGCTGGGCGAGGGCCGGGCGGTGGACGACCTGCTGGACGGCCTGGCCGAGGCCCAGCTCAAGGGCCGCTGGGATCCCGATCCTGCCAGCGAGCAGCGCCGGCTGGCGCTGCTGCCGGTGGGGGCGGCGGCGGACTGGGACTCGCTGATGGTGCAGCCCCAGTACATGCAGGCGCTGCGCCTACTCCCGGCGTAGCGCGGGGAAGAGGATCACGTCGCGGATGCTGGGGCTGTCGGTCAGCAGCATCATCAGCCGGTCGA
>CAZZAW010000154.1:0-6376 GCA_964652405.1 uncultured Ramlibacter sp.
GCGGTGTAGGCGGCGGCGTTGACCACCACGGCCGGACGCGCGGCCCGGATCAGGTCCAGGTAGTCCGGCTTGCGAAACTCCACTTCCAGTGGCAGCAGTTCGCCGAGCAAGGCCAGGCTGCGGCGCAGCTGCCACCCGACCTGGCCGTTGGCGCCGAGCAGGACGATCTTCATGGGGCAGGGACCAGGCTGGCGTACTGCTGCTGCACCCACTGGCGGTAGCTGCCGCTGGTGACGCAAGCCACCCAGCCAGGGTGGTCCAGGTACCACTGCACGGTGGCCAGGATGCCTTGCTCGAACGTGACGGCGGGCTTCCACCCCAGCTCGCCGGCCACTTTGGAGTCGTCGATCGCATAGCGCCTGTCGTGCCCGCGCCTGTCCTCCACATGCCGGATCAGGCTCGCGTGCGGCTGCGCTGCGGGACGGAGCCGGTCCAGCGCGGCGCAGACGGCGTGCACCACCTCCAGGTTGGTGCGCTCCGAGCGGCCGCCAATGTTGTAGGTCTCGCCCGGCCGGCCGCGTGCCAGCACGGCGCGAAGCGCCGAGCAGTGGTCGTCCACGTGCAGCCAGTCACGCACCTGCTGGCCATCCCCGTAGACGGGCAGCGGCTTGCCCGACAGGCCGTTGTGGACCATCAGCGGGATCAGCTTCTCCGGAAACTGCCGCGGGCCGTAGTTGTTGGAGCAGTTGGTGGTGATGGCCGGCAACTGCCAGGTGTGGTGCCAGGCCCGGACGAAATGGTCGGCGGCGGCCTTGGAGGCCGAGTAGGGGCTGTTCGGCCGGTAGGGGTGCTGCTCGGTGAAGCCGCCGGCGCCGGGTTCGAGCGAGCCGAACACTTCGTCCGTGGACACGTTCAGGAAGCGGAAGGCCTGGGCCTGGGCCGCGGGCAAGGCTTGCCAGTACTCCAGCACCGCCTGCAGCAGTCGCGCCGTGCCCAGCACATTGGTATGGACGAAGGCCTCGGGCCCGGCGATGGAACGGTCGACATGGCTCTCGGCCGCGAAATGCACGACCGCGCGGGGCTGGTGTTCGCGCAGCAGGCGGGCGACCAGCCCGGAATCGGCGATGTCGCCGCGCACGAAGGTGTAGCCCGCATGCCCCTGCACTGCCTCCAGGTTGCCCGCGTAGCCGGCGTAGGTGAGGGCATCCAGGTTCACCAGGGGCTCGGCGCCCGTGCGCAGCCAGTCCAGCACGAAGGCAGAACCGATGAATCCGCAGCCGCCGGTGACCAGAATCATGCAAGCCTCTCGAGAAGGCTGCACCTTACCAAACTCCGCGGCAGCGGACTCAGGCTTTGGGAAGCCGGGCGGCCGCCTCCACGCAGGCCTTGAGCACCTTCGCGTCACCGACCTGGTTGGCCAGCAGCAGGATCAGGCGCGCGTTCAGCAGCTCCGACTGCTCGGGGCTGAGGCCCGCGTGCGCGTCCAGCAGCTGTTCGTAGAACGTGTCCGCATCCTGCAGGTTCAGCGCCGTCTTCATGCCGCCACTCCTTCGGTGCCCAGGGCCCGGGCCACGGCCTGGACCAGGCCCGCGTCGATGCTCTCGCCGGTCGCGGCGACGTAGCTGTCCGGGCGCACGAGCGCCCAGGCATGGCCGAACACGTGACAGGCCCCCTGGAGGTGGCCCTGGGGATCGCGCACGTGCTCGACAGCGGCCGCGCGCTCGTGCGCTCCCACCACTTGCACCACGCGCAGGGGCGCGGCGCCTGTGAGCTCGCGCAGGCGTTGCAGGGCAGGCCGGCCCAGGTCCCCGAAGACCAGCAGGAGCAGGTCGCCGCCCGCCCAAAGCAGCAGGTCGTTCACCAGCCCCGGCGAGCCGTCCGGCCACCGGAAGGACACGTTCTGCACCGACTGGCCGCCCGTGGCGTCGCAAGCCGAGGAGCGGGTGTAGGGGTTGGCGATGGCCATGCGGCCGGTGTTCACGAACTGCCGCGCGAACACGAACTCCCGCGCCAAGCCCAGTGCCGCAGTACGGAAGACTTTTTCGACGCCGTCGGCAGGACGCAGGAAACGGGCCGTGCGGTTGGTGACCAGCACGTTCTGCCGCGCGGCCTCGTGCCGCTCCTCGTGGTAGCTCTCCAGCAGCTGAGGGGGCGCCCGGCCCTTCAGCACGGCGGCCAGTTTCCACGCCAGGTTGTCGGCGTCGGCGATGCCGGTGTTGCCGCCGCGGGCGCCGAAAGGGCTGACCACCTTGGCCGCGTCCCCCATGAAGAACAGCCGGCCGTGGCGCATGCGGTCCACGCACTCGCTGCGGTACGCATAAGGGCCTACCCAGACGATCTCGACTTCGCAGTCCTGGCCGAACTGCCGGGCCAGCCGCTCACGCACAACATCCTCGCGGCTGACGTAGTCGGGGTCGGCATTGGGTGCCATCTGGTAGTCGATGCGCCAGACGTCATCGCCCATCAGGTGCTGCCAGACGGCGCGGTTCTCGTTGAAGGGGGCCTCCACCCAGGTGTGGCGCTCCACCGGCGGGCGCTTGGTGAAGCGCACGTCGGCAATGCACCAGCGGTCGTCGCCCTTCTTGGCGGTGACGGAGGCCCCGACCCACTGGCGGAAGGGGCTGCGCGAACCGGTCGCGTCGATCACGTAGTCGGCCTGGATCGCGTAGTCGCCTGCCGGCGTGGTGACCTCGAGCAGGGCCCCGTTCCCGTCCTGCCGGAAGGCCGTGACCCGGTTGTTCCATCGCAGCTCCACCCCGCCCAGCTGGCGGATGCGGTCGACCAGGAAAGCCTCGATATAGAACTGCTGGATGTTGATGAAGGGGGGCTGGCTGGAGAGGTTGAAGGCGCTCTGCTGGCGCAGGTCGAAGGAATAGACCTCGTCATTGCCGGCGAACGTGCGGCCCACGCTCCACTGGATGCCCTTGGCGGCGATCGCCTCGTAGATGCCCAGCCGGTGGAAGATCTCCAGCGATTTCTGCGTGTAGCAGATGCCGCGGGAGGAGGCGCCCTTCACCCCCACCGTGTTGTCCTCGTCCAGCAGCACGGCCGGCACCTGGTAGCGGGCCAGGGCGCAGGCGAGCGTCAGCCCGGCCAGGCCTCCGCCCACGATGACGATGGGATGGCGGCCCGGCTGCCCGCTCCTGATCTCGGGCGGCTCCACGAACGGGTACTCCGGCAGCACGTAGCCGCTGCCGGAAGTGAACTCATAGCCGTTGCTGAATGCGGTCTCCGCGTAGCGCTCCGCCATGAGCCCTCTCCTATTTGTTCTTCACCAGCTCGGGCCTGTCGTTCTGCTGCGGCTTGAGCGGTTCGGCCGCCTTGCCGGCGGCGCGGTCCTTGCGCCACTGCTCCTTGCGTGCCGTCCATTCGGCCAGCCGCGCATGGGCGGTCTTGCTTTCCTGCAGCATCTGGAACTCGTCGGCCAGTTGCGCGGTGAGTTCCAGCCGCACGCCGTTGGGGTCGAAGAAATAGATGCTGTGGAAGATGTGGTGGTCCGTGATGCCCAGCACCTCGATGCCGTGCGCCTCCAGCCGTGCCTTCATGTCGCGCAGGGCCTGCATCGAATCCACGCGGAAGGAGATGTGGTTCACCCACTTCGGGGTGTTGGGCGAGGGCTCGGCGGCCTGGTCGTCGCCCAGGTCGAAGAAGGCGATGAACGAGCCGTCCTGCAGGCGGAAGAAGAAGTGGGTGTACGGGCAGTACTCGCCCGTGCTGGGCACGATGTCGCTCTGGATGATGTGGTAGAGCGGCAGGCCCAGGATGTCTTCGTAGAAGTGGCGCGTTTCTTCCGCGTCCCTGGCCCGGTAGGCGTAGTGGTGCAGCTGGTGGATGGGCGGGGGCGAGGGCAGGGCGGCGGCAGGGTTCAGGACGGCGGCCATGGGGTGCTCCTGGATTTACTATTGCGTAACGCGTTTACTATATCGTAATTGCGCCGGGTTCCAGCTCTTCATTGACCCTGCAAATTCAGGCTATCGGAGCCATAGCGGCCTTCAATTGGGCGCATTGACGCAGCCAATTAGACGGTGTTCTCAGCGCGGCGGTACATTGCGCTGGTCTTAGGGCATCCGTGTCTCAAGGCGTCCCGAGTCGATTCATCAACTCTCAAGGAGATTTCCCATGGCAGCACTCAAAGGCTCCAAGACGGAAGAGAACCTGAAGGCCGCGTTCGCCGGCGAATCCCAGGCCAACCGGCGCTACCTGTACTTCGCGAACAAGGCCGACGTGGAAGGGCAGAACGACATCGCGGCCCTGTTCCGGTCCACGGCCGAAGGCGAGACCGGCCACGCCCACGGCCACCTGGAGTGGCTGGAGCAATGCGGCGACCCGGCGACGGGCCTGCCGATCGGTTCCACCCGCGACAACCTCAAGGCCGCGGTGGCCGGCGAGACCCACGAGTACACCGACATGTACCCGGGCATGGCCAAGACCGCGCGTGAGGAGGGCCATGACGAAGTGGCCGACTGGTTCGAGACCCTGGCCAAGGCCGAGCGCTCGCATGCCAACCGTTACCAGAAGGCGCTGAACGAACTCGTCGACTGACGGTTCTTGCGTGCTGGGCAGGGCGCCGGCCGTGCCCAGTGCAGAAGAACCTCCCAACCAAGGAGCACCATGGCCGTTCGCGAAGGCAGCCTCGAAGCGCCCACCCGCCACCCCATCGCCTGGAAGGACCCCGAGTTCTACGACGAAGGTGCCGCGTTCAAGGAGCTGGAGCGCATCTTCGACATCTGCCACGGCTGCCGCCGCTGCGTCAGCCTGTGCGGGTCCTTCCCCACGCTGTTCGACCTGGTCGACGAGAGCAAGACGGGCGAGGTCGACGGCGTCGCCAAGGAGGACTACTGGAAGGTGGTCGACCAGTGCTACCTGTGCGACCTGTGCTACATGACCAAGTGCCCCTACGTGCCGCCGCACGAGTGGAACCTGGACTTCCCGCACACCATGCTGCGGGCCAAGGCGATCAAGTTCAGGAAGGGCGGGGTGCCGGCCGGCGAGAAGTTCCTGGCGGCCACCGACACGCACGGCAAGTTCGCCGGCATTCCCATCGTGGTGCAGGCGGCCAACGCCCTGAACCAGACCCAGCCCGCGCGGGCCGCCATGGAAAAGCTGCTGAACGTGGACCGCCATGCCTGGCTGCCATCGCTGGCGACGCGCAAGTTCCGCTCGGGGACGCCGAAGTCGCAGCCGCACCCGGTGCAGGACGGCCCCAAGTCTCCCGGCAAAGTCGCCATCTACGCCACCTGCTACATCAACTACAACGAGCCCGGCATCGGGCTGGACCTGCTCAAGGTCCTGGAGCACAACCAGGTGCCCTACGTGCTGGTCGAGAAGGAACAGTGCTGCGGCATGCCCAAGCTGGAGCTGGGCGACCTGGAGGGCGTGGACCGTCTCAAGCAGGCCAACATTCCCGTGCTCGCGAAATACGCCCGCGAGGGCTACGCCATCCTCTCGGCCGTGCCCAGCTGCACGTTGATGTACAAGCAGGAACTTCCCCTCATGTACCCCGACGACGCCGACGTGCAGGCCGTCAAGGAAGCGATGTGGGACCCCTTCGAGTACCTGGGCGCCCGCAAGCGCGACGGCCTGCTCAAGACCGATTTCACTCAGCCGCTGGGAAAGGTGAGCTACCACACGCCCTGCCACGGCCGGGTGCAGAACATCGGCAAGAAGACCGAGGAGATCCTGAAGCTGGTGCCGGGCACCTCGGTGGCGACGCATGAGCGCTGCTCGGGCCACGCAGGCACCTACGGGGTGAAGAAGGGCTACCACCAGATGGCCATGAAGATCGGCAAGCCCCTGTTCAAGAAGATGGCCGAGCACCCGCAGGGCGGCGCGCCGGACGTGATCAGCTCCGATTGCCCGCTGGGCGGCCACCACATCGAGCAGGGATTCCAGGTCAACCAGCTCGGCACGCCGGCGCTGGCCCATCCCATCACGCTGGTCCGCAAGGCCTACGGACTCGAATGACGATGCAACTGACCGGCAAGATCACCCGTGACAGCCTGATGACGCTGGAGGCCTACGCCAAGTGGCGCAAGGCCCACAAGCCGGAGGTGATCGCCCACCGCAAGCTGCGCACCGTGCACCTGGGCGAGCACATCACGCTGCAGTTCGAGAGCGAGACCAGCGTCCGCTACCAGATCCAGGAGATGCTGCGCATCGAGAAGATCTTCGAGGAGGAAGGCATCCAGTCGGAGATCGAGGCCTATGCGCCGCTGGTGCCCGACGGCAGCAACTGGAAGGCCACCATGCTGCTGGAATACCCCGACATCAACGAACGCAAGCGCGAGCTGGCCCGCCTGATCGGCGTGGAGGACCGCATGTTCGTCGAGGTGGAGGGCCACGAGCGCGTGTACGCGATCGCCGACGAGGACCTGGACCGCGAGAACGAGGAGAAGACCTCGGCGGTGCACTTCGTGCGCTTCGAGTTCACGCCGGC
>CAZZAW010000155.1:0-6321 GCA_964652405.1 uncultured Ramlibacter sp.
CGCAGTCCGGCGACATCGGGCTGGGCGTGTCCATCCTCAGCTACGGCGGCGGCGTCCAGTTCGGCGTCATCACCGACACCGGGCTGTGCCCGCAGCCGCAGAAGATCATCGACGAGTTCGAGCCGGAGTTCGCCAAGCTCTCGCTGGTGACCCTGATGCTGCCCTGGGGCGACTAGGCGCGCCTCAGGACTGCTGCTCTTTCTCCTTGAGCCGGTCGTGCTCCTCGCGATAGGGCTCGCCCAGCGTCTGCACCTGCTGGCGTGACAGCACCTCGCGCGCCTGCGGGAAGAACTTTTCTTCCTCCTCCTTCAGGTGGTGCTCGATCTTGTGGACCAGCTTGCCCACGGTTTCCAGCCACTCCGGCGAGCCGGCCTGCGCCTTCTCGATGCCCTCCACCATCTCGTCCATCTCGTGGTGTTCGGCGATGCCGTGCCGCGAGGCGTCCACCGTCTCGTCGTGGGCGAACAGCGGCACGTAGAACATGCGCTCCTCGGCCGTTTCGTGGGCGGCCAGCTCGGACTTGAGCTCGTCGAAGACCTGCTGGCGCTGCACCGGGTCGCCGATGCCGGCGAGCAGGCGCTTGCACAGCGCGCGCTGGGTTTCGTGGCTCTGGAGAAGGGCGGCAAAGATGTCCATGCCCGGCAGTCTGCGGCAGGGCTGGAAGGCGCGGTGTAGGCGCAGGCCGCGAAGGCGGACCTGCTAGTCCTGCAACTCGGCCTGGGCCAGCTCCACGTTGAGGCGCTCAGTCGCATCCACCGGGTCCACGGCGGCCGCCTGCTCGTACAGGCGGGTGGCTTCGCCCATCCGGACCTCGCCTTCCAGCATCAGCAGGCCGTTGGCGTACTCGATCATGGCGATGGCCGACCCCGGATTGAGGCGAATGCCGTCCCGGAACAGCTGGAGCCCGGTGTCCTTGCGGGCGCCGTAGGTCATGCCACCGATCAGGGCGCCGACCTTGTCGATCACCTCGGCATGGAAGGCGCCCAGCGCGATGTGCGCGTCGGCGTGCCGCGGCTGCAGCTTGATGGCGCGCTCCAGCGCCTCCTTGACCTTGCCTCCCAGGCCCTGGGCGAGGGCCTTGGCCACGCTGATGCCCTGGCTGTAGCGGCCCAGGGCATAGGCTTGCAGGTACCAGGCGTTGGCGTTGGACGGCTCGCGCGCGGCCTGCGTTTCGGCGCGCCGGGCCACCTCGAGGAACAGCTCCAGCTTGGCTTTTTCCTTTTTCTCGAGGTAGTTGGCGTACATGCAGCAGGCCCTGTTGGCCACCGTGATGCCGGCGCCCCCGGCCTTCAGGCCGGCCTCAGCCGCTTTCTGGAACTCGCCGGCGTGGTAGAGCGCCCAGGCGTCCAGCACGGCTGGATCCGCGGGCAGCGGCTCGGCATCGCCGGCATGCAGGCGATGCCACTGCCGCTTCACCGCGGCCGCGTCGAACGCGACCTCGCCTGCGTGAGGGCAGGCCGTCCACTTGGCCACGCTTGTCTCCTGTCTCGCTTTGCTGCCCCGCCGCGCTGTACTCCCCGGCCAGGCCCAGCAAATGCATTCGCTGACCCTGTTCGAGATAGGGTACCAGCAGATTGAGCACGTGGTGGGCTCCGCGTAACAAGGCCGCCTGCGCGCTCTCGGGCTCGAGCGCACGGCGCGGGTCGCGCACGTACTCGTAGCTCAGCCAGTACGTCAGCACCACCACCATGCTGGTGGCCGTGGCCTCCACCTCGCGCGAATCGATGGTCACCGCGCCGGAGCGGCTCATGCCGTCCAGGAGGGCGCGGATCGCCCGGGTCTTGTTCTTCAGCACCCACTGGAAGTGCGTCTCCAGGCGCCGGTTCTTCGACAGCAGGTCGTTCAGGTCGCGGTAGAGGAAGCGGTACTGCCAGATCAGCTCGAACAGCGTGTGCATGAAGAACCAGGCGTCCTCCACGTCGCGCACGCCGTCGCTGGCATTGAGCAGCTCCGACAGCGCTTTCTCGTACCGGTCGAACAGCGTGTTGATCAGCTCGTCCTTGGCCGGGTAGTGGTAGTAGAGGTTCCCCGGGCTGATGTTCAGCTCCGCCGAGATCAGCGTGGTGGACACGTTGGGTTCGCCGAAACGGTTGAACAGGTCCAGCGTGACCTCGAGGATGCGCTCGGCGGTGCGGCGGGGGGCTTTCTTGGCCATGGCGTCAGCGGGCCGGCGCGGCGGCGATGGCCTGGCCCAGGTCCTCCATCACTTCCTGCAGCGTGGCGATGGCCCGGCCGATGCGGGTGGGCGCCTTGCGTGGGGCGACCAGGTGGCGCCTGTGTTCCTGCAGCACGTCGTCGCGCAGCTGCACGCCATGGCGGGCCAGCGTTGCGGCCAGCGTCGTGCGCCGCGAGCGCAGCATGGCGCGGGTCTGCTGGTAGGCATGTTCGGCCAGTTCGCGCCGGCGGCCATAGCTGAAGGTGTTGGCCAGGTACAGCTGGGGGTCGCGGTGGTCCGGCTCGATCAGCACGATGTCCGTGCCCGGATAGGCGCGCTCGTAGTGCTTCATGCCCAGCTCCATGCGCGAGTGGATCATGGAGCGGAAGGTCTGGCTCAGGACGGCCGGCAGGCCGCCATCGACGATGCGCGGGATGCCGGCGCTGCCGACCGCCGGCGCGCTGGCGTTGAACGGCACCAGCGGGTTCAGGCACAGCATCAGGTCGACGCCGTCGTCCAGCGCCACCGAGGCGTGCATGGTCTTCTTGAGTGCCCCGTCCACGAAGTACTGGTCGTCGATCTCGACGGGCGGGAACAGGCCGGGCAGGGCGGAGCTGGCCTGCACCGCCTTGGAGATGGGCACGTGGTCCCAGCCCGGCCGGCCGAACGGGGCGGCTTCGCCCGTGTCCAGGTGGGTGGCCACCAGGGTCAGCCGCGACTTCAGCTCGCGGAAGTCGTTGGTCCGCCCGGGGCGGGAGAACAGGCGGGCGAGGCGCCGGTCGACCTCCTCGTTGGAAAAGATGCCCGTGGGCAGTCCCGGCCCCAGCCGCTCGAGCGAATGCGTGAGGCTCTTGCGGCCCAGGGTTCCGCGCCACAGCGCCGAGGCCGCCAGGCCCGGGAACATGATGCCGCGTCGGGCGAACTCGCCGTAGGCGGGGACCATGAGCCAGGACGGGTCGAACACCTCGCCGCGGCCGTCGCCCGCCTCGATGAAGGCGGAGCACAGCTCGCGCGGGCTCATGCCATTGGCCAGGCCCGCCGCGATGAAGCCGCCGGCCGACACGCCCACGTAATGGTCCAGCCGGGTGAAGTCCAGGCCCTCCAGCGACTCGTCCAGCGCGCACAGCGCGCCGATTTCATAGATGGCTCCCAGCGGCCCGCCGCCCGCCAGCGCCAGCGCGATGCGCGGTGCGCCCCTCGTCCTCTTGTTGCTCTTCATGCCGGCCAGTTTAGGTGCGGCCCATCCGCACGGGTGCTGCGTCGCAGCAAAAGCGCCGGGCACAAAAAAGGGCGCCTAAGCGCCCCCGGCAGGATGGCCTGCGGCTCATGCCGACTTGCGCGCGGCGGGCCGCTTGGCTGCCGGCTTGGTGGCGCCATTGGCGCCTGCGCGGGCCGAGGTCTTGCCCGCCTGGCGGGCGCTGAGCTTGGCCACGTTGCGATTGAGTTCGTCGATGCGCTCGATCAGCGCGTCGATGTCCTTGGCCGAGGGGACGCCCAGCTTGTTCAGGGCCTTGGACACGCGCTCCTCGAAGATGTTCTCCAGCTTGTCCCACTGGCCGGACGCCTTGGACGAGATGTCTGTCGCCATGCTGGCCATGCGGTTGGTGGCTTCCGAAATCTTCTCTTCCGCGGCCGCCTGGGTCTTGCGCTGGATGGACAGGCCTTCCTTGACCAGCGCCTCGAACACCTTGCCGCCTTCTTCCTGGGCCTTGGCGAACGCGCCGAGCCCGGCCAGCCAGATCTGGCTGGCGGATTCCTTCACGGTCCCGGACAGTTGCGGGCCTGCCTTCTTGTCGCTGCTGCTTTGCGTCTTCTTGACCATGGGGCTCTCCTGGGAGGTGTTGTGACTGCGGACTACTCTACGCCCGCGCGGCGGCGTGGTGTAGGTGGCTGCTCCTAATCCGCTCACGGGTTTGTGCTGAAGCAGGCGCGGCGGGCGATCGGCAAGAATTCCCCGGCAAAACGCCAACCCCCCGGAGATCCCCATGCAATATTTCGTCACCGGCGCCACCGGCTTCATCGGCAAGCGCCTGGTCAAGAAGCTGCTTGAGCGCAAAGGCGCGGTCGTCTATTTCCTGCTGCGCCAGGAGAGCGAATCCAAGGTGGCGGCGTTGCGCGAGTACTGGGGCGCCACCGGCAACAAGGCGACCCCCGTCTATGGGGACCTGACGGCCAAGAAGCTGGGCGTCAGCGCCGAAGAGCTCAGGAAGATCAAGGGCCAGGTCGACCACTTCTACCACCTGGCCGCCGTGTACGACCTCTCGGCCGACGAGGAGAGCCAGGTCGCGGTGAACATCGACGGCACCCGCAACACCGTCGAATTCGCCCGCGCCATCGAGGCGGGGCACTTCCACCATGTGTCGTCCATCGCGGCGGCGGGCCTCTACGAAGGCGTGTTCCGGGAGGACATGTTCGACGAGGCCGAGAACTACGAGCACCCGTACTTCATGACCAAGCACGAGAGCGAGAAGATCGTGCGCAAGGAGTCCAAGGTGCCCTGGACGGTGTACCGCCCGGCCATGGTGGTGGGCGACAGCCAGACCGGCGAGATGGACAAGATCGACGGTCCCTACTACTTCTTCAAGCTGATCCAGCGCATGCGGCAGCTGCTGCCGCCCTGGATGCCCGCCATCGGCCTGGAGGGCGGGCGCGTGAACATCGTGCCCGTCGACTTCGTGGTCGATGCGCTGGACCACATCAGCCACAAGCCCGAGATCGCCAAGCGCTGCTTCCACCTGGTGGACCCGGTGGGCTACCGCGTGGGCGACGTGCTGGACATCTTCAGCAGGGCCGCGCATGCGCCCAAGATGAACCTGTTCGTCAATGCGGCGCTGCTCGGCTTCATCCCCAAGAGCGTGAAGAAGGGCCTGATGGCGCTGGCGCCGGTCCGTCGCATCCGCAACGCGGTCATGAGCGACCTGGGACTGCCCGAGGACATGCTCACGTTCGTGAACTACCCGACCCGTTTCGACTGCCGGGAAACCGAGGCGGCGCTCAAGGGCTCGGGCATTTCCGTGCCCAACCTCAAGGACTATGCGTGGCGGCTGTGGGACTACTGGGAGCGCCACCTGGACCCGGACCTGCACATCGACCGGTCGCTGCGCGGCACGGTGGCCGGCAAGGTGGTGCTGGTCACCGGCGGCTCCTCGGGCATCGGCCTGGCCGCCGCGCACAAGTTCGCCGAGGCCGGCGCCACCACCATCATCTGCGGCCGCGACCAGGACAAGCTGGACGAGGCCTGCAAGGAGGCCAAGGCCAGGGGCTACCAGTTCATCGCCTATCCCGCCGACATCGCCGACATGGCCGACTGCGACCGCTTCGTCAAGGTCCTGGTCGAGAACCATGGCGGCGTGGACTTCCTCATCAACAACGCGGGCCGTTCCATCCGCCGCGCGATCGAATCGAGCTACGACCGCTTCCACGACTTCGAGCGCACCATGCAGCTGAACTACTTCGGCTGCCTGCGCGTCACCATGGGCCTGCTGCCCGGCATGTCCGAAAAACGCCGCGGCCACGTCGTGAATATCAGCTCGATCGGCGTGCTGACCAACGCGCCGCGGTTCTCGGCCTATGTCGCCAGCAAGGCCGCGCTGGATGCCTGGACCCGCTGTGCTTCCAGCGAGTTCGCCGACCGCGGCATCACCTTCACCACCATCAACATGCCGCTGGTGCGCACGCCCATGATCGCGCCCACCAACATCTACAACAACGTGCCCACGCTGTCGCCGGAAGAGGCGGCGGACATGATCGCCGAGGCCTGCATCTACAAGCCGGTGCGCATCGCCACGCGTCTGGGCATCACGGGCCAGCTGCTGCACGCGCTGCTGCCGCGCGTGGCCCAGATCGCGATGAACACCAGCTTCCGCATGTTCCCGGATTCGGCCGCGGCCAAGGGCGACAAGGGCGCCAAGCCGCAGCTGTCGCCCGAGGCGATCGCGATGCAGCAGATGATGCGCGGCATCCATTTCTGAAGGGCGGGCGCAAGGGGCGCCGCATACAATGCCGCGCCCCATGCGAGTTCTGCACGTTTACAAAAGCTACTACCCCGACACGCTGGGCGGCATCGAGCAGGTGATCGCCCAGCTGGGCCGGGAGCTGGTGGCGCTGGGGCACGAGAGCCGCATCTACACGCTCAGCCCCGATCCGCAACCGCCGGTGATCTCGCG
>CAZZAW010000156.1:0-6306 GCA_964652405.1 uncultured Ramlibacter sp.
CGTCCGAACTGGGGAGAAGGGGCGGCCCGGGGACCCGGGTGCTTCTTGTTTCGTTTGCCTGCCTTGCAGCCGGCCGTAATGGACCCACCTGCAGGCGAACTGCTTTCGAAAGTCTTCATGCAACCTGATTTCCAGCGCCTCATGCAGGAGGCCACCCGGCTGACCCAGGAGGGTGACCTGCAGGCGGCGACCGCCACGATCCAGGCTGCCTTGCGCCACACCGCGGCGCAACCGCCCTTTCCGGACGGCGACATCGTCATTGACGTGGAGGCGCGCGAAGTGCCCCATGCTTCACCCGGGTTCGCGGCGCCATTGCCTTTCGCGGACACGGAGCGTTCCCCGGGCTCCCGGCCGCCGGTTCGCGAAGCGTTCCAGGCCGGCCGCTTCGGGCCCGGCGGGACTGCGGGCCGCGACTTCAAGCTGTACGTTCCCCCGCATGACGGGACCGCACGGCTGCCGCTGGTGGTGATGCTGCACGGCTGCACCCAGGGCCCGGACGACTTCGCTGCCGGCACCGCCATGAACGAAGCGGCTCGCGCCCAGGGCTTCTACGTGCTCTACCCCGCCCAGTCCGGCAAGGCCAACCCGCAGCGCTGCTGGAACTGGTTCAAGCACAGCCACCAGGCGCGCGGCAAGGGTGAGCCGGCCCTCCTGGCCGGCATGACGCGCCAGGTCATGGCCGACCACGCGATCGACCCGGACCGTGTCTATGTGGCCGGCCTGTCCGCCGGCGGCGCCATGGCCGCCATCCTGGGCGAGGCCTACCCCGACCTGTACGCGGCGGTGGGTGTGCATTCCGGCCTGGCGCCGGGCGCGGCGCGGGACCTGCCCTCCGCCTTGCAAGCCATGAAGACCGGCGGCCCGGGCACCCGCCCCTCGCCCTCGGGCATTCCCACCATCGTCTTCCACGGCGACGCCGACAGCACGGTGCATGCCGGCAACGGCGAGCATGTGGTCGCGGCCAGCGCCGGCCAGGTCGCGCCGGATCAGGTCCAGATGCAGCCGGTCCCGGGGCCCCGCAGCGCCAGCCGGCACGTGCTGCGTGGCACCGACGGGCGCGTGCTGGCCGAGCACTGGGTGGTGCATGGCGGCGGACACGCCTGGTCGGGAGGCCGCCCCCAGGGCAGCTACACCGACCCCCAGGGACCGGACGCCACCGCGGAAATGATCCGCTTCTTCCTGGAACACCCGCGCCGCCGGTAGAGCGTCAGCGGCTGCTGGCCCGGCGCTGCTTCCACGCCACGTACCGCGCCGCCAGCTGCTCGAGCAGCGCGTCGGCCTTTCCGCGCCAGCCCGGCGCGGGCGGCGGTGCGGCGTGCAGGTCCAGGTCGGCGCCGCCGGCCTGGTACATGCGCACGAACAGGTCCAGCACCTTCTCGCGCACCATGCCGCGCAGCGGCACATGGCTCATCATCCCGTAGGTGGCGGCGCTGCCCTGCCGGGCGAGCGCCGGGTTGGCGCGCACGGTGGCCACGGCCTCGCGCAGGTCGCGCAGGTACTCGTCCACCACCGCCAGGTGGCCGGCGGTCACCATGGCGTGCAGGCCGTCGGGGTTCTGCAGGCGGTTGATCTTCCAGCCCCTGGCGTCCATCTGGTCGCCCACCGCATAGATGTTGACCTGCGGATCGCGCGAGCCGTAGCCCAGGAGCGGACCGCTGGGCTCGCCCATCACGTACAGCCCGTCGATGGCGCCGATGCCGCGGCGCATGGCGTCGAAGGCGCGCATGGTCCGCGCGGCCAGGTCGCGGTAGCCGTCCTGGCCGAAGTGCTGCATCGTGGCCCAGGCCGCGGCGTAGGCGCCGCCGGGCCGCGTGCCCAGCAAGGCGGGCGAGGCGAACACGCCGCCCGGCCAGTCCTGGTAGACGAACATCTGGTGGCGCAGCAGGTCCAGGCTGCGGTAGGTGATGGTGGACGCGCCCTTGGCCGCGAAGCCGTACTTGTGGATGTCGGCCGAGATCGAGGTCACGCCCGGCACCCGGTAGTCCCACACGGGCAGCTCGCGCCCGTTCATGGCCATGAAGGGCAGGATGAAGCCGCCCACGCAGGCGTCCACGTGCAGCGGCACGCCATGGGCCTGCGCGATCTCGCCCATGGCCGCGATCGGGTCGATGGTGCCGTGCGGGTACTCGGGCGCCGAGCCCAGGATCATCACCGTGCGCCGGTTCACCAGCCGCGGCAGCTTGCGCAGGTCGGGCCGCAGCTCGCGGTCCAGCGGCAGCAGCCGCACCTTCACGTTGAAGTACTCCGCGGCCTTGAACCAGGCCACGTGCGCCGTCACCGGCAGCACCATCTCGGGCCGCTTCACCCCGCGCAGCTTGCGCGCCATGTCGCGGTAGGTCTTCACCGCCAGCAGGCAGCTTTCGGTGCCGCCCGAGGTGACCACGCCGCAGGTCTCGGGCGGGCCGTTCAGCAGCCGCGCCACCGCGTCAATGGTCTCCGTCTCCAGCCGCTTGAGGCTCTTGAACGCCGTGGGGTTGAGCCCGTTGGCCGACGAGAACGCCTGGTAGGCCTGGCCGATGAACTGGTCATGCTCCTCGCCCAGCCAGTACACCAGGCTCCACAGGCGGCCGGCCTTGTAGTCCGGGTCGTCGTCGGCGAAGGTCTGCAGCTGCGCCAGCACCTCCTCGCGCGGGCGGCCGTGCTCGGGCAGGCCGCTCATTGCGTGGTCCTCGCCGCGCGGGCCCGCCGCCAGCGGCTGTACCCCCACAGCGCCAGCAGCAGCACCAGCACGCCCGCCACCAGCGCGCCCTGGAACTGCCCCACCACGGCCATGATCTCCTGCCAGCGGCCGCCCACGTAGCGCACGCCGTACACCAGCAGCGGCAGCTCCACCAGCGCCGCGGCGCCGTCGTAGATGAACAGGTGGCGGTACGGCATCTTGAGCGAACCCGCCGCGAAGAACAGCGCGGTACGCACGCCGGGCATGAAGCGCACCACGAAGATGTAGGCCGGCCCGTAGCGGCGCATGGTCTCCTGCAGCGACGCCAGCCGCTGCGGCGGCACGATGCGCGCGGCCCACCGGTGCCGCAGCAGGCGGCTGCCGAAGCGGTGGCCCCAGTGGAACACCAGCGCGTCGCCCAGCACCAGCCCGAACCACGACACCACCATCAGCGGCACCGGGTCCATGATGCCCTTGAGCGTGAGGGCGGCCGCGGCCAGCAGCACGATGTCCTCGTTCATGGGCGCGCCGATCCCGCAGCTGAAAAGCAGCACGAACAGCAGCGCGTAGGCCGGCAAGCCCTGCAGCGACTGGAGGAAGGCCATGGCGGAATCGAACATGCCCGCGATTCTGTCTCAGCCGCAAGGTTTGCACTCTGTTGCCCCCGCGGGCGCGGCGCTTCTGCGAGCATGAACGGCTCTTCCCCGACCCCCATCCCGATCTTCCGAGGAACCACCATGCGACTGACCCTTCCCGCCCTCGCCGCAGCGCTTGCAGCCGGCGGCTACTACCTCGCAACCCACCGCTCGCAGCGCGTGCTGCCGGACAGCCACACCCGGGCCGGCCCCTTCGACATCGACACCTACGTCGACCGCGAAGTGACCCTGCGCCCGCGCGCGCCCAGCCTGGCCGTGCTGGCCCTGGCCGCGGCCGGCGGCTACTTCCTGTGGAACCAGTACTCGCGGCGCTCGTCGGGCCTGGAATCCACCGTCGAGCAGTCCATCGACCTCGACGTGCCGGTGAGCACCGCGTACAACCAGTGGACGCAGTTCGAGGACTTCCCCAAGTTCATGGCCACCGTCGAGCAGGTGAACCAGGTGGACGACACGCACCTGCACTGGCGCGCCAACGTCTCCGGCAAGATCAAGGAGTGGGATGCCGAGATCACCGAGCAGATCCCCGACAAGCGCATCGCCTGGCGCAGCACCAGCGGCGTGCCCAACGGCGGCGCGGTCACCTTCCACAAGCTGGGCGAGAACAGGACGCGCGTCATGCTGCAGATGGACTACCAGCCCGAGACCCTGATGGAAAAGGTGGGCGACGCGGTCGGCGGCGTGAAGCTCACCGCCAAGGGCAACCTCAAGCGTTTCAAGGAACTGGTGGAGTCGCGCGGCTCCGAGACCGGGGCCTGGCGCGGTACCGTCGTCCAGCATTGAAGCGGGCGCGCACCGCCGCCGCCCTGGCGCTGGCCTGCTGCGCTGGCGCGGCTTGGGCGCAGGCGGACCCGGCGCTGCCGCTGTGGGAAATCGGCGGCGTGGCGCTGGGCGCCTCGCAGCAGGCCTACCCGGGCTCGGACGAGCGGGTGGGCCGCGGCCTCGTGCTGCCCTACCTGATGTACCGCGGCCGCTTCCTGCGCGCGGACAACGAAGGCATAGGCGTGCGCCCGCTGCGCACGCCCGCTTACGAGCTGGACATCAGCGCGGCCGGCTCCTTCGGCACCGACGACGACGTGGCCGCCCGGCGCGGCATGCCCGACATCGGCACGCTGGTGGAGTTCGGCCCGCGCCTGCGCTGGCACCTGGCCGGCACGCGCGAGACCGGCCGCTGGCGCCTGGACCTGCCGCTGCGCGGCGTGTTCGACCTGAGCGACAGCCTGGCCTACCGCGGCCTGGTGTTCCAGCCCGGCGTGAGCTGGCAGCGGCGCGACGGCGTCTGGAGCTACGGCGCCGGCGTGAGCGCGCTCATTGCCGACCAGCGCCTGGCCCGCACCTTCTACGAGGTGCAGCCGCAGTACGCCACGGCCACCCGGCCGGCCTACCAGGCTGAAGCCGGGCTGTTGGCCTGGCGCGTGTCGGCCTCGGTGGCGCGCGAGCTCACGCGCGACTGGCGGGTGTTCGGCTTCGCCCGCGTGGACACCGTGGCGGGCGCCGCGAATCGCGCCAGCCCGCTGGTGCGGCAGACCACGGGGGCTTCGGTTGGCGTAGGCGTGTCGTACACCTGGAAGCGATCGGCCGAGCCGGCTCAGCCTTGAGCTGACCGTAAATGTCGCGCTGTCCTACATCCGGAAATTTCCCGCAGAGCCACGATGCCCACCTCAAGAGCAACGGCTGTCGGCCAAGAGGAAACTTCCCGATGTTTAGTGCAGTACCCCCCGTGAAGTGCGCAGTACTTCTGATCGCCGCATTCGTAGCCGCCTGTGGCGGCGGAGGCGGCGACGCCGACACCGAAGCCGCGGGCTCGGTGCAGACCACCAGCGCCTCGGGCGCCGCCGGCCCCATGGCCGCGGACAGCTCGAGCCCGGCCGCAGCGCCCTCGACCGCGCCCGGCGAACCCACCGCAGCGCCGCCGGCCAGCACCGCCCAGGTGACCGAGGCCAGCCTGCGCCCCAGCGGGCCCACGATGGAACACCCGGGCCCGAACGCCACCCCTGAACAGATCCGCGCGTGGAACCGGCAATGCCCCACCGCGCGCTGCATGATTCCCGAGTTTTGAACGAGAAGCCGCCGGCCACCCAGCGCGCTGCGCTCTGGATCGCGGCGGCGGCCTTCCTCGCCCTGGTGGCCACCGCGTGGGTGCTGCGCGAGCCCGCGCGCGAGCACGCGGCCACCGTGCTGGACCCGGCGCACATCATCGTGCTGCGCACGCCCGGCGGCTTCCTGGAGGTGGGCGCGATCGAGAAGGCCGAGGAATTCGGCTGGAGCGCGCGCTACACCTGCCCGCTGATGGATTGCCCGCGGCTGCTCAAGCCCACCATCTCGCGCATCAAGGTACGGGCGCGCTATGTGTACCGCGTGCCGCTGCAGGCGCAGTGGAAGCTGCTGCCCCAGGGCGACCACTACCAGCTCACGGTGCCCGCGCCGCAGCTGCAGGAGCCGGTGGGCTTCCACACGCCGGACATGGAGATCCGCACCACCAAAGGCGGCTGGCTGTCACCGCCGGCCGCGCCCAACCAGCAGGCCGTGCTGCGCCACCTGGGCCCCGAGCTGGCCCGCCGCGGCAACGACCCGGCCTACCTGCAGGCGCAGCGCCCCTACGCCGAAAAGACGGTGCAGGAGTTCGCCCGCAAGTGGATGATCGAGCAGGGCCACATCGCGGACCTGCCGATCCGGGTCACCTTTGCCGGGCCGGCCCCGGCCTAGGCGGCATCAGCCGCGCAGCAGCACGGCGCCCGCGGGCACGCGGTTTTGCAGGTCGGCGCAGGCGCCGGGCAGCTCCTGCTGGCCCGGGGGCACACCCGGCCGCCAGATGCGGCAGGTGCCCGGCGCCGGGTAGTGGCCGGGCGGCACGTCCACCTGCACGGCGGGCGGCGCGCCCAGCACCACGGGCGCGGGGGCCGTCACCACCGGCGGCGGCGTGGTCACCACCACGGGGCGGGGGTTCACGGTGCAGGCGGTCAGGGCCACGAAGGGCACCACGGCCAACGACAA
>CAZZAW010000157.1:0-6227 GCA_964652405.1 uncultured Ramlibacter sp.
TCGTGCGGAAAGGTGTAGTTCTCCAGCCAGGGCAGCAAGCCGTCGGCCGGCGAGCCGATCACGTCGGTCTGCGGGAAGTGCACGTGCAGGTCGATGAAGCCCGGCGCCAGGAGGCGGCCGGGCAGGTGCTCCACCGCGACGCCCGGGAAGTTGTCCTTCAGGGCCTGCCAGGCCCCCGCCGCGCGCACCACCTGCGCGCCGTGGGCATCGGGACCCACGACCAGCAGGCCGTCTTCCTCGTACAGGGCCGATCCGTCGTCGGCGAATCGCAGCAGGGCGGCGCGGTAGGCTTTCATGCCCCTTATTGTGAGAGCTTGCCCTGCACGCCCGATACCAGGAAGTTCATACCCAGTATCTGCTCATCCGTCAGGGCTGCGCCCCGGGCGACCACGGCCTTGCCGGTGTTGTCGCTGATGGGGCCGGCGAAGGGCCGCAGCCGGCCGGCGGCAATGTCTTTCTGGCGGGCCAGCACCTCGTCGCGCACGGCCTGCGGCACCTTGGGCCCGAACTCGCCCACCCGCACCATGCCTTCGCGCACGCCGCCCCAAGCGGTGCCGGGGGTCCATCGGCCTTCCAGCACCTCGCGCGCGCGGCGGGTGTAGTAGTCGCCCCAGTGGTGGGTCACCGCCAGCACCTGGGCGTCGGGCGCGGCCTTGCGCATGTCGGAGTGGTAGGCGATCGCCAGCTTGCCGCGCTCCTGGGCGGCCGACATCACCGCGGTCGACCCGGTATGGAATGCCACCACGTCGGCCTCCTGGTTGAAGAGGGTCATGGCGGCTTCACGCTCGCGCGGCGGGTCGAACCAGGCGTTCAGCCAGATCACCTTCACCTGCGCCTGCGGATTGACCGAGCGCATGCCGAGGGTGAAGGCGTTCAGGCCCTGCAGCACCTCGGGGATGGGAAAGCCGGCGACGTAGCCCGCCACGTTGCTCCTGGTCATCCGGCCTGCGGCAACGCCCGCCAGGTACCGGCCTTCGTAATAGCGCGCGTTCGCGGTCGCCACGTTGGCCGCGGTCTTGTAGCCGGTGATGGACTCGAACTTCACGTCGGGGAAGTCGCGCGCCACCTTGAGCGTGGGCTCCATGTAGCCGAAACTGGGCGTGAAGATCAGCTTGTGGCCCTGCTGGGCCAGGTCGCGGATCACGCGTTCGGCGTCCGGGCCCTCGGGCACGTTTTCCACCGCGGTGGTCTTCACCCGGCCCGGCAGCGCCGCCTCGAGCGCCTTGCGGCCGTCCTCGTGCTGGCGCACCCAGCCGGCCTCGGTGATGGGCGCCACGTGCAGGAAGCCGACCTTGAGCGGTTCCTGGGCCCGGCTGGGGGGAGTTGAAAACAAGGCAGCCACGGCCAGCGTGGCGGCGAGGTTTTTGTACATGGTGTTCCTCTACATGGCCCCGGATGGCAAACAAAAAGGCCGCGGGGCGCGACCTTTCGCAGCGATTTTAACGGCCGCCGGCGCTGTAGGACGAAGCCGACACTTGAACGGGCCAGCGCAACGGCAAGCGCGCGGGCGAGACAATCCCGGGTTCAACTTCGCAGCCGCCATGTCCGTTCTCAAGCGCAACAACGTCCAGGTCCACGCAGGCAAGGGAACGCCGATGGTGTTCGTTCACGGCTTCGGCTGCGACCAGAACATGTGGCGGCTGCTAGCCCCCCACTTCGCCGAGCACCACACGGTGGTGCTGCTCGACCTGGTGGGCAGCGGCCAGTCCGATCTCTCGGCCTACGACCGCACGAAATACGATTCCCTGCACGGCTATGCCGCCGACATCGTGGAAGTGATGGAGGCGCTGGGCCTGCCGCCGGCGATCTTCGTCGGCCATTCGGTCAGCGCCATGATCGGCCTGCTGGCGGAGCTGGAGGCGCCGCAGCGCTTCAAGGCGCAGGTGATGGTCGGTCCGTCCCCCTGCTACATCAACGATGGCGACTACGTGGGCGGCTTCACGCGCGCGGACATCGACGGCCTCCTGGAAGCGCTGGAGAGCAACTACCTGGGCTGGTCGAGCAACATGGCGCCGGCGATCATGGGAGCGCCTGACCAGCCGCAACTCGGCGTGGAGCTCACCAACAGCTTCTGCCGAACCGACCCTGAGATCGCCAAGCAGTTCGCGCGGGCGACGTTCTTGTCGGACTTCCGCGCCCAGTTGCCGCAACTGCGCAGCCCTACGCTCATCCTCCAGTGCAGCGACGACCTGATCGCGCCGCGTTCCGTGGGTGAGTACATGAGCCACCGCATCCCGAACAGCCGGCTCGAAATCATCGAGAACGTCGGCCATTGCCCGCACCTGAGCGCGCCAAGCGCCAGCGTGGCGGCGATCGAGTCTTTTCTCGCCACCCTCTGACGCCATGGACAAGGGCTTGCGGCCCGAGGCGCTGGAGCTGTACCACCAGGCGCCCTGCGGCTTGCTCCTGGCCGGCAGCGACGGCCTGATCCTGTCGGCCAACGCCACCGCCTGCCGATGGCTGGGCTACGAGGCGGCGGAACTGGAGCAGCGCCTGCGCTTTTCCGACCTGCTCACCGTCGGCGGGCGCATCTTCCACCAGACCCACCTGGCGCCCCTGCTGCGCATGCAGGGGTCGGTGGCCGAGGTCAAGCTGGACCTGCGGCACAAGGCCGGCCACACGGTGCCCATGATGATGAACGCGGTGGAGCGTCGGGACGAGCTGGACCTGGTGCAGCACATCGCCCTGTTCGTGGCCGAGGACCGCCACAAGTACGAGCGCGAGCTGGTGCTGGAACGGCGCCGGGCCCAGGAGATGGCCCGCTTCGCCGAGCAGATGATGGGTGTCGTGAGCCACGACCTGCGCAACCCGCTGAACGTGATCGTGATGAGCACCTTCCTGCTGGAGCGCGCCGAACTCACGCCCCAGCTGCGCACGGTGCTCTCGCGCGTCACCCAGTCCGCCAAGCACGCCCAGCGCCTGATCAACGACCTGCTGGACTTCACCCAGACGCAGCTGGGCAAAGGCTTGCCGGTCCAGGTGAAGGACACGCCGCTGCACGACGTGGTGGCCGAGGCGGTGGCCTCGCTGCGCATCGCGTTTCCGCAACGCAGGATCGAACACGTGGCCAGCGGCCAGGGCGCGTGCCGCGCGGACGCCGATCGGGTCTCGCAGCTGGTCGGCAACCTGGTGGGCAATGCCGTGGCCTATGGCTCGCCCGACGCGCCGATCACGGTCACCACGACGGTGGGTGAGGGCCACTGCGCCATCGCGGTCCACAACGACGGTCCGCCGATCCCGTCGGCGCTCCAGCCACGGCTGTTCGAACCCATGGTGCGGGGCGACCACCAGGCGGGCGGCGGCGTCGGCCTGGGGCTTTACATCGTCCGCCAGATCGCCAAGGCGCACGGCGGCGAGGTGACGGTCGCGTCGGTCGAAGGGCAAGGCACGACCTTCACCGTCCGCCTTCCCCTGGGGTGAGCCCGGGCCTCAGGCGAAGGACGCGAACACCTCGTCCAGCCGGTCGGTGTACTGCCGCTTGCGGCCCGCGTCCGTGAAGCTGGCGTCGAAACTGTTCTTCGCGAGCTGGTACGCCTGCTGCGCGGTCAGTCCCGTCGCCGCGAAGGTCTCGATGAAGTTGTCGTTCATGTAGCCGCCGAAGTACGCCGGGTCGTCCGAGTTGATGGTCGCCACCAGTCCGGCGTCCAGCAGCTGGCCGATGTTGTGGTCGGCGAGCCTGGGGAACACGCAGAGCTTGAGGTTGGACAGGGGGCACACGGTCAGCGGGATGCGGTCCTGCGCCAGCCGCTTCATGAGCGCGGGGTCCTTGCTGGACTGCACCCCATGGTCGACCCGCTCCACCTTCAGGAGATCCAGCGCGGTCCACACATACGCGGGAGGCCCTTCCTCGCCGGCGTGGGCCACCAGGTGCAGGCCCAGCTCGCGGCAGCGCGCGAAGACGCGAGCGAACTTCTCGGGAGGGTGCCCCACCTCGCTGGAGTCCAGACCCACGCCGATGAACTTGTCACGGAAGGGCAGGGCCTGCTCCAGGGTCTCGAAGGCGTCCTGTTCGCTCAGGTGCCGCAGGAAGCACAGGATCAGCGAAGCGTCGACACCGAGCTGGGTGCGCGCCTGTTCGCAGGCCCGGTGCAGGCCGTTGATCACGGTCTCCATGCTCACGCCGCGCGCCGTATGCGTCTGCGGGTCGAAGAACATCTCGGTGTGGACCACGTGGTCGGCCTTCGCCCGCTCCAGGTACGCCCAGGCCATGTCGAAGAAGTCCTGCTCCTTGAGCAGCACGCTGGCCCCGGCGTAGTAGATGTCCAGGAAGCTCTGCAGGTTGGTGAAGGCAT
Organism: uncultured Ramlibacter sp.; assembly: GCA_964652405.1. GTDB lineage: Bacteria > Pseudomonadota > Gammaproteobacteria > Burkholderiales > Burkholderiaceae_C > Ramlibacter. Next base: position 4,293 of record CAZZAW010000157.1, read on the forward strand.
AGGCCTTGCGGAGCTCGTCGACGCTGGCGTAGGGCAGGTGCACCTCGTTGCGCTGCGCCATGGCGAAGATGAGCTCGGGCTCCAGCGAGCCCTCGATGTGCATGTGCAGCTCGGCCTTGGGCATGCGGCGCAGCAGCTCGGGCAGCCGGCCGGCGGGGATGGTCGGGACGGTGTTCATGCGGGCATGGTACCGCCGCGCCGCTGGGATTAGCCCCAAGGTGCGGGGCCAGCCCGGCGGTGCCATACTGCGCCTCATCCGTCCTTCGTCCCGCCGGCCATGACCTGCTTCAACGCCAAGCTCCGCGCCTGCGCCGCGGCCTGCCTGCTGGCAGCCGCCCTCCCCTCCCTGGCCGACACCGACCCGCTGGCCGCGCTGCAGGCGGCCTATGCCCGCGCCGTGACCCCGGGCGAGCAGGCGGACCGGCACCGCGAGCTGATCGCCACCCTGCTGCAGCGCGTGGAGCGGCATTACGCCCGCGAGGTGGACCTGGCCGGCCTGGCCGCCGCCGGCACCAAGGTACTTGCGGCGCTGCCGCCCGGCCAGGGCGAGCCCGCCGAGGTGTTCAAGACCGCGATCAACGAATCGCTGGCCACGCTGGACCGGTACACCCGGTACCGCGACGCCCGGACCTGGAGCCAGGAACGCAGCGACTCCAGCGGCAGCTTCGGCGGGCTGGGCCTGGAGGTGGAGCCCGGCGACGGGGTGGTGCGGGTGGTCGCCCCGGCCCCGGACAGTCCGGCGGCGCGCGCAGGCCTCAAGCCCGGCGACCTGATCGTGCGCGTGGACGACCGGCCGCTCCAGGGCGTGCCCCTGGCCGAGGCGATCGCCCGCATGCGCGGCGAGCCCGGCACGCCGGTGTCCGTGACCATCCGCCGGGCCGGCCGCGAGGACGAGTTCACCGTCTCGCTCACGCGCGATGTCATCCGGCGCCAGGCCCTGCGCTGGAGCATGGAAGAAGACGTGCTGGTGTTGAAGTTGTCCACCTTCACCGCGCCGGTGACCGCGGCACTGGCGCAAGCGGTGGCCCAGGCCACCGCGGCGCACCAGCCGCAGGCGGTGGTGCTGGACCTGCGCGGCAACGGCGGCGGCCTGCTGCGCGAGGCCGTGAGCACCGCGGACAGCTTCTTGCGCCAGGGGGAGATCGTCTCGCTGCGCAGCCGCAGCGGCGCCACCTCCCGCAGCTGGCAGGCCGACGCGGCCGAACTGCTACCGGGCCTGCCCATGGTGGTGCTGGTGGACCGGCGCTCGGCCTCGGCTTCCGAACTGGTGGCGGCCGCGCTGCAGGAAAACGGGCGCGCCAAGGTCATGGGCCAGCGCAGCTTCGGCAAGGGGACGGTGCAGACCACCTACGGGCTGGGCGAAGGCCAGGGCGCGATCAAGCTCACCACGTCCTACTACATCAGTCCTTCGGGCCGCTCGGTGCAGGACGCCGGCGTGCCGCCCGACATCGAGCTGCTCCCGTCCGCCCCTACTGATGCTCCGCCCGCGGGCAGCCCGCTGCGCATCGTCCAGACGCTGTGCCCCACGGCGTCGCTGGGGTCCGATCCGGCGCTGGCCTGCGCGGTGGCCTGGCTGCGCAGCGGCGGCGCGGACGCGTTCGCCACCGCGACGGCGGACTTCCTGCCCTGAAACAAGAACGGCCGCTCGCGCGGCCGTTTCGGTCATGCCATCACTGGCTTACTTCTTTTCTCCGGGGACCTTGCCCTCCACGCCTTGCACGTAGAAGTTGATGCCGCCCAGGAACTTGTCGTCGGCGACGGCGTCCTTGGCCAGCACTTCCTTGCCGGTGTTGTCCTTGATCGGGCCCTTCCAGATGGCGAAGCTGCCGTCCTTCAGGCCGGCCTTGATCTCGTCGATGCGCTTCTTGGTGTCTTCCGGCACGTCGGCGGCGATGGACACCATGTCGATCGCGCCTTCCTTCACGCCCCACCAGG
>CAZZAW010000158.1:0-6208 GCA_964652405.1 uncultured Ramlibacter sp.
CGCGGTTGCCCTGGCAGAAGTCGATGTCGAAGTCGGGCATGGACACCCGCTCCGGATTGAGGAAGCGCTCGAACAGCAGGTTGTAGGCGAGCGGGTCGAGATCGGTGATCTTCAGGGCGTACGCCACCAGCGAGCCCGCGCCCGAGCCGCGGCCGGGGCCGACCGGGCAGCCGTTGTTCTTGGCCCAGTTGATGAAGTCGCCCACGATCAGGAAGTAGCCCGGAAAGCCCATCTTGAGGATGGTCGCGATCTCGAACTCCAGCCGCTGCAGGTAGCGCGGCATCTCCCGCTCGCGCTGTGCCGCGTCCGGGTACAGGTGCAGCATCCGCTCTTTCAGGCCTTCGTGCGAGGCGTAGCGGAAGTACTCCTCGATCGGCATGCCGTTGGGTGTGGGGTAGTCCGGCAACCTGGGCTTGCCCAGGTCCAGCACCAGGTTGCAGCGCTTGGCGATCTCGGCGGTGTTTGCCACCGCCGAAGGCACGTCGGCAAAGAGCTGCTCCATCTGCGCCGCGGTCTTGAAATACTGCTCTCGCGTGAACTTGCGCACACGCCGCTGGTTGCCCAGGATCTCGCCTTCGGAAATGCAGACGCGGGCCTCGTGCGCCTCGTAGTCGTCTTCGGCCGTGAACTGCACCGGGTGGGTGGCCACCACCGGCAGCTTCAGGCTGGCCGCCAGCTGCACCGCGGCGGCCACGTGCGGCTCGTCATCGGGGCGGCCGGCGCGCTGCAGCTCCAGGTAGAAGCGGTGCGGGAAGATCGAGGCCAGCTCCAGCGCCGCCTGGCTGGCGCGCTGGGCGTCGGCCTGCACCAGGGCCTGGCCCACGGGCCCGGCCTGCGCGCCGGACAGCAGGATCAGGCCCTCGCCCAGCTCCCGCAGCCACTCGAGCTTGCACACGCCTTGCGCTCGCACCACGTTGCGGGTCCAGGAGCGCGCCAGCAGCTCGCACAGGTTCAGGTAACCCTGCCGGCTCTGCACCAGCACCACGACGCGCGCGGTGGCCGCGGGGTCCTTGGCGATGCCCTGCAGCACCAGCTCGGCGCCGATCAGGGGCTTGACGCCGGCGCCGCGGGCCGCCTTGTAGAACTTGATCGCGCCGAACAGGTTGTTCAGGTCGGTGATCGCCAGCGCCGGCTGGCCGTCGGCCGCCGCCGCCTTCACCACGTCGTCGATGCGGTTGGTGCCATCGACGACGGAAAACTCGGTGTGCAGGCGCAGGTGAACGTACATGGGAGGATTCTAGGAGGCCGCGCAGCCGGCTCAGAGCAGCGTGATGCGCTTGCCGGCGTCCAGCGTACGGCCAGCCTCTTCCAGCTGGCGCAGCAGCTCCCCCAGCGGCAGCTGGCCGGCACCCTGGTGGCTGCAGGCGATGCGCAGGTCGAATTCGCCCACCAGGTTCACGGGCTGCATGATCCGGGAGCACTGCGACAGCACCCGCGTCGCGGTGTGCACCAGCTCGGACGCCCCCACTGGCTGCAGGCTCAGCGCGGAAAAGCGCGTCTTGCTCAGCCGGGCGATGGCCCAGCGCGGGCCCAGCAGCCGCTGCAGCGCGGCGGCGAACCGCACCACGGCCCGCTCGTTGAGCTCGACCCCGTGCTCGGCTTCGCTGCGCTCCAGGCCCGGCAGCAGGAACAGCATCAGCGAGGCCTGGCCCTGCCCCGCGGCCTCGCGCAGCAGCGCCTCCTCGTGGCGCAGCTTGAAGCCTTCGTAGGACCAGAGCGCCGTGAGCGGATCGCGGCTCGCGCTGATGGCGGCGCGGCTGAGGACGTCGCGTCCATAGCGCTCCTGCAGCACCTGCGCCTGGCGCAGCAGCAGGAGCGCCGCGTAGATCAGCGCGCCCACGGCCGCCGCCCGCAGGTCCAGCCCGGCCACCTGGTCGGTCGCGGCGAAGGGCAGCAGCGAGGCGCCCACCATGCTGGCGACGGCCGCGGCCACCCAGCCGGTGTGGCCGGCGCGGCGCCAGCGCGCCAGCAGGCACAGCACCGCCGACGCCAGCACGCAGGACAAGGCCGTGACCGCCGCGCCCGCCAGCCGCCAGGGTTGCGGCAGCACCAGCTGCTGGAGCACGGCGTATGCCAGGGCGGCCAGGGCCATGCCCCAGGCCAGGGCCCGCTCGCGCCGGCTCAGCGACGCCGGGTCCAGCGTTTCGGCCACCAGCGGCACCATCAGGCCCGCCATCACCATGCCGCTGAAATGCTTGCCCGCGTCGTTGAACCGGGTCCAGTCGGGCGTGATCCAGACGGCCATGTACCCGTTGTTGCAGGCGATGGCGAACAGCGTCCAGGCCGCCACGCCCGCCAGCAGCACCTGGGGCCGGCGCCGCGCAGCGGCAGCGCCCACGGCGCAGACGATGGCGAACATGCCGCCCAGTCCCATGACCAGGCCCGAGAGGTTGGCGCGCCGCACGTTGTTGCCGCGGAACTCGGCGTCGGTCAGCAGGAAGACGGGCACCCGCAGGTAGGCGGCGTTGGAGGCAGCCACCAACAGGTCCACGGGCGCTTCGTCCACGCTGACGGGAAAGGCCGGGAACTGGTTGGCGAAGGGCCAGCGCGACTGCGGCACCTGGTCGCCCGCGACGGCTTGCCGCCACGGCCCGCCCTGGCTCCGGTGCCACACCCTCACTTCGTCGATGGAGGGCACCGGCACCTCGACCACGAGCACCTGCGGTTTGCCGCCCGGCGCGAGCGTGGCGCGGCCGACCCAGCGTTCGCCCGCGCCTATGCTCCAGCGCGAGGCGGCCGGCTGGGTGGCCTGCCCGGCGGCCTCCCAGAGCGCGTCCGGCTCCGCGGGGGAGGCCGCGGGCATGCGCGTGGTCTGCAGCCGTTCGGCCAGGTTCAGCCGGGGTTCGGGCGGCTCCAGCGTCGGGGCGGGCGGCGCCTGGCCCGCCGCCGCAAGGCAGAGCCCGGCCAAGCAGCCCACCACGAGCCGGTGCCAGGTCATCGCCGTGCGGCCTGGCCGCGTCCTTCTTGAGTCCCCACACGGGTAGTATGCGGGCCTTCGCCCGCCGCCGCCATGCCGCAGACCCTCAACGCCGCCGCATACCGCTTCGTGACCTTGCCCGATCCCGCCGCGCTGCGCGAGCGGCTGTTCGCGCAGGCGCAGGCGCGCGGCCTGCGCGGCACCATCCTGCTGGCCACCGAGGGCATCAACCTGTTCCTGGCCGGCGAGCCCGCGCCACTGCGGGGCTTCCTGGACCTGCTGCGTGCCGACCCGCTGTTCACGGGGCTCGAAGCCAAGGAGAGCTGGTCGCAGCGCCAGCCGTTCCGCAAGCTGCTGGTGAAGGTCAAGCGCGAGATCATCCGCATGAACCATCCGGCCATCCAGCCCGCCGGCGGCCGTGCGCCCGCCGCCGACGCGGCGACGGTCAGGCGCTGGCTCGACCAGGGCCATGACGACGAAGGCCGGCCCCTGGTCACGCTGGACACGCGCAACGCCTTCGAGGTGGACCATGGCACCTTCGAGGGCGCGATCGACTGGCGCCTGTCGAAGTTCAGCGAGTTCCCGGCGGCCCTGCAGGCGCACAGGGCCGAACTGGAAGGCAAGACCGTGGTGAGCTTCTGCACCGGCGGCATCCGCTGCGAGAAGGCTGCCCTGTACATGCGCGAGGCCGGGCTGCAGCACGTCTGGCAGCTGGAAGGCGGCATCCTCAAGTACTTCGAGGAAGCGGGCGGGGCCCACTTCCGCGGCGACTGCTTCGTGTTCGACGAGCGCGAGGCGCTGGACCCCGCGCTCGCGCCTAGGAAAGAGGCTCCGCAGGCGTGAACCGCGTCGGCGGCAGGGGGATGAACTCGTGTTCGCCCGGCACCGCCGCGAAGCGCTGCGCCTGCCAGTCCTCGCTGGCCTGCAGGATGCGCTCCTTGCGGGTGGAGACGAAGTTCCACCACATGTGCCGGGGGCCCAGCGGCTCGCCGCCGATCACCGCCAGGCGCGCGCCGGACGCGCTGGAGAGCTCCACCCTGCCCTGGTCCGGCACTGCCATGGTGTAGGCGGGCAAGGGCTGGCCATCGACCGCCAGGTCGCCCTCGACCGCGTACAGCGCGATCTCCGGCGCCAGTGGCGGCAGTTCCAGCCTGCCACCCGGCGGCAGCTGCACGTCCAGGTACAGCGTGGGCGAATCCGGCTGCACCGGCGAGCGGACCCCGAACGCCTCGCCCACCAGTACGCGGATGAGTGCCTGCCCTTGCCGCACTTCGGGGATGGCCGAGGCCGGGGTGTGCGCGAAGCGCGGTTCGTCCTCCTCGCGCTGCGCGGGCAGCGCCACCCACAGCTGCAGCCCATGGTTGACGAAGCCCTGGTCACGCAGGTGGTCCGGCCGGCGCTCCGAATGCACGATGCCGCGTCCAGCGGTCATCCAGTTGATGGCGCCGGGCTCGATCAGCTGCTCGGTGCCCAGGCTGTCGCGGTGCATCATCGCGCCCTCGAACAGGTAGGTCACGGTGGCCAGGCCGATGTGCGGATGCGGCCGCACATCGTGGTTCACGCCCGGCTCTTCGCGGACCGGCCCGAAATGGTCGAAGAAGACGAAGGGGCCCACGCTGCGCCGGCGCGCGGCCGGCAGCAGGCGGCGGACGGTGAAGCCCCCGCCCAGGTCCTTGCCGTGCGGGTCAAGCAGCTGCATGGCGGCGCGCCGGCCCGCTGCGGCCGTCCAGGCTCCAGGCACCGGCCCCGAAGGCGGTCACCACCAGGAGCCCGCCGGCCACGGCCAGGTTCTTGAAGAAGGCTTGCTGCTGCATCATCTGCTGCGCCTCGGGCATGGCCCAGAAGTTGTGGAAGATGGGGGTGACCACCAGCGTGAACACCGCCAGCCCCAGCGCCGCCCAGCGCGCCTGCCAGCCCACCAGCAGCAGCAGGCCCAGGCCGAGTTCGGCGGCGATCGCGATCGCGGCGCACACCTGCGGCAGCGGAATGCCCTTCGATGCGATGTAGCCGGTCACGCCGGCGAAGCCGGCGATCTTGCCCCAGCCTGCGGGGATGAACAGCAGGGCGAGCAGGGCCCGGCCGGCCAGCGCGAGTGCGTTCTGGGTGGACGTGGAAGGATTCATGGGGGTCTCCAGGTTGTGAATGGTTGATCAGGGCTGCAGGTCGAACACCAGCACCTCGGCGGCCTTGCCGCCGGACAGCCGCACCTCGGCTTCGTCTTCCAGCATGGCAGCATCGCCGGCTTTCAGGGGCTTGCCGTTGACTTCCAGCTCGCCGCGCACCAGGTGCACGTACCCCTTGCGCTTGGGATCGAGCGCCAGCGTGGCCTGCTCCGGGCCGTCGAAAAGGCCCGCATAGAGGCGCGCGTCGGCGTGGATCAGCACCGAGCCTTCGGCGGCGTCGGGAGAGGCCACCAGCCGCAGCTTGCCGCGCTTCTCGTCGGTGGGGAAGGTCTTCTGCTCGTAGCTGGGCGGGATGCCGGTCACGTTGGGCTCGATCCAGATCTGCAGGAAGTGCGTGGTCTGGTCCTTGGCATGGTTGAACTCGCTGTGCTGCACGCCGCGGCCCGCACTCATGCGCTGCACGTCGCCGGGCGGGATGCCCTTGACGTTGCCCATGGTGTCGCGGTGGGCGAGGTTGCCCTCCAGCACGTAGCTGATGATCTCCATGTCGCGGTGGCCGTGGGTGCCGAAGCCGGTGCCCGGGGCGATGCGGTCCTCGTTGATGACGCGCAGGTTGCCGAAGCCCATGTGCTGCGGGTCGAAGTAGCTCGCGAACGAGAAGCTGTGGAAGGACTTGAGCCAGCCGTGGTCGGCCCAGCCGCGGTCCTGTGATTTGCGCAAAGTCAGCATGGCGTCTCTCCTTGTGATGGAACGAATGTAGGCGCCGTTCCCCCGGGGCGGTAGGGGCCGGGTTTCATGGCATCATTCAAAAAAATTCAACGAACATGGCCAGCCCCCGCGATGTCCTCACCCCCGATGCCCTGGCCATGCTGCAGTCGGTGGCGCGGGCGGGCAGCTTTGCCGCCGCCGCGCGCGAACTGGGCCTGGTGCCCAGCGCCGTCACCTACCGTGTACGCCAGATCGAGGACGCGCTGGATGCCCTGCTGTTCGACCGCAGCTCGCGGCAGGCCCGCCTGACGGACGCCGGCGCCGAGCTGCTGCGCGAAGGCGAGCGGCTGCTGCAGGAAGTGGACGCGGTCGCCAACCGGGTCAAGCGGGTCGCTACCGGATGGGAGTCGCAACTCACGGTGGCCGTGGACGGCGTGATCTCGCTCGGCACGGTGATGGA
>CAZZAW010000159.1:0-3434 GCA_964652405.1 uncultured Ramlibacter sp.
CGGCCGCCTGCTCGTGGCGCACCAGCACGTGCTGGATGGTGTCCTGCTTGTAGAAAGCGTCGTAGATGTGCAACACCGCGCCGCCGGGATAGCCCCAGACATACTTCACGCCCTCGGCCTGCAGGGCCTTGACGAGGATTTCCGCGCCGCGGAGGTCTTGGGACTGGCCGGCCGAAGCAGCCGCTGCGGAGCTCAGCTCCGCCTTGGAGATTTCCATGATCAACCTTTGCGAATTTCTCTGACGAAAAACCTTGGGTGCCCCTTCACACACTCTCGTGAAGCTGTGTCGGGACTTAGAGCCTCAGACCATGGGCGGGCCGATTGCGCCGCCGGATCAGGACTCGTTTGCCTTTTGACTTGCAGCCGGCATTATCGCACCTCGACAAGGCGGCGGCCGAGCACAGGCATGCCGATGCCATAATTTCGGGTTACACGACACCTTCCACGAGACAACGGATCCCGCACAGGCGGGCCCGCCCGCCCCCTTGGCCACCGAACGAGAACTGTCCGACTTCCTCAAGAGCGTCGAAAAGCGGGCGTTCAAGCGCTCTGTCTACCACGTACGGGACGAAGAAGCCGCCCTGGACATCGTGCAGGACAGCATGATGAAGCTGTCCGAGCACTACGGCGACAAGCCCCTCGCCGAGCTGCCCATGCTCTTCCAGCGCATCCTGTCGAACTGCACGCTCGACTGGTTCCGGCGCCAGAAGACGCGCAACGCGCTGTTTTCCAACATGAGCGACTTCGAATCCGCCACCGAGGACGGGGAATTCGACCTGCTGGAAACTTACACGGCCGCCGAAGGCTCGCAGCAGGTGGAGAGCGCCGAGGATTCGACGCGGCGGGCGCAGATCTTGCGGGAGATCGAAACCGAGATCCAGGACCTGCCGGCGCGTCAACGAGAGGCTTTCCTGATGCGTTACTGGGAGGACATGGACGTAGCCGAAACGGCCGCGGCTATGGGCTGCTCCGAAGGCAGTGTCAAAACGCACTGCTCCCGCGCGGTCCAGGCCCTCAGCAAAGCACTGAAGGCGAAGGGTATACAACTATGACGAGCACAGACCCCCGCACCGACATGAGGCGCCAGGATGCCTTTGGCCGCCGGGTCGCCGCGCGCCTGTCCGCCGGCACCGCTGAGCTCCCCCACGACATCTCCGAGCGCCTGCGCGCGGCCCGGGTGCAGGCCCTGGCCCGGCGCCAGGCGTCCGGTTTGCAGGCTGCCGTGAACGTTTCCGGCCGGCAGGCCACGCTGGGCATGGGTGACGAAGGTGTGGGCCTGTGGGGCCGCATCGCATCCGCCATTCCCCTGGTGGCCCTGGCGGCCGGCCTGATCGCCGTGAACGTGATCCAGAACGAGCGCCGCGCCAACGAAGTGGCCGAGGTCGACGCCGCCCTGCTGACGGACGACCTGCCCCCTGCCGCCTACGCCGACCCCGGATTCGTCCAGTTCCTCAAGTCCGAGCGCTGAACGGGGCGCAGGATGCACACTTTCCGCTTCCTTCCTGGCCTGGTCCTGCTGGTGGCCGCGCTGGCGGCTCCCAGCGCGTGGGCCGCGGTCCAGGAACAGGTCAGCCCCGGCCTGACCATGGCGAGCCAGCCCGCCGGGCGCCAGGTCGCCTCGGGACCGGTGGCCAAGCGCCCCGCCGCCACCAAGCCTGCGTGGAACGAACTCTCGCCGCAGGAGCAGCAGGCGCTGGCGCCGCTCGCCGGTGCCTGGCCCAGGATCAGCGCCGCGCAGAAGCGCAAGTGGCTGGCGCTTTCGCAGAACTACCCCAAGTTGCCGCCAGCCGAGCAGGCCAAGCTGCACAGCCGCATGAACGAATGGGTGGCCCTCAGCCCCCAGCAGCGCAGCCAGGCCCGCCTCAACTTCGCCGAAACCAAGGCCCTCTCTGCCGAGGACAAGAAAGCCAAGTGGGAGGCCTACCAGGCCCTGCCGCCCGAGGAAAAGCGAAAGCTGGCAGCCGGTGCGGCCAAGCCCCCGCCCACGGCCGCCGCCGTCAAGCCGGTGCCGCCGCAGAAGCTGGCCACCGTGCCCAAGCCGCGCTCGGACGCCAAGTTGCCGCGCATTGCCGCCGGCCCTGCCGCCGAAGCCGACAGCCCGGCCAGCAGCCCCTCCCTAGTTCCCGCCGGACCCAATTGAGCCTGGCCGCTCCCACCCTGGGCCGGCGCATGGCGTGCTGGCTCTACGAAGGCATGCTGCTGTTTGCCGTGGTGTTCGTGGCCGGCTGGCTGTTCAGCGCGCTCGGCCAGATGCGCGATGCCATGGATGCCCGGCGGCCGCTGCTGCAGGCCTTCCTCTTCCTCGTCTTCGGCGTCTACTTCGTCTGGTTCTGGGCCAAGGGGCAGACCCTGGCCATGAAGACCTGGGACATCCGGGTGGTGGACCGTGAGGGACGTCCCATCACCCAGCGGCGAGCGTTGCTGCGCTACCTGTGCGCCTGGCTGTGGTTCCTGCCGCCGCTGGCGGCCATGGCACCGTTCGACCTGAGTGGCGGCGAAATCGCCGTGCTGCTGTGCGGCTGGGTCTCGGTCTGGGCCCTGCTCAGCCGGTTCCACCCGCAGCGCCAGTTCCTGCACGATGCCCTGGCCGGCACCCGGCTGGTGCCCGCGCCTAAGATGGGCGCATGAATCCCGCGTTCTCGATTTGCGTCTACTGCGGCTCGCGCAAAGGCGTGGCCGAGCACTTCGTGCGCAGCGCCCGCGAGGTCGGGCGCTGGATTGGCCGGCACGGCGGCCAGCTGGTCTACGGCGGCGGCAACAACGGCCTAATGGGCGAGGTGGCGGATGCCACGCTGGCGGCCGGCGGACGGGTGGTCGGCATCATCCCCCAGGCCCTGGTCGAGAAGGAATGGGCCAAGCGCGACTGCACAGAGCTGCACATCGTCCACAGCATGCACGACCGCAAGCGCATGATGGCCGAGCGCGCCGACGCCTTCCTGGCGCTGCCTGGCGGGATAGGCACCTTCGAGGAGCTGTTCGAGGTCTGGACCTGGCGCCAGCTCGGCTACCACGACAAGCCGGTGGGCGTGCTGGACGTGGACGGCTACTACGCCCCGCTGCTGGACTTCCTGCGCTCCAGCGTGCGGCACGGCTTCATGAACGACTGGCAGATGGACCTGGTGCGGCTGGGTGACGACGCGCGCACCCTGCTGCGCGAACTGGTCCAGGCCGCCGGCATGAATACCGGCACGCTGGACCTGTCGCAGACCTAGACGGCGGACTCGTCGGTCTCGCCGGTGCGGATGCGCACCACGCGTTCCACGCTGGTGATGAAGATCTTGCCGTCGCCGATCTTCCCCGTGCGGGCCGCCTTGACGATGGCGTCGACGCAGCGCTCCACGTCGTCATCCTTGACCACGACCTCGACCTTCACCTTGGGCAGGAAATCGACCACGTACTCGGCGCCCCGGTACAGCTCGGTATGCCCCTTCTGG
>CAZZAW010000159.1:3444-6203 GCA_964652405.1 uncultured Ramlibacter sp.
TCTGGCGGCCGAAGCCCTTGACTTCGGTCACGGTGAGCCCGGTCACGCCGCACTCGGCCAGCGCTTCACGCACTTCCTCGAGCTTGAAGGGTTTGACGACGGCGGTGATCTGTTTCATGGGCTCCTCTGCTCCTAGGCTTTGAATTGACCGGTAATAGGATAGCGCCAATCCTTGCCGAAGCTGCGGTGGGTCACCCGGATCCCCACGGGCGCCTGCCGCCGCTTGTATTCGTTGATCCGGATCAGGCGCGCCACCCGCTCGACCACTTGCCGGTCGAACCCCGCGGCGATGATGTCCTCCACCCCCTGGTCGTCTTCCATGTAGCGCTGCAGGATGGCGTCCAGCACCTCGTAGGGCGGCAGGCTGTCCTGGTCCACCTGGTCGGGCCGCAGCTCGGCGCTGGGCGGGCGCGTGATGATGCGCTCCGGGATCGGGTTGATGCCGGTGCCGTACGGGTCGTGCACGTTGCGCCAGCGGGCGAGCTTGAACACCGTGGTCTTGAGCAGGTCCTTGATCACCGCGAAGCCGCCGGCCATGTCGCCGTACAGCGTGCAGTACCCGGTGGCCATCTCGCTCTTGTTGCCGGTGGTCAGCACGATGGAGCCGAACTTGTTCGACAGGGCCATCAGCAGCACGCCGCGGATGCGTGCCTGGATGTTCTCTTCCGTCGTGTCTTCGGGCAAGCCCTTGAACTCGGCGGCCAGCGCCGCCTTGAAGGCCTCGAACTGCGGCGCGATGGAGATCTCGTCGTAGCGCACGCCCAGGCGCGCCGCCATGTCGCGCGCGTCGATCCAGGAGATGTCGGCCGTATACGGCGAGGGCATCATCACGGCCCGCACCTTGTCGCGGCCCAGCGCGTCCACGGCGATCGCCAGCACCAGCGCCGAGTCGATGCCGCCCGACAGGCCCAGCAAGACGCCGGGAAAGCCGTTCTTGGCGATGTAGTCGCGCACGCCCAGCACCAGCGCGTCCCAGAGTTCGGCCTCGGGCGTGCGCTCCTGCGCCATGGGGCCCGCCAGCCGCAGCGCGCCACCTTCCTCGTCCAGCCGCAGCATGAACAGGTCTTCCTGGAAACCGGGGGCCCGGGCGGCCAGGGAACCATCCGCGTTCACGGCAAAGGAGGCACCGTCGAACACCACCTCGTCCTGGCCGCCCACCAGGTGCGCGTACACCAGCGGCAGGTCCACCGCGCGGGCACGGTCGGCCATGCGCGCGACGCGCTCGCCGCCCTTGCCGATGTGGAAGGGCGAGGCGTTGATCACGGCCAGCACCTGGGCCCCGGACTCGCGGGCCAGCACCGCGGGCTCCTCGAACCAGGCGTCCTCGCAGATCAGCAGCCCGACGCTGACGCCCTCGACCTGGAACACGCAGGTGCCCTGCCCCGGCGTGAAGTAGCGCCGCTCGTCGAACACCTGGTAGTTGGGCAGTTCGCGCTTGGCATAGGTTTCGCGCACGCGCCCTTCGCTGACCACGCTGGCGGCATTGAAACGGCGCTGCACCTGCACCGACTTGCTGCGCACGTCACCACCCATGGGCCGGCCGATCACCACGTGCAGACCCTTTAACCCGGCCAGCTCGCGGGCCACCGTTTCCACGGCATCATCACAAGCCGCCACGAAGGCGGGACGCAGGTACAGGTCTTCGGCGGCATAGCCGCAGATGGAGAGTTCCGGCGTGAGCACCAGGCGCGCGCCCTGCGCGTAAGCGGTCTTGGCCGCGGCGATGATCTTTTGCGCATTGCCCGGCATGTCACCCACCACGAAGTTGAGCTGGGCAATGCAGAGTTTGAGGGCCATGGCAGCAGTGAAGGACAACGCGAACGATTATGTCACCCGGCTCCTGCACTCGCCGCTGGACGTGGGCGCGCACGACTGGAACGTGCTGCTGGACGACGCGGCCTGCACGCCCTTCATGCGCCACGAGTACCTGGCCGCGCTGCACGAGAGCGGCAGCGCGGTCCCGGAGACCGGCTGGACGCCGCTGTTCCTCACGCTGTGGCGCCACGATGAGCTGCAGGCCGCGTGCGCGTTCTACCTGAAAGACCATTCGTACGGCGAATACGTGTTCGACTGGGCCTGGGCCAACGCCTACGAGCAGCACGGCCTGGCCTACTACCCCAAGGGACTGGTCGCGGTGCCGTTCACGCCGGTGCCGGGCGCGCGCCTGCTGGCCCGCGACGACCGGGCACGGGCAGCGCTGCTGAGCGAGCTCCTTCCGCTGTGCCGCAAACGCAAGCTGTCGTCACTGCACCTGCTTTTCCTGTCCGGCCAGGACGTGGCCGCCTGCGAGGACGCAGGCCTCATGGCCCGGCACACGGTGCAGTTCCACTGGCGCAACCATGGCTGGGCCAGCTTCGACGCCTTCCTGGCCAGCCTGGCCCAGGACAAGCGCAAGAAGATCCGCCAGGAGCGGCGCAAGGTGGCCGAAGCCGGCGTCAGCTTCCTCGCGCTCCAGGGACGCGAGATCGGCACGCAGGACTGGGACTTCTTCTACCGCTGCTACGAGCGCACCTACCTCGAGCACGGGAACGCCCCCTACCTCAGCCGCGACTTCTTTGCCCGCATGGCGCGCGACCTGCCCGAGCATTGGCTGCTGTTCGTGGCGCAGCGCGAGGGGCGGCCGATTGCTACCAGTTTAATAGCACTCAGCGCCCGCGCGGCGGGCGCTGCAGGCCAATTTGATTCCGACCGGCGGTTCGATGCCGCCTACGGCCGCTACTGGGGTGCCCTGGAGCGGGTGGACTGCCTGCACTTCGAGG
>CAZZAW010000160.1:0-3318 GCA_964652405.1 uncultured Ramlibacter sp.
CGCACCATCACGTCGCCGTTCGAGGGCAGCGCCAGCGCGTGCACGGCCAGGATAGCCGCCTGACCCGCAGCCAGCCCGGCGCCGATGGCGACGGCGCGGGCGATCCAGCCGCGCCGCTCACCGCCGCGCGTGACGAGGGCGATCACGACGGGTACGGCGACCAGCGTGAAGGCGAGCTCGTGCGTCCAGCGGGTCGCCCCGGCGACCAGCGCGAGCGCCGCCAACGCCCGCCAGGATGTCGACAGGCGCGTCGCCAGCGCCAGCACGGCGAGGTAGCCGAGCAGGAACGGCGCGTAGAACCGCGCCGTCGTCGCCGACACCCAGAACGGCAGCGAGGCGCCGGCGAGCAGCACCGCCAGCGTCGCGGCGAGCGGGGAGGCGACGCGCCGCACCTCGATGAACAGCACCCAGAGCGCCGCCGCCGAGGCCCCCAGGCTCAGCCAACGGGCCGCCGGCAGCGCGCCGCCGGCGCCGCCCACCGCGGCCGAGGCGTAGGAGTAAAGGAGCCCGCGATCGTAGAGCAGCCCCGAGGGCAGCAGCGGCAGGCCGTCGGCGTGGATGCCGCGGACGGCGAAGGCCGTGAACTCCTCGTCGGGCGAATAGCCGGGCCGCGCGAGATCGGGGACGGCCAGCGCCGCCACGACCAGCCCGGCGGCGAGCCAGCGGCCCACTAGTCGGAGAGGCCTTCGGCCTTGCGTTCTTCGAGGGTGATGTTGCCGGCGGCGGCGCGGCGCGCGGCGTCGAGGCCGATCACCGGGCCGAGCGTGCCGGCGAACGTCGCGACCACCGCTGCGGTGCCGTTCACCCGCAGCTTGCCCATCAGGAACGCGAACTGCTGCTCGAGCGTCGCGCCGATGGCGGCGCGGACCTCGGCCGGCAGGTTCCAGGCCTGCGCCTTGAACGGCCCGATGGCCTTCTTGCGCGCCTTGTAGATGAACTGCTCGTCGGTGTCGGTCGCCTTCTTCTCTTCCTGGGCGTGCTCGCGCACCCAGGCGATCATCTCGGCCTTGAGCGCCGCCGGGAACGCCGGGTGGTCGTAGACCATGTTCTGGAAGTTGGTGGCGAGGTGGATCTCGCAGGCGCCGACGCGCGGGAAGGCGTCGAAGGCCTCGGCGCTGAGCGTCGACGCGCCGTGCTGCACGGCGCCGGCCAGGCCGTACTCGTCGCGGGCCAGGCGCGACAGCTCCTGCAGCGTGTCGAGGTCGATCTTGACGTCGCTCTTCACCTTGCCGTCGGGGCCGACGAAGCCGCCGTGCGCGGTGCCGGTCTGCACGCTGATCTTGCTGATGCCGATGAGACCCTTGCCCCTGGCGGCGAGCGCCTGGTTGTAGCCCTGCATGAAGGCGTGCAGCTCGTGAACGTCGGAGTTCTTGCCGCCCACCTCGCCGATCTCGCCGCCCACCGACACGGTGACGCCTTTCGGCTCGTGGCGGCGGATGAAGGCGGTGAAGTCGGCGGCCAGCGCGCAGTTGACCGCCTGCTGTTCGGCCAGCGTCGGCTTGTCGAGATCGACCAGCGTCGAGGTGTCGATATCGATGTTGTAGAAGCCGGCGGCGATCTCCTCGCGGATGAGGCCGCGCAGCGTCTCGAGTTCCTTGTCACGATCGGGGGAGGCGTACTTCTTGAGCGCCACCTGGACGTGGTCGCCCTGCAGGAAGAGCGGCCCGCCGAAGCCCTCGCGCAGCGCCGCTGCCGCCATGATCGCCGCGTACTCGTGCGGCCGCTGCTCGGTGTAGCCGATCTCGGAGCGGGCGATCTCGAGCAGGAACGCGCCGGCGTCGAGGCCTTTGGCGGCGCGGATCACCGCCCGGCCGGTGTCGTAGGCCATCATCCGCACGTTGATGGCCGGCACGGTGAAGCCGCCGGCCTCGCCGCGGCCCATCGCCATGTAGAGGTCGTGAATCGACGCAAAGCGGATGCCCTGGGCAGCGGCCAGGTGCAGGATCACCCAGCGGGCCGTGCCCTTGATCTCGGGCGTGGCGCCGAGGGCCGCGGTGTGGGCCAGCCGATCGACGAGATCGCCCGACGGCGCGGCGGTCACGGCGAGGCGGTCGTGATCGATCGTGGCGACGCCGGCGAGCGCGGCGGTCAGTTCGGCGACGGACGTGAACAGCATGTGTGGTCCTCGTGGCGTGGATTCAGCCGTGGGCAGCCTCGGATTTTACCACCGGCCACTCCAGCCGCTCGATCACCGGCGACGCGGCCGCGGCCTCGACCATCGCGGCGATCGGCAGTGCCCGTTCGACGTCTTCGATCGCGGCGAGGCGGACGCGGGTCACAGGATGTCGCGGCGTGAAGAGCGTGCAGCAGTCCTCGTCGGGCAGGATCGAGATCGGATACGAACCGAGGGCCGTGGCCTCGGCGATGATCGCGTCCTTGGCGGTGCCGACCAGCGGCCGCAGCGTCAGCAGGTCGGTGGCGGCGCCGACGACGGCGAGGTTGTCGAGCGTTTGCGACGCCACCTGGCCGACCACGTCGCCGGTCACCAGCGCACGGGCATACACGGTGCCGGCGAGGCGGGTGGCGATGCGCAGCATCAGCCGGCGGTAGACGACGACGCGCAGCGGCGCCGGCACGCTCAGCGTCACCTGCCGCTGCAGCTCGCCGAACGCCACGAACATCACGTGCGCGCCCAGCTGGTACGGCGCCAGCAGCCGCACCAGCTCGCGCACCTTGTCGATCGAGGCGTGCGACGTGAACGGGTGGCCGTGGAAGTGGAGGAACGTGGCGTGGCAGCCGCGGCGGATCATCCGCCACGCCGCCACCGGCGAGTCGATGCCGCCCGACAACAGCACCAGCACCCGGCCGCCGGTGCCCACCGGCAGGCCGTCGGCCCCGGGCTCCTTGTCGTAGTAGTAGTAGGCACGGCGCGGCACGATCTCGACCCAGACGACGAACGCCGGACTCGACAGGTCGACGCGCCAGCCGGTGTCGTCCTGGACCCGGCTGCCGACGGCACGCTCGACGTCGGGCGAAGAGACGGGAAACTGCTTGTGCGCCCGTCGCACCTCGACGCGGAAGCTCGCCACGGGCCGATCGCGGGGCAGGTCGCGCAGCACGGCCGCGGTGATCGCCTCGACGTCGGGCGTCGTGACACCGGCCACGGCGAAGTTGGCGACGCCACACACCGTGCGCAGCCGGCGGCGCGCCTCGGCCACGTCGGTGGTGGGGCCGAGTTCGATCTCGAGGCGGCCCATCGGCAGCCGCACCGGCCCGACGTCGAGGCCGGCCAGCGCGTCGCGGACGTTGCCGGCGAGGTGGCGCAGGAACCACGGCCGGTTCTGACCCTTGAGCGCCACTTCCTGGTAGTGCGCGAGG
>CAZZAW010000160.1:3328-6196 GCA_964652405.1 uncultured Ramlibacter sp.
GGCTGGGGGCTGGGGGCTGGGGACTGGGGCGGGTCAAGAATCGGAGCGCCGCGGCGGCGGCGCGGTGGCCGCTCACGCAGGCGCTCTCGATGGTGGCGGGCAGACCGGTGTCGGTCCAGTCGCCGGCGAGAAAGAAGCCGGGCAAAGGTGTGATGGCGGCCGGCCGCGGCGGCTCGCCGGCCGCGAGCGAGAAGGTGGCGCGCCGCTCGCGCACGGCGGTGGCGCGCAGCAGCCGGGCGGCGGCCGCCGCCGGCAGCGCCGTGGTGAGGTCGGCCAGCGCGCGGGCGACGATGACCTCGTTGGCGGCGTCGACGATCGCCTCGGCGCCGCTGCAGACCAGCGACAGGTGCGACGCCTCGCCCGGCGTGACCCGGCCGCGATCGAACACCCACTGGAACGTCCGCCCGGGCAGGCCGACGAACGTGTCGTCCAGCACGGGTCGATCGAACCACAGGTTGACGGTCACGATCGGCGCCGCGCGCCGCGCCGACGCCGCGGCGACGATCGACATCAGCGGCGGCGGCACGGCGCCGTCGCCGCACAGCGCCGCCAGCGCGTGCCACGGCACCGCCGAAATGACGGCCGACGCGTCGAGACGCTCGCCCTTGGACGTGACGCCGACGACGCGGCCGGGCTCGAACAGCAGCTGCGCGGGCCGCCCGGTCCGCACCGCCCCGCCGTGACGCTCGACGAAGCTCGTCGCCGGGTCGATGAACGTGGCGGAGAGCGACGTCGTCGGCCACACGAGCGCCGCGTCGTCGCGGCCGGAGCCGAGCATCCGCCGCACCACCTCGACGAACGTGGTCGCGGTGGCGACGTCGATCGGCTGGTTGAGCGCGGCCACGGCGAGCGGCTCCCAGAGCATCGCCGTGAGGCGCGGCGACTGGCCGTGCGCGGTGAGCCACTGGCGCACGGTCAACGTCGGCGGTGGCGCCGCGCCGGCGAGGGCCGGGCCGAGCCGCAGCACCGACAGGCGGTCGGGCCACCCCAACGCCGACCAGCCGAGCACGCCGCCGACCAGCTGCAGCGGCGTCGGCAGCGCCGGGCAGCGCAGCTCGCTCCGCCGCCCCTCGGGGCCGACCATCGGCACGCGCAAGGTGTCCTGCACCGCCAGCCGATCGATCGTGCCGATGCGCCGCGCGAACGCCAAGGTGTCGTGGTAGCAGCCCAGCAGCACGTGCTGGCCGTTGTCCACCCAGTCGCCCGACGCCGCGTCGCGCGTGGCGAACGTGCGGCCGCCGGGCAGCGGCCGCGCTTCGAGGACGAGCACGCGAACACCGGCTTCCGCCAGCGCCGCGGCGGCGCTGAGCCCGGCGCAGCCGGCGCCGACCACGATCACGTCGGCACGAGTCACGTCGTGCGGGCCGGCGCCACCGCCTCCACCCCGGCCCGCATCAGAGTGCGGGCCCACGTGGTGGCGGCGATGAACGCGCGCTCCGGCCGCGGCACGCGCACCACCGCCGAGAACACGTCGTAGCCGCGCCGTTCGATGCGCTGCAGGATCGCGAAGTAGATCGCGCCCATGATCTCGGCGGCCACCAGCCGCCGCGCCTCGCCGGTGGGCAGCGCCGCCGCCGCCCGATCGTAGTAGTCGCGCGCCCGCGTGCACTGCAGCCGCAGCAGCGCGGCGATCTCGGGGGTGACGACGCCGGTGGCCAGCGCCGCCTCGGTGCAGCCGGTGCGGGCCATCTCGTCCTGCGGCAGGTAGATGCGCCCGCGCGCCAGGTCGGTGCCGACGTCGCGGGTGATGTTGGTGAGCTGCAGCGCCAGGCCGAGGTGCATGGCGTAGTCGCGGCCGCCGGGGTGGCGGCAGCCGAAGATCGGCAGGCAGATCAGGCCCACCGTGGAGGCCACCCGCCAGCAGTACTCGCGCAATTCGTCGAAGGTGGCGTAGCGAGTGTGCTCGAGGTCCATCTGCACGCCGTCGATCAGGTCCTCGAAGGCGCGGCGCGGCAGGCCGTAGCGGCCGGCCACCGGCTGCAGGGCGGCGCCTTGCGGCGACTCGGGGGTGGCGCCGTCGAACACGCGGGCGATTTCGCCGCGCCAGAAGCGCAGCCGATCCGCGGCCGCCGCGGCGCTCGCCGCTTCGTCGACGGCGTCGTCGATGGCACGGCAGGCATCCCACACCGTGACGATCGCGTCGCGCCCGGCCGCCGGCAGCACCAGGAACGAGTAGTAGAACGAGGTGTCGCGGCTCACAGCAGCACCCTCCACCCTACCACCAGCGCATCGGCCAGCCCGAGCCGCGGTCGCGCCGCCACCGGGTCGAACCCGCCCTGCTCGAGCCGTTCGAGCACGCGGACGCCGCCGTGCCAGGTGGCCGTCAGCTCCCAGCGCAGCCGTCCGCGCACGTGATCCAGCAGCGGCCGGCCGTGATCGAACAGGCCGCGCGTGCGCGTCGCGCAGGCGGCCAGCACCCGCTGCCACTCGCGCGGCGTCGTCGCCAGCGGCGCCGCCAGGGCTTCCAGCGACGCCCCGCCGCCGCGCCATTCCGACTCCGGGACGTAGAGGCGGCCGCGCCGCCAGTCCACGGCGAAGTCCTGCCAGAAGTTGGTGAGCTGCAGCGCGGTGCAGATGGCGTCCGACCAGCGATCGAGCCGGTCGTCGCGATGGCCGAACAGCCGCAGTACGAGCCGGCCCACCGGATTGGCCGAGCGCCGGCAGTAGTCGTCGACGTCGCCCCACGAGGCGTAGCGCGTGACGGACACGTCCTGGCGGAACGCCGAAAGCAGCGCTTCGAGGTCGGCGACCGGCAGGTCGAATCGCCGCACCGTGTCGGCCAGCGCGGTGAAAATCGCGGTGTTGCGGGCGCCGAAGTCCGCGGCCAGAGGCTCGCCGGCGCCGAGCGCACGGTGCAGGGCGTCGAGC
>CAZZAW010000161.1:0-6150 GCA_964652405.1 uncultured Ramlibacter sp.
CCCTGGCGCCGCTTCTGGACCATCGTGTTCCCGCTGCTGTCGCCCACCACCTTCTTCCTGCTGGTCATCAACGTGGTGCACGCCTTCTTCGAGACCTTCGCGATCGTCGACGCGGCCACCAGCGGCGGCCCCGGCAAGGAGACTGCCATCCTGGTCTACAAGGTCTACTACGACGGGTTCAAGGCGATGGACGTCAACGGCTCGGCCGCCCAGTCCGTGATCCTGATGCTGATCGTCATCGCCCTGACCGTGATCCAGTTCAAGTTCGTCGAGAAGAAGGTGCACTACTGAGCCCGCCATGATCCAGCGCAACCCCATCCTCGACTTCGTCTCCCACGCCATCCTGATCCTCGGGGTGGTGGTCGTGTTCTTCCCGATCTACGTCACCTTCATCGGGTCGACGCAGACCGCCCAGGAGATCAGCTCGGCCAACCCGATCTCGCTGCTGCCCGGCACCAACTTCATCGAAAGCTACCGGTTCGCCCTGCTGGGCGGCAAGACGGAAGCCGGGGCCACGGTCGCCCCCGCGCTGCCCATGATGGGCATCAGCCTGGCGAGCGCGCTGATCATCGCCATCGGCAAGATCGCGATTTCCCTGCTGTCGGCGTTCGCGATCGTCTACTTCCGGTTCCCGTTCAAGAACCTGGTGTTCTGGATGATCTTCGTCACGCTCATGCTGCCGGTGGAGGTGCGCATCGGGCCGACCTACCAGGTGATCTCGGACCTGCGCATGCTCAACACCATGTCGGGCCTGACGATCCCGCTGATCGCCTCGGCCACCGCCACCTTCCTGTTCCGGCAGTTCTTCATGACGGTGCCCGACGAACTGGTGGAAGCGGCCCGCATCGACGGGGCCGGCCCCATGCGCTTCTTCAAGGACGTGCTGCTGCCCTTGTCCAAGACCTCGATGGCGGCCCTGTTCGTGATCCAGTTCATCTACGGCTGGAACCAGTACCTGTGGCCGCTGCTGGTGACCACCGACGAGCGCATGTACCCCATCGTCATGGGCATCAAGCGCCTGATCTCCGGCGAGGTCTACATCGAATGGAACGTGGTCATGGCCACCGCCATCCTGGCGATGCTGCCGCCCGCGGTGGTGGTGATCCTGATGCAGAAGTGGTTCGTCAAGGGCCTGGTGGATACAGAGAAATAAAGACGGAAGAGCAATGGCTTCGATTCAACTGAAAGACGTCGTCAAGCGCTACGGCAAGGGCAAGCATGAGCTGCAGGTGATCCACGGCGTGAACGCCGACATCGCCGACCGCGAGTTCATCGTGATCGTGGGTCCCTCGGGCTGCGGCAAGTCCACGCTCCTGCGCATGGTGGCAGGGCTGGAGGAAATCAGCGCGGGCCAGATTTCCATCGGCGGGCGCGTGGTCAACGACCTGGAACCGGCCGAACGCGACATCGCCATGGTGTTCCAGAACTACGCCCTGTACCCCCACATGAGCGTGTTCGAGAACATGGCCTACGGCCTCAAGATCAAGAAGATGCCCATGGAGGAGATCAAGCAGCGCGTGGACAAGGCTGCCGGCATCCTGGAGCTGGGCCACCTGCTGGACCGCAAGCCCCGCCAGCTCTCGGGCGGGCAGCGGCAGCGCGTGGCCATGGGGCGCGCCATCGTGCGCCAGCCGCAGGTCTTCCTGTTCGACGAGCCGCTGTCCAACCTGGATGCCAAGCTGCGGGCCCAGACCCGGCTGGAGATCCAGAAGCTGCACCGCGAGCTGGGCATCACGTCCCTCTTCGTCACGCACGACCAGGTGGAAGCCATGACCCTGGCCCAGCGCATGATCGTGATGAACGCCGGCAACATGGAGCAGTTCGGCACGCCGGAGGAGGTCTACCACCGCCCCGCCTCCACCTTCGTCGCCAGTTTCATCGGCTCGCCGCCCATGAACCTGCTCAAGGAAGCCCCGGGCGGCCGCCCCGGTGCCATCACCGGCATCCGCCCGGAGCACCTGGACGTGGGCAGCTCGGGCTGGGAAGTGCGGGTGGAAACGGTCGAGCTGCTGGGCGCCGAGCGCCTGATCTACGGCCGGCTGGGTGGCGAGCAGATCATCGTGCGCATCGAGGAAGGCCAGCCCTCCCCCGCGGCGGACACGGTGATCCACGTGACCCCGCGCGAGGACCGGCTGCACTGGTTCGATGCCGCCAGCGGCAAGCGCCTCTGAGGGCCGAATGAAGGACTGGCCATACCCGCGCTGGGTGGCGCACCGCGGCGCCGGCAAGCTGGCGCCCGAGAACACCCTGGCCGCCTTCCGCCTGGGCGCGGAACATGGCTACCGGATGTTCGAGTGCGACGCCAAGCTGTCGGCCGATGGCGTGGTGTTCCTGATGCACGACGCCACCCTGGAACGCACCACCAACGGCCGGGGCGTCGGCGGGGATCAGCCCTGGTCGGCACTCGCGCAGCTGGATGCCGGCGCCTGGCACTCCCGGGCCTATGCCGGCGAGCCGCTGCCGACGCTGGAGAACCTGGCCCGCTGGTGCCTGGCGAACGGCCACTTCCTGAACATCGAGATCAAGCCTACGTCAGGCCTGGAAGCACGGACAGGCGAAGTAGTCGCCCGGGAAGCGGCGCGCCTCTGGGCCGGCGCGGGCGTGCCGCCGCTGCTGACCTCGTTCCGCCCCGAGGCACTGCAGGCCGCGCAGGCGGCGGCACCTCACCTCCCGCGGGGTCTGCTGCTGGACACGCTGTGGACCGGCTGGCTGGAGATGGCCTTGTCGCTGGAGTGCGTGGCCATCGTCTGCAACCACGCGCTATGGGACGAGAGCACCGTCACCCAGGCCAAGAGCGCCGGCTTCAGGTGCCTGAGCTACACGGTGAACGACGAGTGGGCCGCGCAGCGCCTGCTGGCGCTGGGCACCGACGCGGTCATTACCGACCGCGTGGACCTTTTCGCTCCTGCCTAGGGCGGAACCAGGTTTGGCATAGCCCTTGCTCGAGGCTGGGCTTGCCGGCCCTCCTCCTCGTTTTGGGCTGGCGTCCACCGGAGGATGCCCCATGAAACGTCGTGACCTGCTGGCACTTGGTGCAGCGCCCCTTCTCGGTACGTCCACTGCCTTGCAGGCCCAGGCCCCCGCCTGGCCGGCCCGCGGACCCATCAAGCTGGTGGCGCAATTCCCGCCGGGCGGCCTGGTCGACACCGTCTCCCGGCTGATCGCGCCCCACCTGTCGCAGGCGCTGGACGGCCAGACCGTCCTCGTGGAGAACCGCGCTGGCGCGGGCGGCCTGATCGGCACGCAATACGTGTCGACGCAACCCGCCGACGGCTACACACTGCTCGTGAGCCACGCCTCCGTGCACGTCTACGCGACGGCCACCCGCCGCACCATGCCGTTCGACGCGGTGAACGACTTCACCCATATCGGCATGCTGGTGGAGGCTCCCATGGTGCTGCTGGTGCGGCCGCAATCGCCCTACCAGTCGCTCGCGCAGTACATCGAAACGGCCCGCACGAAACCGGTGCGCTATGGCTCGTCGGGCATTGGCTCGGCCAACCACCTGTTCGGCGAACTGCTCAAGCTGGAAGGCAAGGCCCCGCAGCACGATCACGTGCCTTACCAGGGCAGCGCGCCCGCCATGCAGGACCTGCTGGGCGGCCAGATCGACAGCCTGCTGGACCCGATCACCACCAACGTCGCCCAGCTCAAGGGCGGCTCGTTGCGCGCCCTGGCGGTCTCCACGCCGCTGCGGTTGCCGGCCCTGCCGAACATCCCCACCTTCGCGGAGCTGGGATATCCCAAGCTCACGGGCTCACAGTGGCTGGGCCTTTCCGCGCCCAAGGGACTGCCCGCGCCCATCGTCCGGCGCCTCTCCGCCCTCATCCCCGAACTGCTGGCCAAGCCCGACGTCCTGGCCCGCCTGAGCGACCTGCAAACCCTGCCGCGCGGCACCCCCGTGCTGGGCAACGAGTTCGTGAGCCTGATCAATTCGCAGATCGACACCTGGCGGGCGGTGGCCCGCACGGCCAACGTGGAAGTCATCGCCTGACACAATCGAAGGATGCGCGAGTCGAGCCCCACCACCGCAGGCGAAGTCGTCAACGAGTTCCTTCGCCTGATCATGCTCCCCGACCCGGTGGCGGCCAGCCGCTACACGGCAAAGGACATGGACATCGTGTTCACCGGAAAGCGGGCCATGCGCGAGCCGGCGGACACCACGCGCTTCAACGCCTCGCGCTACAAGTGGGTCAAGAAGCGCATCGAGCGCACCGACGTGGTCGTGCCCACTCCGCAGGAGGCCGAACGGGGCGAGACGGTGGTCTACAGCCTGGGCACCCTGTACGGTGAATGGCCTGACGGTACGCCATTCGAAGGGAACCGCTACGTCGACCGGTACGTGGTGCGGCAGGGTCTCATCGTCAAGATGGACGTCTGGAACGACAGCGCCGAATGGCTGTTGGTGCGCGCCGGCCTGGCGCAGCCCTGACGTCGCATGGGAATCGCCTACCCCGGGGCGCTGCCCAGCCACGGCCGGTTCGACTACCAGCCCATTACCCGGCGGCCACGGTACCGTTGGCCGGGGGGAGCGGGATTGGCGGTCTACCTGGGCTTCAATCTCGAACATTTCGCGTTCGGCGAAGGCATGGGCGCGGCCATCGGGCCGGTGAGCCCGCAACCTGACGTGCTCAATTTCAGCTGGCGCGAGTACGGCAACCGCGTCGGTGCATGGCGCTGCCTCGAGCTTTTCGACAGCCTGGGAATGCCCGCCGCGGCCCTTATCAACACCTCGCTCTACGACCACTGCCCGGAGCTGGTGGCGGCCTGCGTCGCCCGGGGCGACGAGCTGGTGGGACACGGCCACAGCAACGCCGAACGGCAAGGTCCATTGGACGAAGCCGCGGAACGCGAACTGCTGCTTTCCTGCCGCCAGCGGATTCAGTCGGAAAGCGGCCAGTCACCGGCCGGCTGGTTGTCGCCCTGGATTTCCGAGAGCCTGCGCACGCCGGACCTGCTGGCCGAAACAGGCTACGCCTATACCCTGAACTGGTGCCATGACGACCAGCCGGTGCCCATGCGCACGCGCTCGGGCCGCACGCTCTGGTCGGTGCCCTATCCGCAGGAGCTCAACGACATCCCGATGATCGTGGCGCGCCAGATGGATGCGAAGGACTTCGCCCAGATCGTGATCGACCAGGTCGACGAGATGCTCGACCAGACCGCCGCACCCGGCGCACCCGCCCTGGTCATGGGCATTGCGCTGCACCCCTACATCGTCGGCCAGCCTTACCGCCTGCGCCACCTCCGGCGTGCCTTGCAGCACCTGGCAGCTGCACGGGATGCCGGACGCATGTGGGTGAGTACGCCGGGAGCGATCCTCAGGCACGCGCAGGTGGCGTTGAGGGATCCTCCAGCCACGGCCTGATTTCGGCGAGCCGCCCGGCTTGCGCGCGATCCGCGGCACCCGCCAGCCGCGCCGCCTCCCTCACGCCAGCCACCACGCTGTCGACCAGGCGCACATCCACCTGGGGCTGGATGGCCTCGGCCATCCCCGCCAGCGCCGCACCGCCGACGACCACAGTGTGCACCCCGAACTGGCGAGCCGCCGCCGTGCAGGCCTGGGCGATCGCCGCCCTCGCCCGGGCCGGCTCCTGCGCCAGTTGCAGGCCGCCTGCCTCCAGGGCCAGGATGCCCCGGCACGACTCGCCGTGGCCCAGGTTGTCCATCAGCCGCCTGAGCATCGGGACCCAGCGGGGCCCGCCGGTGACGATCGCAAAGCCGCCGTGCCGCGCCGCCTCGTCGGCGGCTGCGCTGGCCAGTCCGGAGGCCGGCACACCCGCATCGCGCAAGGCGAACAGCCCCGGGTCGCCGAAGCAGCCGACCAGCACCGCGTCCGGTGGCGGCTCGGCGAGCGCCCACGCGTCCAGCACGGCGTGGGCTGCGATCGCGTAGCTGACCTCGCAGCCGATGTAAGGCGCGCCAAAGCGGGCGGTCGCGACGCGCACCTCCACACCCGGCGCTTCTCGGACGGCGAGCGCCTCCAGCATGGCCGAGACGACCGCCGTCGTGTTGGGGTTGATGACAAGCAGGCGTGGCATGCTTGGCAGGCGGGCCCGCTCCGCCGCGCTAGCGCAGGTCGCCCGCGAGCGACGCCAGCGTCTCGGCCGCGATCGTGAGGTGGGCCGGGTAGTTGCGGTGGTCGCAGCC
>CAZZAW010000162.1:0-6142 GCA_964652405.1 uncultured Ramlibacter sp.
GCCAATTCCGAGCGCTACGAGCGCGAGGCGCCCACGCTGTCCGAAAGTCAGCGCGCCCAGCGGCAAAAGCAGCTGGTGGACCAGGACCGCGAATTCCAGCGCAAGCGCCGCGAATTCCAGGAAGACCTCAACGCCCGCAAGAACGAAGAGCTGCAGCAGGTGCTGGAGCGCGCCAACCGCGTGGTCAAGCAGGTGGCCGAGCAGGAGAAGTACGACGTGGTCCTGCAGGAAGCGGTCTACATCAACCCCAAGCACGACATCACCGACAAGGTGATCCGCGCGCTCAACGCGACCCGTTGAAGTGTGGGCCTCACCCTGGGCGGGATCGTCGATGCGCTGGGGGGCGAGCTGGCCGGTGACCGCGGCCGCGTCGTAGAGGGCCTGGCCCCGCTCGAGTCGGCGACGCCGTCGCAGCTGAGCTTCCTTTCCAACCCCAAGTACCAGCAGCAACTGGCCGCCTCGCAGGCGGCCTGTGTCATTGTGAGCCCCGCCATGCGCGATGCCGCGCTGGCCCGCGGCGACTGCATCGTCGCGGAGGACCCCTACCTGTACTTCGCCCGGCTGACGCAGCTATGGAAGCGGACGCAGGCCGCGACGGCCGGGCCCCAGGTGCATCCGAGCGCGGTGGTCGACCCCGACGCGGTGGTGGACCCCACGGCCCAGGTCGGGCCCCTGTGCGTGATCGAGCGCGGCGCGCGCATAGGCGCGGGCACGGTGCTCAAGTCGCGCGTGACGGTGGGCGAGCGCTGCGTCATCGGCCAGCGCTGCATCCTGCACCCCGGCGTGGTGATCGGCGCCGACGGCTTCGGCTTCGCGCCGAACCAGGGCGCCTGGGAGAAGATCGAGCAGCTGGGCGCGGTGCGCATCGGCGATGACGTGGAGATCGGCGCCAACACCTGCATCGACCGCGGCGCCCTGGCCGACACCGTGATCGAGGACGGCGTGAAGCTGGACAACCTCATCCAGATCGGCCACAACGTGCGCATCGGCAAGCACACCGCCATGGCCGGCTGCGCCGCAGTCGCGGGCAGCGCCACCATAGGGGCGTACTGCACCATCGGCGGCCGCGCCGGCATCCTGGGGCACCTCACCATCGCCGACCACGTGCACATCTCCGCCACCTCGCTGGTGACGCGCTCCATCCTCAAGCCCGGGCACTACACCGGCATCTTTCCCATCGACGACAATGCCGCGTGGGAGAAGAACGCTGCCACGCTGAAGCAGCTGCATGCCCTGCGCGAGAGGGTCAAGGCCCTCGAGAAGAAATGACGACCACGCCCACCACCGAATCCACGCCGATGGACATCCACCAGATCCTGAAGCTGCTGCCGCACCGCTACCCCATCCTGCTGGTGGACCGCGTGCTGGAGCTGCGCAAGGGCGAGAGCATCCGCACCCTGAAGAACGTGACGGTGAACGAGCCCTTCTTCACCGGCCACTTCCCGCACCGGCCGGTGATGCCGGGGGTGCTGATGCTCGAGGCCATGGCCCAGTCGGCCGCCCTGCTGTCGTTCGCCACGCAGGGCGTGACGCCCGACGACAAGACCGTCTACTACTTCGCCGGCATCGACGCGGCCCGCTTCAAGCGGCCGGTGGAGCCCGGCGACCAGCTGGTGATGGAGGTCACGCTGGAGCGGCACAAGGCCGGCATCTTCAAGTTCAAGGGCTGCGCCCGGGTCGACGGCGAGATGGCCTGCGAGGCCGAGCTCATGTGCACCATGCGGACCATCGCCTGATGGCCATCCACCCCACCGCCATCGTCGACCCGCGGGCCGAGCTCGACAGCTCGGTGACGGTGGGTCCTTATGCGGTGATTGGGCCGGAGGTGAAGATCGGGCCGGGCACCAGCGTTGGCCCACACACGGTGATTGAAGGGCGGACGACCATCGGCGCCGACAACCGCATCTTCCAGTTCGCCTCGCTGGGCGCGGCCAACCAGGACAAGAAGTACCGGGGGGAGCCCACCGAGCTGGTCATCGGCGACCGCAACGTGATCCGCGAGTTCACCACCTTCAACGTGGGCACGGTGCAGGGCGGGGGCGTCACCCGCCTGGGCGACGACAACCTGATGATGGCCTACACCCACCTGGCGCACGACTGCCAGGTGGGCAACCACACCATCTTCGCCAACAACGCGCAGATCGCCGGCCACTGCGAGGTCGGCGACTACTTCATCTTCGGCGCCTTCACGGTGGTGCACCAGTTCGTGCGGCTCGGCGCGCACGGCATGACCGCGATGAGCACGACGCTGTTCGCCGACCAGCCCCCGTTCGTGATGAGCCAGGGCGCGCCGGCCCAGGCGCGCTCCATGAACTTCGAGGGCCTGCGCCGCCGCGGCTTTTCGGCGGAGCGCATCACCGCCGTCAAGGCCATGCACAAGGCGTTTTATCGCGATGGGCTGACGCTGGAGCACGCCCCGCCGGGCATCGCGCAGCTTGCGGCGCAGACCCCCGAAGCTGCGCCCGACGTGCAGCTCATGCTGGACTTCCTGGCCCAGGTGCCGCCGCAACGCGGCATCGTCCGCTGATGCCTTTGGCCGCCGCGCTCGTGGCCGGCGAGGCCTCGGGCGACCTGCTGGCGGGGCTGCTGCTGGGCGGCATGAAGCAGCGCTGGCCCGGCCTGCGATCGGGCGGCATCGGCGGCCCGCAGATGGCGGCGCACGGCTTCGAAGCCTGGTGGCCCTACGAGAAGCTGGCGGTGCGCGGGTACGTGGAGGTGCTGCGGCACTACCGCGAGATCGTGGGCATCCGCCGCGAGCTCAGCCAGCGGCTGCAGGCGCGGCGGCCCGACCTCTTCATCGGCGTGGACGCGCCCGACTTCAACCTGGACCTGGAGCTCGACCTGCGCCGTGCCGGCATCCGGACCGTGCAGTTCGTCTGCCCCTCGGTGTGGGCCTGGCGCGCCGGGCGGCTGGACAAGATCCGCCAGGCCTGCGACCACGTGCTGTGCATCTTCCCGTTCGAGCCGGCGCTGCTCGCGCGCCATGGCGTGCCGGCCACCTACGTAGGCCATCCGCTCGCGAACGTGATCCCGCTGGAGCCGGACCGGGCGGCGGCGCGGCAGGCGCTGGGCCTGCAGGACGATGACGAGGTGCTGGCCGTGCTGCCCGGCAGCCGCTCGTCCGAGGTGCACTACCTGGCTTCGGTGTTCTTCCAGGCTGCGGCCCTGGTGCGGCGGGCGCGTCCTGCTCTCAAAATCGTAGCGCCCGCGGTACCGTCGCTGAAGGCGCGGGTGGAAGCGGCGGCCCGGCGGGCCGGGCTTTCCGAGGGCCTCACGGTGCTGGAAGGGCAGTCCCACGCCGCGCTGGCCGCCTGCGACCTGACGCTGATCGCGAGCGGCACCGCCACGCTGGAAGCGGCCCTCTTCAAGCGGCCCATGGTCATCGCCTACCGCATGAACGCGATCAGCTGGCAGATCATGAAGCGCAAGGCGCTGCAGCCCTGGGTTGGGCTGCCCAACATCCTGGCCCGTGAGTTTGTGGTGCCCGAGTTGCTGCAGCACGACGCGAATCCCGAGGCGCTCGCTGCGGCGCTGTTGGAGTGGCTGCAGTCTCCTGCCAGAATGGCGGCCGTCCAGAAGGAATTCAGCGTGCTGCACCACCAGCTGCGGCGCGACACGGCACAACTCGCGACCGATGCCCTCCAGAAAGTCATTGACAAGGGGTGAACAGGCCCGCCTGGCCTGGGATCCCGTGGGCCTGATGGCCGGCGTGGACGAGGCCGGGCGCGGGCCGCTCGCCGGCCCGGTGGTGGCGGCGGCGGTGATCCTGGACGACACCAAGCGCATCCGCGGCCTGGCCGACTCCAAGGTGCTCACGCCGCTGCAGCGCGAGAAGCTGTACGACCAGATCCGCGAGAAGGCCCTGTGCTGCTCGGTGGCCGAGGCGACCGTCGAGGAGATCGACCGGCTCAACATCCTGCACGCCACCATGCTCGCCATGAAGCGCGCGGTGGAAGGCCTGCGCCTGAAACCCGCCAAGGTGCTGGTGGACGGCAACCGCTTGCCCACGCTGGACGTTCTGGCCGAAGCGGTGGTGGGCGGCGATGCCACCGTGAAGTCGATCTCGGCCGCGTCCATCCTGGCCAAGGTCCACCGCGACCGGCTGCTGGCGCAGCTGCACGACGAATTCCCGCAGTACGGCTTCGCGACCCACAAGGGATACAGCACGCCCGAGCACCTGGAGGCGCTGCGCGTGCACGGCGCCTGCCGCCATCACCGCAAGTTCTTCGCGCCGGTGGCCGCAACCTTCACCACGCCGCAAGGCGAGGTCATCCAGCTGCGCACCGCGTGACGGCCGAGACGCCCGTCATCCGTTCCGCGGCCAACGCCCAGGTCAAGGACCTGCGCCGGTTGGCGCAGGACAGCGGCGCCTGGCGCAAGGCGGGCCAGGTCTGGCTGGAAGGCGACCACCTGTGCCGCGCCGCCGCGGAGCGCGGCCTGCAGCCCGCCCTGGCCGTGTTTTCCGAATCGTTCTGGCCGCAAGCGCAGGTGGAATGGGCGCGGGCTGCTCCTAAAACCATAGTGCTGGCCGACCCGCTGTTCGCCTCCGTCAGCGGGCTGGAGTCGCCGGCCCGCATGGCCTTCGTGCTGCCCCTGCCGCCCGCGCCGCTGCTGGACGCCGCGGCGCCCACGGTGGTCCTGGACCGGCTGCAGGACGCCGGCAACGTGGGATCGGTGCTGCGCAGCGCCGCGGCATTCGGCTTCCACCAGGTGATTGCGCTCAAAGGCACGGCGGGACTGTGGTCGCCCAAGGTGGTGCGGGCGGGGATGGGCGCGCATTTCGCACTCCGGCTGTTCGACGCGGCCGAGGTGTCGCTGCTGGACGCCCTGGCCGTGCCGCTGCTGGCCACCAGCTCGCATGGCGGCGAGCTGCTGCATCGCGCGG
This sequence comes from uncultured Ramlibacter sp., assembly GCA_964652405.1. Taxonomy (GTDB): domain Bacteria; phylum Pseudomonadota; class Gammaproteobacteria; order Burkholderiales; family Burkholderiaceae_C; genus Ramlibacter. Next base: position 4,886 of record CAZZAW010000162.1, read on the forward strand.
CGCTGCCCTGGCCCTGCGCCTGGCTGCTCGGGCACGAAGGGCAAGGCGTCGCCCCCGAGGTCGCCGCGCGGGCCGCGCTGCAGGTGCGGATCGCCCAACCGGGGGGTGAGGAATCCCTGAACGTGGCGTCGGCTGCGGCCATCTGCCTGCATGCGAGCGCGGTCTCAGCGGCGACGGGCCGCCCCTAGCCGCTGAAGCCCCCTCGGGGGCAGCGCAGCCACACGGTGGCAAGCGTGGGGGCACTCTTGCTGCGGCTATAATCAAGGGCTTTCCCGCAAACCCGTACGCCTAGCGCAGCCGCAAGCCCCTCCCCTGAACAAAAGCAACACCGGAAACCCAGTTTTCGGTCGCGTTTGGGCGTACCCGACACCATCCGGAGAACCCAGTGCTTTTGTCTCAACAGGGAGCCCACCCGCCCGCCATCCTGGCGCTTGCAGACGGCACGGTCTTTCTCGGCACTTCGATCGGAGCCCCCGGCTCCACCACCGGCGAGGTCGTGTTCAACACGGCGATCACCGGTTACCAGGAAATCCTCACCGACCCCAGCTACGCGCGGCAGATCGTCACCCTGACCTACCCGCACATCGGCAACTACGGGGTCAATGAGGAGGACGTCGAGGCCGCGAAGGTCCATGCCGCCGGCCTCATCATCCGCGACCTGCCGCTGGTCGCGTCCAACTTCCGCACCAGCCTCACGCTGTCGGACTACCTCAAGCGCGAGAAGACCGTCGGCATCGCCGACATCGACACCCGCAAGCTCACGCGCATCCTGCGCACCCAGGGCGCGCAGAACGGCTGCATCCTGGCCCTGCAGCCGGGCCAGGAGGTGACGCCCGCGCTGGTGGACCAGGCCGTGGCCGAGGCGCGTAAGGCGCCCGCCATGAACGGCCTGGACCTGGCCAAGGTGGTGTCTTCCGACAAGTCCTATGACTGGGTCGAGACCGAGTGGCAGCTGGGCGAGGGGTATGGCCAGCTGCAGACGCCCAAGTACCACGTGGTGGCTTTCGACTACGGCGTCAAGAAGAACATCCTGCGCATGCTGGCCGAGCGCGGCTGCAAGGTCACGGTGGTGCCGGCGCAGACGCCCGCGGCCGAGGTGAAGAAGCTCAACCCCGACGGCGTGTTCCTCTCCAACGGCCCCGGTGACCCGGAGCCCTGCGACTACGCGATCGCCGCCACCCGCGAGCTGGTCGAGGCCGGCTACCCGACCTTCGGCATCTGCCTGGGCCACCAGATCCTGGCGCTCGCGTCGGGCGC
>CAZZAW010000163.1:0-6141 GCA_964652405.1 uncultured Ramlibacter sp.
CTGCAACGCGCACATTTCAGGCTCTTCGGATTTTCATCAACGCCGAGCTTGAAGAGCTGCAACAGGCGCTAGAGGCGAGCTTGGGAATCCTTCAACCTTCGGGCCGGCTGGCGGTGATCAGCTTCCATTCGCTGGAAGACCGCATCGTCAAGCAGTTCATCGCCGCGAATTCCCGCGAGGTCTACGACCGCCGCGCGCCGTTCGCCGCGCCCAAGGCGATGAAGCTCAAGGCCCTGGACCGCATCAAGCCCTCGGCCGCGGAGATCGCGGCCAACCCGCGTTCGCGCAGCGCCATCCTGCGCGTGGCGGAAAGGACTGCCGCATGACGCGGCTCAACCTCGTGCTGCTGCTGGCGGTGCTCGCCAGCGCGCTGTACCTGGTCAAGGTGCAGTACGACTCGCGCCGCCTCTATGTGGAGATCGAGCGCGCGCAGAACGAGGCCCGCCGCCTGGACGTCGAGCGCGAGCGGCTGCAGGTGGAAAAGCGCGCGCAGGCCACGCCGCTGCGCGTCGAGAAGCTCGCCAAGGAGCAGCTGCAGATGCGCGCCGCCACGCCGGCCATCACGCAGTACGTGTCGCAGAAGGGGCCCACCCAGTGACGCGTTCGGTGCTCTACACCTCCAGCCCGCTGCTCGCGAGCAAGACGCCCGTCTGGCGCAGCAAGTTCATCGTGGCCGCCATCGCGCTGGGCTTCGCCGCGCTGGCGGCCCGCGCCGCCTGGGTGCAGGTGATCAGCAACGATTTCTTCCAGAAGCAGGGCCAGGTGCGCTTTGCCCGCACGCTGGAGCTGCCGGCCAACCGCGGCCGCATCCTGGATCGCAACGGCCTGCTGCTGGCCACCAGCGTGCCCTCGCCCAGCATCTGGGCCATTCCCGAGGACGTGGAGCGCGACCCGGCGCGCCTCAAGCAGCTGGCGAAGCTGCTGGAGATGACGCCGGCCGAGCTGGACAAGAAGCTTCAGGACGAGGACAAGACCTTCGTCTGGCTCAAGCGCCAGGTCGACGAGCCGGTGGCGCAGCAGATTGCCGCGCTGGGCCTCAAGGGCATCTACCAGCGCAAGGAATACAAGCGCCAGTACCCCGAGGGCGAGGCCGCCGCGCACGTGGTGGGCTTCACCAACGTAGAAGACCAGGGCCAGGAAGGGGTGGAGCTGGCCTTCAACAAGGACCTGGCCGGCCGCCCCGGCTCGCGCCGGGTGATCAAGGACCGCCTGGGCCGCATCGTCGAGGACGTGGGCGAGCAGGTGCCGCCGGTGGACGGCCGCGACCTGCAGCTGTCCATCGACAGCAAGGTGCAGTTCTTCGCCTACCAGAAGCTGCGCGACGCCGTGACCGAGCACAAGGCCAAGGCCGGCAGCGTGGTCGTGCTGGACGCGCACAGCGGCGAGGTGCTGGCGCTGGCCAACTACCCGAGCTACTCGCCGGCCAGGCGGCACAACCTCACGGGCGCGCAGCTGCGCAACCGGGCGCTCACCGACACCTTCGAGCCCGGCTCCACCATGAAGCCCTTCATCGCCGCCCTGGCGCTGGAGAAGGGCATGGTCCGGCCGGAGACTCCCATCCACACGGCACCCGGCCGCATGACCATCGGCGGCTCGACGATCAGCGACGCGCACCCGCACGGCGTGCTCACCGTCAACGAGGTGATCCAGAAGTCCAGCAACGTGGGCACCGTCAAGCTGGCCATGCAGATGCAGCCGCGCGAGATGTGGGAGCTGTACAGCCAGGTGGGCTTCGGCCAGAAGCCGCAGGTGCCGTTCCCCGGCACCGTGAGCGGCAAGCTGCGCGCCTACAAGACCTGGCGCCCGATCGAGCAGGCCACCATGAGCTACGGCTACGGCCTGTCGGCCAGCCTGTTCCAGCTGGCGCGCGCCTACACCGTGTTCGCGCGCGACGGCGAGCTGGTGCCGGTCACGCTTCTCAAGGCCAGCGATTCGGCGCCGGGCCTGCGCGTGATCGACCCCAGGAACGCCGCCGCCGTGCGCCACATGCTGCACATGGCCGCCGGGCCCGGCGGCACCGCGCAGAAGGCCCAGACCATCGGCTACTCGGTGGGCGGCAAGACCGGCACCGCGCGCAAGCAGGAAGGCAAGGGCTACGCCACCAACAAGTACCGCGGCTGGTTCGTGGGCCTGGCGCCGGTGGACAAGCCGCGCATCGTGGTGGCCGTGATGATCGACGAGCCCAGCAACGGCAAGTACTACGGCGGCGACGTGGCCGCCCCGGTGTTCAGCGCCACCGTGCAGCAGACCCTGCGCATGCTGGGCGTGCAGCCCGACATGAACGTCAAGCCGCAGATCGTGGTCAACGCGGTCGAGGAGTCGTTCTGATGCTGCAGCTGCGCGACCCCGTGGAAGCGGCCCGCTGGCTGAAGGGCCGGGTCACCGGCACGCTGCATTGCGACAGCCGCAAGGTGGGCGCGGGCGACGGCTTCATCGCCTGGCCCGGCACCGCCACCGACGGCCGCCAGTACGTGCCCGGGGCGCAGCAGCAGGGCGCTCGCGCCGTGCTGGTGGAGCACGAGGGCGCCGAGACCTTCGGCTTCCGCGACGAAAGCATCGCCGCCTACCGCGGCCTCAAGGGCGCGACCGGCCCGATCGCCCACGAGTTCTTCGGCCGACCCAGCCAGACGCTCGACGTGCTGGCCGTGACCGGCACCAACGGCAAGACGTCCACCGCCTGGTGGCTCGCCCAGGCGCTATCGAAAACAGAGCGGCCCGCGCCCGTCCCGTGCGGGCTGGTGGGCACTTTGGGCACCGGACGCCCGCCCCAGGTGGAGTTCAACGGGCTGACCACGCCCGACCCGGTGCTGCTGCAGCGCCAGTTCCGCAAGTTCCTGGACGAGGGCGTGAAGGCCTGCGCCATCGAGGCGTCTTCCGTCGGCATCGTCGAGCGGCGGCTGGACGGCACGCGCATCCGCGTGGCCATCTTCACCAACTTCACGCAGGACCACCTCGACTACCACGGGACCATGGAGGCCTACTGGGAGGCCAAGGCCGAACTGTTCCGCTGGCCGGGGCTGCAGGCCGCGGTGGTGAACGTGGACGACGAGAAAGGCGCCGCGCTGGCCGCCTCGCTGGAAGGCGGCGCGCTGGACCTGTGGACCGTCTCCTGCGAGCGCGCGGCGCGGCTGCAGGCCTTGGACATCGGCTACGATGAACAGGGCTTGCGCTTTACCGTCGCCGAAGGCGGCGAGCGGCACCCGCTGGCGACGCAGCTGATCGGGCAGTTCAACGTCGCGAACCTGCTGGGCGTCGTGGCGGCGATGCGCGCCATGGGCATTCCCCTGGCCGAAGCGGTGCGCGCCTGTGGGGGCCTGCTGCCCGTGCCCGGCCGCATGGAGCGGCTGCAGCAGCCCGGCAAGCCGGTGATCGCGGTGGACTATGCCCACACGCCCGACGCGCTGGACAAGGCGCTGCAGGCCCTGAAGCCCCTCGCGGCGCAGCGCGGCGGACAGCTCTGGTGCGTGTTCGGCTGCGGCGGCGACCGCGACCCGGTCAAGCGCCCTCTGATGGCCGCGGTGGCGGAGAAGAACGCCGACCGCGTGGTGGTCACCAGCGACAACCCGCGCACCGAGAAGCCCGAGAACATCATCAGCCAGATCCTGCTGGGCCTGTCGCGCCGCGAGTGCGTGGAGGTGCAGGCCGACCGCGCCAAGGCGATCGCCGGCACCATCGCCGCCGCCGCGGCGCAGGACGTGGTGCTGCTGGCCGGCAAGGGCCACGAGGACTACCAGGAGATCGCGGGTGTCAAGCACCCGTTCGACGACAAGGTCCACGCCCAGGCGGCGCTGGACGCAAGGAGCCTTTCATGAGCGCCATGTTCACCCTGCGCGAGGCGCTGCAGTGGCTGCCTGGCGCCCGCCTGGTGGGCGACGGCGACGTGCCCGTCGCCCGCGTGCACACCGACACCCGCACCCTGCAGCGCGGCGACCTGTTCGTGGCCCTGAAGGGCGAGCGGTTCGACGCCAACGAATTCCTGGCCGAGGCGCGCACGGCCGGCGCGGTGGCGGCCATCGCCCACCCCGGCCGACTGCCCGCCAGATTGCCCGGCCTGGAGGTGGACGACACCCGCCTCGCGCTGGGGCAGCTGGGCGCCGGCTGGCGCAGCCAGTTCAGCCTGCCGCTGGTCGCCGTGACGGGCAGCAACGGCAAGACCACGGTGACGCAGATGGTCGCGTCCATCCTGCGGGCCTGGCAGGGCGAAGCTTCGCTGGCCACGCAGGGCAACTTGAACAACGACATCGGGCTGCCGCTCACGCTGCTGCGGCTGCGCGCGCACCACCGCGTGGGCGTGCTGGAACTGGGCATGAACCACCCGGGCGAGATCGGCTACCTGGCCGGGCTGGCGCGGCCCACGGTGGCACTGGTCAACAACGCGCAGCGCGAGCACCAGGAATTCATGGCCACCGTGGAAGCGGTGGCGCGGGAGAACGGCACGGTGATCGAGGCGCTGGGCGCCAGCGGCACCGCTGTCTTTCCGGCGGGCGAGGAATTCACCCCGCTGTGGCACCAGATCGCAGGCTCGCGCGCCTGCATGACTTTCGGCGGTCCCGGATCCGGGGCCGACATCGTTCTGGCCGGGACTGAATGGGCACAGGGCCACTGGGCGGTACGGGCGGAAACGCCCGCCGGGCCGGTGGACTACCGACTCCATATCGCCGGCCGCCATAACGTGCGCAACTCGCTGGCCGCCGCGGCTTGCGCGCTTTCCGCAGGCGTTCCGCTGGACGCGATCGCGCGCGGCCTGGAAGCCTTCGTGCCGGTCAAGGGCCGCTCGCGCGCGATCGCCGTGCAGATCGGCGGGCGCAGCATCACCCTGGTGGACGACACCTACAACGCCAACCCGGATTCCGTGCGGGCCGCCATCGACGTGCTGGCCGAACTGCCCCAGCCCCGCCTGCTGGTGCTGGGCGACATGGGCGAGGTCGGCGACCAGGGACCGCAGTTCCACACGGAAGTCGGGCAGTACGCCCGCGAGCGCGGCATCGAGCACCTGTTCACGCTGGGCGAGCAGGCCCGCGCGATGGCCGGCATCCACTTCGACGACATCACGGCCCTGAACAAGGCCGTGCTGGCGCAGCTGGCGGTGTCGCAGAGCGTGCTGGTCAAGGGCTCGCGGTTCATGCGCATGGAAAGGGTGGTGCAGGCCATCCAGGACCCCCAACAAGAAGAGGACAACACCCATGCTGCTTAGCCTGGCCGTGTGGCTGCAGACCCTGGGACCCGAGTTCGGGTTCCTGCGCGTGTTCCAGTACATCACCTTCCGCGCGGTGATGGCCGCCATGACCGCGCTGCTGATCGGCCTGCTGGCCGGGCCCTGGGTGATCCGCCGGCTCGCGGAGCTGAAGATCGGCCAGCCGGTGCGCGGCTACGGCCTGCAGACCCACCTGGCCAAGAGCGGCACGCCCACCATGGGCGGCGTGCTGGTGCTGCTGTCCATTGCCGTGAGCACGCTGCTGTGGTTCGACCTGGCCAACCGCTTCGTGTGGATCGTGCTGATCGTCACGCTGGGCTTCGGCATGATCGGCTGGGCCGACGACTGGCGCAAGGTCGTCAACAAGGACCCGGAAGGCATGCCCTCGCGCGAGAAGTACTTCTGGCAGTCGGTCATCGGCCTGATCGCGGCGCTCTACCTGGTGTTCAGCATCTCCGAGAGCAACAACGTGCGGGTGGTGGAGCTGTTCTTCGAGTGGGTGCGCTCGGGCTTCGACGTGGACCTGCCGCCCAAGGCCGGGCTGCTGGTTCCCTTCTTCAAGGAAGTGAGCTACCCGCTGGGCGTGTTCGGCTTCGTGATCCTCACCTACCTGGTGATCGTGGGCGCCAGCAACGCGGTGAACCTGACGGACGGCCTGGACGGGCTGGCCATCATGCCGGTGGTGATGGTGGGCTCGGCGCTGGGCGTGTTCGCCTATGTCACCGGCAGTGCCGTCTATTCCAAGTACCTGTTCTTCCCCCACATCCCGGGCTCGGGCGAGCTGCTGATCTTCTGCGCCGCCATGGCCGGCGCCGGGCTGGCCTTCCTGTGGTTCAACGCCTACCCGGCCCAGGTGTTCATGGGCGACGTGGGCGCGCTGGCGCTGGGCGGCGCGCTGGGCACCATCGCCGTGATCGTGCGTCAGGAGATCGTGCTGGCCATCATGG
>CAZZAW010000164.1:0-6130 GCA_964652405.1 uncultured Ramlibacter sp.
CCACCACGGCCACCGGGTTCTCGGCCACGATGCTGATGGAGGGATAGACCACGTCCACCTTGTTGGCGCCGAACTCCTTGTTGACCGACTCGACCTCGGATTCGAAGGTGATCAGCACGTCGCCGGTGTTGCGCTGCAGGAAGGCGGTGGTCGCATCGCGGCCGCCCCGCGCCAGCACCGGGACGTTCTTGTACAGCCTGGACAGGAACTCCTGGGCCTGCGCATCGGTGCCGCCATTCTTCTTCACGTAGCCGTAGGCGGCCAGGTAGGCGTAGCGGCCGTTCCCACCGGTCTTGGGATTGACCACCACCACCTGCACGCCGGGCTTGACCAGGTCGTCCCAGTCCTTGATGCCCTTGGGATTGCCGTTGCGCACCAGGAACAGCATGGTGCTGGTGGTGGGCGCGGCGTTGTCCGGGAAGCGCTTGGCCCAGTCCTTGGCCACCACGCCCTTGTCGGCCAGGAATTCCACGTCGGTGGTGGTGTTCATGGTCACCACGTCCGCGTCCAGTCCGTCGGCGACGGCGCGGGCCTGGGCGCTGGAGCCCCCGTGGGCCTGGTCGATCTTGACGTCCTTGCCGGTGGTCTTCTTGTAGTGGGGCACGAAGGCGGCGTTGATGTCCTTGTAGAACTCGCGCGCGACGTCGTACGAGACGTTCAGCAGGTTCTGCTGGGCGGAAGCCAGGCCGCTGGCGGCCAGGGCAAGTACAGCGATAAGGGTTTTGGTTTTCATATTGCAAGTACTTTCATTTGTTCGGTTGCGGGGTCAGGCGCAGGTAGGGCTTCACGGCGCGAAAGCCCTTGGGGAAGCGCTGGGCGATCTCGGCGGGGTCCTGCAGCGAGGGCACGATCACCACCTCGTCGCCGTCCTTCCAGTTGGCGGGCGTGGCGACCTTGTGGCTGTCGGTCAGCTGCAGGGAGTCGATCACCCGCAGGATTTCGTCGAAGTTGCGCCCGGTGCTGGCCGGGTAGGTCAGCGTGGCGCGGATCGCCTTCTTCGGGTCGATGATGAACACGCTGCGCACCGTGGCGTTGGCCAGCGAGTTCGGATGGATCATGTCGTACAGCGTGGCCACCTTGCGGTCGGCGTCGGCCAGGATGGGGAAGTTGACGGTGGTGTTCTGCGTCTCGTTGATGTCCTGCACCCACTTGCCGTGCTGGTCCAGCGGGTCCACGCTCACGGCGATCGGTTTCACGCCACGCCTGGCGAACTCACCGGACAGGGCCGCGGTCTTCCCCAGCTCCGTGGTGCAGACCGGGGTGAAGTCGGCCGGGTGGGAAAACAGCACCACCCACGAATCGCCTGCCCACTGGTGGAAGGAAATCGGGCCCGCGGTGGAGTCCTGCTGGAAGTCGGGGGCGGTGTCGCCGAGGCGGAGGGTGGCCATGGTGCTTCGCTTGGATATAAGAAGACACCAAATTGTGGGGGTCAGGTTATAAAACCCCAACGAACAAATCGTTGTGTGTTTATGGCGAGGGCTGCATAAGCCGGCTCACAGCAGAGGCCGGACCTCGCGCTCGGCGTCCTGGAGCACCGGCAGCCACTGCCGCAGCGCGGCCGGCGGGTCGGGCCGGGGCGCCGCGGCCACCACGTTCAGCGCCGCGACCGTGCGGCCGTCCAGGTTCCTCAGCGGCACGGCCAGGGCGTGGACGCCGAGCTCATGCTCTTCACTGGCCAGGCACCAGTCCTGCTGGCGCACCTGCTCCACCGCGGCCCTGAACTTGCGCGGATCCACCGTGGTGTGGGCGGTCAACCGGGGTAGGTCCCGGCCCTTGAGCCAGGCGTTGAACTCGGCCTTGGGCTTGGCCGACAACAGCACCCGCCCGGTGGACGTGGCATGCGCCGGCAGGCGGGCCCCCAGGTGCAGCCCATACGCCACCATGCGCAGGCTGCCGCTGCGCGCCACGATCACCACCTGGTCGCCATCGAGCACGACCGCCGAGAAGGATTCACCGGTCCGGGCTGCCAGCCGGTCCAGCGTGGGCTGCAGCGCCCGGGGCAGGCGGGAAGACGCCAGGTAGCTGCCGGACAGGCGCAGCACCTTGGCCGACAGCCAGAAGTGGCTGCCGTCGGTGTCCAGGTACCCCAGGTGGGCCAGCGTCAGCAGGTGCCGGCGGGCGGCGGCCCGGGTCAGCCCGGCGCGCTGGGCGGCCAGCGTGGCGTTGAGCCGCTGCCGCTCGGTGTCGAAACTCTCCAGCACGGCCAGGCCCTTGGCCATGCCCTCGATGAAATCCGCCTTGGCGATCGTCATGACTGGGTTTTGCGCGATGACCGCGCACTCGGCGCAATCATCGCACAGCCGTGCCGTCGGGTGGCTGCCGATCGGGAGCCCCGCGCCCTAAGCTGCGGTGCACAGGAGACACACCCCATGCGCACCCAGGTCGCCATCATCGGCGCGGGCCCCTCGGGCCTGCTGCTCGGCCAGCTGCTGGCCAAGGCCGGCATAGCCAACGTCATCCTCGAGCGCCAGAGCGCCGACTACGTGCTGGGCCGCATCCGCGCGGGCATCCTGGAGCAGGTGACCGTGGACCTGATGGACGAGGCGGGCGTGGGCGAACGGCTGCACCGCGAGGGCACGGTGCACCATGCGATCGAGCTGGTGTTCAAGGGCGAACGCCACCCGATCGACGTGCACGGGCTGACCGGCGGCAAGGTGGTCACCGCCTACGGCCAGACCGAGGTCACGCACGACCTGATGGACGCCCGCGCCGCCGCCGGCCTCACCACGGTGTACGAAGCCGCGGACGTGAGCATCCACGGCCTGGACGGCCAGCCCGTGGTCCGCTACCGGACGAAGGCAGGCGACAGCCAGGAGCTGCAGTGCGACTGGATCGCCGGCTGCGACGGCTTCCACGGCGTGTGCCGCGCCACCGTAAGCGACAAGGTCACCGAGTACGAAAAGGTCTACCCCTTCGGCTGGCTGGGCGTGCTGGCCGACGTGCCGCCGGTGTCGCCGCACGCCATCGTCTACGGCAACAGCGACCGCGGCTTCTCGCTGTGCTCCATGCGCAGCCTCACCCGCAGCCGCTACTACGTGCAATGCCCGCTGGACGACAAGGTCGAGGACTGGAGCGACCAGCGCTTCTGGGACGAGCTGCGGCGCCGGCTGGACCCGGCGCTGGCCGAGAAGGTCGTGACCGGCCCGTCCATCGAGAAAAGCATCGCGCCGCTGCGCAGCTTCGTGGCCGAACCCATGCGCTTCGGCCGGCTGTTCCTCGCGGGCGACGCGGCCCATATCGTTCCGCCCACGGGCGCCAAGGGCCTGAACCTGGCCGCCAGCGACGTGAAGTACCTGTCCTCGGCCCTGATCGAGCACTACCGGGAGCGCAGCGACGCCGGGCTGGACCATTACTCGGCCCGGGCCCTGGCCCGCGTGTGGAAGGCCGAGCGCTTCTCCTGGTGGCTGACCTCGCTGATGCACCGCTTCCCCGACGCCGGCCCCATCGGCCAGCGGTTGCAGGAAGCCGAGCTGGACTACCTGGTGAACTCACGCGCCATGTCGACGGCGCTCGCGGAGAATTACGTCGGACTGCCACTCTGAGCCGCCGACTCCATGCCCGCTTCCCCCCGCCCGTTGCAGGGCACCCGCATCCTCAGCCTCGCCCTCAACCTGCCCGGCCCCGCGGCCCTCATGCGCTGCAGGCGCCTGGGTGCCACCTGCGTGAAGCTGGAGCCCCCTTCGGGCGATCCCATGGCGCACTACAACCCGGGCGCCTATGCCGAGCTGCACGAGGGCGTGAAGGTGCTCACGGCCGACCTGAAGGCCGAGGCGGGCCAGAAGGTGCTGCACCAGGAACTGGCGCGCACCGACGTGCTGCTCACCTCGTTCCGGCCTTCCGCCCTCCAGAAGCTGGGCCTGGACTGGACGGGCTTGCACACCCGCCATCCCTCGCTGTGCCAGGTGGCCATCGTCGGCGGCCCGGGCGCCGGGGCCGAGCTGCCCGGGCACGACCTCACCTACCTGGCCGAACACGGGCTGGTCCCCGGCACGGAGCTGCCCGCCACGCTGTTCGCCGACATGGCCGGCTCGCTGATGGCCAGCGAGGCCGTGCTGCAGGCCGCGCTGCTGCAGGCCGAGCGCTATGCCGGCTCCGGTGAGAACCATCCGGTGGGCCGGTATTTCGAGGTCGCGCTCTCGTCGGCGGCCGGCTACCTCGCCCTGCCCCGCCACTGGGGACTCACGCAACCCAGCGGAGCCGTGGGCGGTGCCCACGCGGGCTACCGCGTGTACCCCTGCCAGGACGGGCGCGTGGCCGTCGCCGCGCTGGAGCCGCACTTCGCCGCCGCGCTGGGCCAGGCCGCGGGCCTGCCGGATGCCAGCCTGAAGGCGATGTTCACGCCCGAGAGCCATTCCGCCATCGCGGCCTTCTTCGCCGGCCGCACGCGCGCACAGCTGGACCAGCTCGCCCGCGAGCGGGACATTCCGCTGCACACGCTGGACGCCTGACCGCACGTCCCCGTCAACGGGAGGACGCAACAGCCCGGGCGGGTCCGGCTCCGAGCGCGCCGCTGGCCAGCACCACGCCCGCGCACACCAGGGCCACGGCCACGCCTTCCGTTCGCCCCAGCGGCTCCCCGAGCAGCCACGCCCCGCCGGCCGCGGACAGCACCGGCACCAGGGCGCCGGACAGGGCGGCGCGGGAAGAACCCAGCCGGCTCACGGCGGCCAGGTAGGCGATCTGGCCAGCCAGGCCCGCGCGCACGCCTTGCCAGGCAACCTGCAGCAGCAATTCGGACGGTGCCGCCTGCAACAGACGAACCCCGCCGAAAAAGGGCAACAGCAGCAGGACGCCGGCCGCCGACCAGCCGTTGAGCACCGCCGCCGCCTGCCAGGGCCCCAGGCCGCAGCGCCGGAAGCCCACCGTGTGCGCGGCCCAGGCCAGCGCCGCCGCCATGAACAGCAGGTCGCCGCGCCAGTACGTGCCGCCCTCGAAGGCGCGCTGGCCGAGCAGGGCCACGCCGGCGACGATCACCGCCAGGCCGGCGGCGCGCAGCCCGGTCAGCGGCTCCCGGTGCAGGACCACGGCCAGCAGAGCCGCGAACACCGGCGTCATCCCTGCCATGAACACGCCCATGTGCGCGACCGGCGCCAGCTGCGCGCCGGCCAGCACCAGGAGGGCGAACGGCAGGCCGCCCGCCAGCAGCAGCGCCAGGTCGCGCCAGCGCACGCCGGGCGGCCGCCAGCCGAGCCGGCGCCACAGCGGCAGCAGCACCAGGGCGGGAATGCCGTAGCGGACCAGGGCCATGTCCAGGGGGCCGAAGCTGGTGGTGACGCCGTGTCGGGTGGCCAGCTGCCAGCCGGCGCCCAGCAAGGCAGCGGTCAGAGCGGCGAAGCCGCCAAGGACGAGAGGGGAAGCCATGGGGCGGCACTGTGCCGCCGGCCCGCTGCGCGATCTATCAGATTCCTGCGCTGCGGGCCAGCAGCCGCCGCGCCTGCGCCGGGGTGACGCCGGCGTCGCGGTGCAGCAGCGCGCCGAAATGGCTCTGGCTGGCGAAGCCCAGGTCGTGCGCCAGGCCGGCCAGGTCGCGCTCCCCCTCCTCCAGCCGCTGCAGCGCCAGCGCCAGCCGCAGCCGCAGCCGGTACTGGTGGGGGCTCAGGCCCAGGTGGCTGCGCAGGCGTCGCGCGAGCTGGAAAGGCGACTGCCCGGCCTCTTCGGCCACCTCCTCGATCGACGGGCCGCTGCCCGGCCCCGCCAGCAGCTTGCGGGCTTGCAGCAGGCCCGCAGGCCAGGCCCGCCCGTCGAGGGCCGTGGCCCGACGCAGGGCCTCGCGCGCAGCGGCCGCCACGGCAGCAGTGCTCGCAGGGCCGGATGCCCTGCGCTGCGCCAGTTTCAGGGCCAGCAGGCCGCGCAGGTCCAGCAGCCAGCCCCGCGGCTCGGGCCGCACGGGCGGACGCCGGGTACTCAGCACAAGATGCGCCCGGCCGCGTGCATGCTGCAGCTGGTAGGCATCGCCGCTGCGCAGGTGGAAGGCGGTGAGTTCGTCCACCAGCAGGTGGTCGCCGCCGCTGCGCAACTCCACACCGCCGGAGCCGGGCAGGATCCAGCGCCAGTTGGGCGAGCGGTGCACCGGCCCCCAGTGCGGCCCGTGCGCCGGCGCACGCACCTCTTCCAGCGCGTGTTCGTCGTC
>CAZZAW010000165.1:0-6128 GCA_964652405.1 uncultured Ramlibacter sp.
CGGGCAGGCGATGCGCCGATGGAACGACAGCGTCTGCTCCTCGGTCATGCGCAGATCCACCGTGATGCGCGAGCCGGTGGACAGCCGCTTGCGAAGCCGGTGCCGCCCCTGTGCGTCGAACACGATCGTGCCGGTTGTGGACGCGATCTCGGCGCGCTCGGCCAGCGCCAGCACCAGCTTTTCCCCGAGGTTGTAGCGGCCGCGCCGGCCGGCGTCGGCCTTCTTGGCGCTCTCGGCGTAGAGCACGAAGGCGTGCCGCAGGTCGGCAAAGCCCTCGGGGTTGTTGTCGGTCACCACCAGGCGCACCAGGCGGCTTGCGGCGATGCGCTCCAGCGTGATGTCCACTTCGCTTGCTCGCTCGTCCCAGGCGTTGCTCACCAGCTCCTGCAGCACGAACGCCATGCCCCGGCGGTGCAGCAGTTTGGCCAGGCCTTCCTTATCGACTTCGAACCAGTTCATCGGGTGTTCTCCTCCTTGATTTATGTACATTACAAGACTTCCCGACCCTGTCAACTCCCCCTCCTTGGCGACTTTTCCCCTCGCTCGAACCGCCCTGGCAGACCTGGGCGCGCCACCGGCTGTGAGGCTGGCGTGAGGCAGGTGGGAGGTCTATCAGGAGGGGAGTCCGGGGCTACAGCCCGGACGGGGCCGGAAGTAGCGCAGCGAGGTCTCCAGGGGAGCGGGGGCGCCGCGCGCAGTCTTGTAATGAACATCGAAACGCCTCAGCCGAGAGCTGAGAAGGGCTGACACGACGCGGGAAAAAAGTTGGCCGCTCGTCAGTCCGGTCGGCACGGAGAAGCCGGAGGCTGCGCGGCCGATCGCGGCAACGCCGCTTTACGCGTCGACGGCCATGAGCTCCCCGACGCGCAGGTCATCGCCTCGCAGCGCAGCGGCGATCAGCTCGGACACAGCACGCCGCGAGCGATCCTCGGCCCTTGAGACGCCGTGGTCGGCACTCTCGTTCGCCCGCCCAGGACCTTGAATGGGCATCACGGTGCGCCGGGCCAGTGCTTCCAGCCTTGCGCGCTCATCGTCTCGCAGGGGCGCCGCAAAGGGCTGGTTCTCCGGGCCGTTCAGCTGCGGATCGATGAAAGACACGACGAACTGGACATGGCCGAAGCGGTCCTTGCGCCCGTACAGCACATGCGCCGGCGCGTACCACCCGTCAGAGGGCGCCTGCTGGCGCGCGCTCAGAGGCATTGCCGAGCGCTGCAGGAACCGCGCGCGCGGCATGGCGTGAACAATGAGCGCGGGCTTGGGCACAACGGTGCAGATGTCATGCGGGCTCACAAACGTCGCGTATCCGCCCGGCGATCGCAACTCAAGCTGCTCGCCCACCACCCGCTGGAAGAACCAATACGGAAGTCTCCCCCGCGTGCCTGCCGGATGCGACCCGATCGAGCTTTCCCGGATGACCTCGCGGGAGCTGACCTGCACGCGCCACAGCGGCTGCATCTGGAAGAACGAGGCAAGGCGTACCGGCCGAGTCTCGCGAACCACCTTTTGGTGTTCACGGGGGGAAGCATCAAAGGTTCGCGACAGGGCGGGCATCCGAAATCTCCTTGTGTGATTTCAAGCTACCCGGGAAAGGCAAAACGTCAAGCCCGCGCAGCGCTGGCGCCACCGTGTGCGCCCCTAGAGCCAGCCCGGCCCAAGGCTGAAACGGAGTCACACTAGCGATGGCCGCAACTCAGGACTTCCCAGAGTCGGTGGGGTTCGAGCCGCCCACGCTACCCGGCAGGGTCGGCAGCGATGCAGCGAGTTCCTTCGCCTTCTGCCGGTCTTTGCGCCGCTTCCACCAGGTCCAAGCCGCTGCCGCCAATGGGGCGAGCAAGACAACCCAAAGGTCCTTCCAGTTCTTGCTGACAAAGTCCAGCGCCTTGTCCGACTGGGAGGGTGGCTCCTTAGCCTGGATCTGAATGGTGCGCCGAAACGAGTTCGCCACATTTCCGTCGGCAGCCTCGGTTTCCAGGGTAAGGATGAGGGTGTGGGCCCCGGCCAGGCGGGGCTTGATCGTCCAGTTCCAGACCGTGTCTGCCTTCTGGAGAATTTGCCGGCGCGCGCCCCCTGCCGACTCGATGTCGAATGCGGTGGAGGTGAGCGTTGCTAGGACCACGCGCCCTAGTTCGGCGGTTCCAGTCGAGACTGCACCGGGTGCGCTAACCCGTGATCCAACCTCTTCCTCATCGGCGGGCTCTAGCGAGACTCGAACCTCGATGGCAGCTGTCTCTTCCAGCTTCATGGCCTCTGGGGTGTTCCACGCGACGCTGGCTTCCCGAAGCCACGGCAGGCCAGAGGGTCTAGGCACACCACCGTGCTTGACGTCGAGACTGCGCATGAGGGTGCCCGAAAAAATCAGAAGGAGACCCACCATGAGAAGCAGCAGGCAGATTGCCACCTTCAGCGGCGATAGTCGTAACCAACCAAGACGGTACTTCGACTTGTCCACTTGGCCCTCCGTGTTGCACAATTTAGCCAACCGAAGTGTGCCGGATGTGCTTATGATTGAGTAGCTTGAGCGAGGTCTGCCAAGGTCTACAGCCCCTCAGCTGCGGCGCTCAAGCTTTCGAACCTCGTAAGGGGCCCAAGGAAGGCGAGCTTAACGGTCCCGGTCGGTCCGTTTCGCTGCTTGCTGACGATGATCTCCGCAACGCCAGGCTCCTTGGAGTCCTGATGGTAGTAGTCATCGCGGTAGATGAACACGATGACGTCGGCATCCTGTTCGATTGCGCCGGATTCGCGCAGGTCACTCATCAACGGCCGCTTGTCGCTGCGGCTCTCGACGCCGCGCGAAAGTTGCGAAAGTGCGATCACCGGGCACTGCAACTCCTTGGCCAGCATTTTAAGGCCGCGCGAGATCTCTCCGACCGCCGTGGCGCGGTTTTCGTCGTTCATGGCAGCTGACGTGCCCATCAGCTGCAAGTAGTCCACCACGATCAGCCCCAGCTTGCCGCATTGGCGAGCGAGTCGCCTAGCATTGGCCCGCAGCTCGCTCACGGTAAGACCTGGCGTCTCATCGATGTGCAGCGACACGTTGCGCAGCTTCTCAATCGCCTCAGTCAGCCGCGGCCACTCGGAGTCCGTCAGTCTGCCGGTGCGCAGGTGGCCCTGGTCGATGCGACCGATGGAGCCAACGATACGCACAGCTAGCTGCGAGGCGCCCATTTCCATGGAAAAAACCGCCACCGGGAAACCTTCTTGCAGGGCTACGTGCTCAGCGATGTTGATCGCCAAAGCGGTCTTGCCCATGGAGGGGCGCGCGGCCAGCACGATCATGTCGCCCGGCTGCAGCCCCGAGGTCATGCGGTCCAGATCGGGGAAGCCCGTGGGAACGCCCGTGATGTCATTCGGGCTGTCAGCCATCTCCTGAACCCGGTCAAGCAGCTGCACCACCAGGGAGTCCATGCCTTGGAAGCCCTGCACCATCCGCGAGCCTTCCTCGCCGATGTTGAAGATCCTCTGTTCGGCCTCGTCAAGGATTTGGTCGACGGCCTTGCCTTGCGGGTTGAAGGCGGCAGTGGCAATCTCGTCGGAGGCAGAAACCAGTTTACGCAGGATCGAGCGCTCCCGCACGATTTCCGCGTACCGGCGGATGTTGGCCGCGCTTGGCACGTACTGGGCGAGCGAGTTGAGGTAGGAGAGCCCACCAACCTCATCGGCCTTGCCCAGGTTCTGCAGCTGCTCGTATACCGTGATGACGTCGGCCGGCTTAGTGGCGTTGATCAATGCGCCGATCGCGGCGTAGATCAGGCGGTGCTCGAAGCGGTAGAAGTCACCATCCGTGAGCAAGTCGCCCACCCGATCCCAAGCGGTGTTGTCCAGCAGCAGGCCGCCCAGCACGCTCGATTCCGCCTCAATTGAGTTCGGCGGAACCCGAAGCTTCGCGGTGGAGTCCTGGTCAGTGCGCATTTCGCAATTGATGAGCTGCGATGCTCCCACGATCAGCCCGGCTGTCAAGTTTTGAGGCGGTGCCGAGCCTGAAGCAGAACGCGTGATTGCCAGGATGACGAAGAGGACGAAGCCAACGCGCGGACTTGAGTCGGGCTATGTAGTCGGCGCCACTCTCACCGAACTTGCGCGCCGGCGCTCCGAGCGCGCGCAGTTTAGCCATGACGTAGCTGCAGCCACTTTCCTCAAGGCGCACCTTGCCTAACGTCCGGTCAGCCAGAGACTCGCCACTTGGCGCGAGCCACAGGGTCCTGGGGCTGGAGCGTCCCCGATACTCACAGTTGCTTGCGCGGTAGATGGTGCCGAGGTGCCCGCGTTTAACGAGAGTGCCGTCCACGTCGCGTCGCTCCAATGGGTCGCAATAGGCGACGACACCTCTGACGTCGGGAAGGGCTGCGTGCAGGAGCTTTTTCATTCGCGCGAGGGCCCACGACTCGGCATTGGCCGCCAGTTCATCGGCAAGGACCAGCCGTCCCAGCTCGCAGCCTTGCGATGCATCGAGGTCTGGAAAGTAGGCCGGAATGACAGAACCGTTCATAGGCACAGAAAACACGCCGACACCGCACAGCCGCTCTTTTTCGAAGGGTTTTCGGATGAAGATGCCGGCGCGGAATCTTGCGGCAACATAAGAATGCGAGTAGTGCTCGCGCTCCACGTAAGCCCTAGCCTCTCTGTCGGAGATCGGCTCGACTGACGCCCACCTCGGGTCGAACACTTCGCCCGCTGGCCGGTAACTGGCTCGCCCCTTGTTCCAGCGCTGGCACGCGAGGTCCAGGCCAAGCTGGCGTGCGGCCGCGGCACCTGGGACGGACGGAAAGGTTGGGGACTGGTTCATCACTCCTCCGGTTATCGTGCGAACCAAACTACCGGAAAAGCCCGCCTTGTCTACCCCGATTGCCGAGCTTGCAGCCTTCAAGAAGCAGGAAGCTGACAGGGGACCGCTTCGATGCCTTTGCGTCAAATGCGCTCGCCTGTCTGGCAGATCCTAGCTTCCAAAATGCAATCGACCGTCCGACGCACACCAGGACTTGGATGTGAAATCACCTCAGGGGTGGCCTGAACGTCATGTGACGGCATCCCTTGACTCCCTGTGATCGTCGGCCATCATGCATGAACAATGGAAAAGAGAACCCAGCGAACGCCTGTTCTGTCGCCGCCCTTCAAACGAGTTGTGCATACGCGCTATGCCGACTTCGAAAAACGGACAGAACGGAACTTGCTCAAACGAAAGCTCGAAAGATTGCTGAGCGAGGTTGATGCAGGATCCACGACCTTTACGCTGCAGGATGGTGAACACCCCCCAGTGACGATCAGACTGACGCACCTCTGGGTCGCCGGCTCGTTCGCGCGGGGCGCGGCGCTCTGCGGTGACTTGGACCTCATATACGACTACGAGATTGTCTCCGGCAATCGAGGCTACCTCCCATCAGAGCGAAAGATCGCGTCAACCGTTTTCAGTGCCCTTCCACTTGTGAGGCTTTACCAGGGGACTCCAGGACATGCATCGATGGAGAGGTTGTTTCAAGACGCCGTGCTTCTTTGGTCAGGCGCGGGCTCAGACTGGAGAAAAGCGTTGGGTGCGATAGTCAACGATCCCAACGTCGGAGCCCACCCCCGAAAACTCAGCGTCTTGCCCTTCAGAACCGAACAGCTTGATCTGAACCGTTCGGGGCTACATTCGCTTGAGGACCTTGTTGATGCCCGCGATGAAGGTCTAGTGGACTGGGAGTTCCTGCCATTTGAGGAGGCCCACTACCAGGCTATCGATGATCACCTAACCCAAGCTGAAGCCCTAGATAGCGTCAAGAGGTGTATGGCACTTGCGTCGTCAGCCAGCCAACGGCTCACTCCGTTGTTGTTGCGAGTGGTGGACTTCATCCAGCCGGGCGCGAAACACATTCTCCATAGTTTTGATAAGTTCACGTTTCGGCTTGGCACCACCCGGTTCTGCTACGGGCGGGTTGGCGCGAGCCTGACGGATCTCTACACTCATTTGGTCGTCGACCAAATGGTCCTGATCCCTGCGCCGAGCACGCGCGGGCCTAATGGAGCTTGGGTGATCCATAGGGGCAAGAACCACCCGCTGAATAGATTTCTGTCGCAGCTGAGCTGCTGGGTTTATCTGCCAACGGTGGCAGGACAGGCCCGTCGCCCACCCACAGCACGAGCGTGCGGAGGAG
>CAZZAW010000166.1:0-6023 GCA_964652405.1 uncultured Ramlibacter sp.
TGCGGGTGATGGTCAAGGACGAGGACGTCTGCCTGCACTGCGGCCTGTGCGCCGAGCGCTGCCCCACCGGCGCCTGGGACATGCAGAAGTTCCTGCTGAAGACGACGCAGGCCGGGCCGGCCGCGCGTGACACGCGCAAGGTGGAGGTGCCGGCATGAAGCAGATCGAAGCCGTCAACGATTTCGTCATCAAGTTCGCCAACGTCAACGGCTCGGGGTCGGCCTCGGCCAACGAGCTGTTCGCCAAGGCCATCCTGCGCATGGGCGTGCCGGTCAGCCCGCGCAACATCTTCCCGAGCAACATCCAGGGACTGCCCACCTGGTACGAGGTGCGGGTGAGCGAGGCGGGCTGGCTGGGCCGGCGCGGCGGCATCGACATGATGGTCGCGATGAACCCGCAGACCTGGGACGCCGACGTGGCGGAGCTGGAGCCGGGCGGCTACCTGTTCTACGACAGCACGCGGCCGCTGCCGCCCTCGAAGTTCCGGGATGACATCCACGTGATCGGCATGCCGCTCACCGAGATCTGCAACGCGGTCTACACCGACCCGCGCCAGCGCCAGCTGTTCAAGAACATCGTCTACGTGGGCGCGCTCTCGGTGCTGCTGGAGATCGACCCCACCGTGATCGAGAAGCTGTTCGGCGAGCAGTACAAGGGCAAGGAAAAGCTGCTGGCGTCCAACGTGCAGGCGCTGCACCTGGGGCGCGACTTCGCCACCGAGCACCTGAAGCACCCCCTGGGCATCCGGGTGCGGCGCGCCGACAAGGTGGGCGACGGCATCTTCGTGGACGGCAACAGCGCCGCCGCGCTGGGGTGCGTCTATGGCGGCGCCACGGTGGGCGCGTGGTACCCGATCACGCCGTCGTCCTCGGTGGCCGAGGCCTTCCAGAAGTACTGCGCCAAGTACCGGGTGGACCCGGCGACCGGCCAGAACAAGTTCGCCATCGTGCAGGCCGAGGACGAGATCGCCTCCATCGGCATGGTCGTGGGCGCGGGCTGGAACGGCGCCCGCGCGTTCACCGCGACCTCTGGGCCGGGCGTGTCGCTGATGACCGAGTTCATCGGCCTGGCCTACTTCGCCGAGATCCCGGTCACCATCATCAACGTGCAGCGCGGCGGGCCCTCCACGGGCATGCCCACCCGCACGCAGCAGGCGGACCTGCTGGCCTGCGCGTACGCATCGCATGGCGATACCCGCCACGTGCTGCTGTTCCCGGAAGACCCGCACGAGTGCTTCGAGCACGCGGCGGCCGCGCTGGACCTGGCCGACCGGCTGCAGACCCCGGTGTTCCTGATGACCGACCTGGACATCGGCATGAACCAGCGGCTGTGCAAGCCGTTCACCTGGGAGGAGGGCCGGGTGTACGACCGCGGCAAGGTCATGACGGCGCAGGAGCTGGAAGCCGGCAAGGACTTCGGCCGCTACAAGGACGTGGACGGCGATGGCATCCCCTGGCGCACGCTGCCGGGCACCCACCCCACCAAGGGCAGCTACTTCACCCGAGGCACCACCCGCGATGCCTACGCGCGCTACTCGGAGCGGGGCCCGGACTACATCTACAACGTCGAGCGGCTGCTGAAGAAGTTCGCCACCGCGGCCACCCTGGTGCCGCCACCGGTGGTGCGAGACGCGGGCTGCAAGACGCGGCTGGGGGTCATCTATTTCGGCTCCACCAGCCCGGCCATGGACGAGGCGCTGGAGGTGCTGACGGCCCAGGGCATCCACCTGGACGCGATGCGGCTGCGCGCCTTCCCGTTCCCGGCCAGCGTGGCGCAGTTCATTGCCGAGCACGAGGAGGTGTTCGTGGTGGAGCAGAACCGCGACTCGCAGATGCGCAGCCTGCTGGTCAACGAGCTCGACGTGGACCCGGCCAAGCTCATCAAAGTGCTGCACTACGACGGGACGCCCATCACCGCCCGCTTCATCACGCAGGCGATCACGCAACACGTGCACGCTGAGGTCGTGGCCCCCAAAGCCAAGGCGAAGGAGAAGACCGCATGACCTACATCGCCAAACCCCGCCTGCGCCATCCCACGCTGGAGACCAACAAGGTCGGCTACACCCGGCGCGATTACGAAGGCAAGATTTCCACGCTGTGCGCCGGCTGCGGGCACGACTCGATCTCGGCCGCCATCATCCAGGCCTGCTGGGAGCTGGACATCGAGCCGCACCGGGTGGCCAAGCTCTCGGGCATCGGCTGCAGTTCCAAGACGCCCGACTACTTCCTGGGCGCCTCGCACGGCTTCAACACCGTGCACGGCCGCATGCCCAGCGTGCTGACGGGCGCCAACCTCGCCAACCGCGACCTGCTGTACCTGGGCGTCTCGGGCGACGGCGACTCGGCCTCCATCGGCCTGGGCCAGTTCGCCCATGCCATGCGGCGCGGCGTGAACATGGTCTACATCGTGGAGAACAACGGGGTTTACGGCCTCACCAAGGGCCAGTTCTCCGCCACGGCCGACCGGGGCAGCAAGAGCAAGAAGGGGGTGGTCAACTCCGACAGCTCCATCGACCTGATCGGCATGGCCCTGCAGCTGGGCGCGACCTACGTGGCCCGCGGCTTCTCCGGCGACAAGCAGCAGCTGGTGCCGCTGATCAAGGGCGCGATCCGGCATGGCGGCGCAGCCTTCATCGACGTGATCAGTCCCTGCGTGGCCTTCAACAACCACGCCGGCAGCACCAAGAGCTACGACTACGTGCGCGAGCACAATGAGGCGGTCAGCCGCATCGACTTCATCACGGGCCGCGAGGAGATCACCACCCAGTACGCGCCGGGCGAGGTGGTGGAGGTGGAGCAGCATGACGGCCTGGTGCTGCGGCTGCGCAAGCTGCACGCGGACTACGACCCCACCCAGCGCGTGGCGGCCATGAACTTCGTGCAGCAGCGCCAGGCCCAGGGCGAGGTGGTCACCGGCCTGCTGTACTTGGAGTCCGAGGCAAGCGCCCTGCACACCGCCCTGAACACCAGCGCCGCGCCGTTGAACACGCTGGGCGCCGGGGAGCTCTGCCCCGGCGTGGCGGCGCTGGACAAGCTCAACGCCAGCCTGCGCTAGGGGAACCGCCCGTGCCGCGCACCTGGCTGGTGGAGTCGCCCTCGCGGCAGCAGCTGCTGCCGGCCAGCGCCGTGGCCGAGCTGCTCGATGCCCCCCAGGCCGGCCAGCCGGCCCGCCGCATGCTCAGCTGCCTGAACGAG
The DNA here is from genome assembly GCA_964652405.1 of uncultured Ramlibacter sp. Classification (GTDB taxonomy): domain Bacteria; phylum Pseudomonadota; class Gammaproteobacteria; order Burkholderiales; family Burkholderiaceae_C; genus Ramlibacter. Next base: position 3,195 of record CAZZAW010000166.1, read on the forward strand.
GTGGCACCGGTGGACTACCTGTCGCTGGTTGCCTACGACAGCCCGCGCGGCGGGCAGGCGCCCCTGCTGGTGGAAGGCCACGCCCGCCGGGCCGAGACGCGGGACGTCACCGCCGAGTGCTTCGCCATCTACCGGGAGCGGTACTGGCGCAGCGACGAGGCCACGGCCATCGCGGACCAGCTGCACGGGCAGGGCGGGGCGGCCGCCCCGGTGACGGCACTGCATTTCCACCCCGGGGATGTGCCGGTGGCGTCCTGGCGGCGCGAGATCTACGAGCGCGAGCAGCTGTGCGACCGGCTGAGCTTCCTGTACGCGCCGCGGCCGCAGTCGGTGTTCGCGATCAACCTGTACCGGCGCTCGCCGCACGGGCCGTTCCGCCCGGGCGAAGTACAGCGGCTGCTGGGGCTGGCGCCGCTGCTGCGCCAGGCGCACCGGGCGGCGCTGCGGGAACCCTCGCCGGTTTCGGAGCAAAAAAGCCCTGAAGCCCGCTTGCAGCGAGCGCTGGCGGCTCTCAAAACCATAGCACCGTCGCTGTCCGGGCGCGAACTGCAGGTGGCCGCGCGCATCGCCTGCGGCATGCCGGCCGACGGCATCGCGGCCGAGCTGGACGTGGCGCCTTCCACGGTGGTCACGCTGCGCCGCCGCGCCTACGCCAAGCTGGCCGACGCCGGGCTGGCCGGCGGGCGCCTGGCCCTTTTGCGCCTGGCCGCCTGACCCCGCCTGAATGACCCTGCTTGTCCCCTTCGAGGGGGACAGCGCTGGCGCGCGCCGCCGCGCACCATGCGGTGGACAAGGAGCCCGCCCCCATGAACCAGAGCCTGTGGCTGCGCGACTGCTGGTACGTGATCGCCTGGGACCACGAGGTCCCGCAGGCCGGCGCGCCGCAGCTGTTTACCCGCACCGTGCTGGGCGAACCCGTGCTGGTGATGCGCCTGGCCGATGGCGGCTTCACCGCGCTGGAAGACCGCTGCTGCCACCGGCTGGCGCCGCTGTCGGCCGGCCGGCGCGAGGGCGACTGCGTGCGATGCGGCTACCACGGCCTGAAGTTCGACCCGCGGGGCGCCTGCGTCGAAGCGCCGGGGCTGCCCTCCGTTCCGCCCAAGGCGCGCGTGAAGACCTATCCGGTGGCCGCGAAGAACAACTGGGTGTTCGTCTGGATGGGCGACCCGGCCAAGGCCGACCCCGCGCTGCTGCCGGACAACTTCTCCTGCGGCGACCCGGCCTGGCGCCACAAGCCGGGGTACATGCATTACGACACGCCCTACCTGCTGATCTGCGACAACCTGCTGGACTTCTCGCACCTGTCGTACGTGCACGAGAAGACGCTGGGCGGCAGCCCGCGCATTGCCCAGGCGGTGCCCGCCATCGAAAAGGTGCCGGGACCCACCGCCGACTGGCCGCAGCTGGGCATCCGCGTCACGCGCCACGTGCCCGACGTGCCGCCGCCGCCGTTCTACCAGCGCTTCCGGCCGTTCGAGACCCACATCGACCGCTGGTTCATCTACGACTTCCTGCTGCCCGGCACCCTGCTGATGCACTCGGGCGGGCGCCCGGTGGGCGACCCGGACGACCGCCGCGCCGTGCGCCTGCACAGCTGCCAGACGCTCACGCCCGAGACCGAGTCCAGCACGCACTACTTCTTCCAGCAGTCGCACCCCGCGGATGCGCTCGACGAGGCGGCCGCGCAGGCCATGACCGAGTCCATCTACGCCAGCCTGGTCCAGGCCTTCAACGAGGACCGGGACATGATCACCGCGCAGTACCGCAACATCCTGCGCAACCCCGCCGCGCCCATGCTGCCGCTGGCCATGGACGCGGCGCTCACCCAGTTCCGGCGCCTGCTCACCGAGCGGGCGCGGCGCGAACACCCGCAGGCCGCGACGGCCGCTTCCGCCTGATCCTTCCAACGCTCCAGGAGACTCCCATGCGCCGCAAGCTGCTCACCACCGCCCTTCTTGCCGCCGGCTGGCTGGCGATCGCGCCGTTGGCCGCGCAGGCCCAGGCCGCTTCGACAGGCTCAGGGCAGGCCTGGCCCACCAAGCCGCTGCGAATCGTGGTGCCGTATCCCGCGGGCGGCGGCACCGACTTCCTGGCCCGGCTGCTGGGCGAGCGCCTGTCCAGGAGCCTGGGCCAGCCCGTGGTGGTGGACAACAAGTCCGGCGCGGCGGGCGCCATCGGCGTGGCCGAGGTCGCCAAGGCCGAGCCGGACGGGCACACCATCCTTTTCACGATCAACGACCCGCTGATCAACAACGTGGCGCTGTTCAAGTCGCTGCCCTACGACCCGCAGAAGGACCTGGCCTTCGTGGCCACGGTGGTGCGCAGCCCGGCGCTGATCTCGGCCAACGCGGCGCTGGGGGCCAGGAGCCTGGACGACGTGCGCAAGCTGGCCGGCGGCGGCCAGAAACTGAGCTATGCCTCCTGGGGCATCGGCGGGCTGGGCCACCTGGCCGGCGAGTCGCTCAACCGCGAGCTCAAGGCGCAGATGGTGCACGTGCCCCAGCGCGGCGAAGGGCCCGTGGTGCAGGACCTGCTGGCCAACACCGTGAGCATCGGCCTGTCCAGCGTGGGCACGGCCAAGCAGCACGTGGCCGCAGGCAAGATCGTGCCCCTGGGCGTGATGAGCAAGGAGCGCATGAGCGCCATCCCCAACGTGCCCACCATGCGCGAACTGGGGTTCTCCGACCCGATCTACGAGGCCAGCGTCTGGATGGCGGCGCTGGTGCCGGCGCGAACGCCGCAGCCGGTGGTGCAGAAGCTCTCGGCCGAGATCCGCGCGATCGCGAACCAGCCGGACGTGCGCTCGGTGCTGGTCGACCGGGGCTTCGA
>CAZZAW010000167.1:0-6017 GCA_964652405.1 uncultured Ramlibacter sp.
CGACGATCACGGGCGGCACGGCGTCGTTGACCACGGTGATGCTGCCCAGCGGCGCAAGATCCCTGCGCGCCTATTATGCAGGGGACAGCGGACACTCGGCCAGCACGTCGGCAGTGGTGACACAGAATGTGACGGCAGCGGCGTCGCTGGGATTTAGGCCACCGGTGAGTTACAACGCTGTCGCTTTTGTCACTGATATCGCGGTCGCCGATTTAAACGGAGACCTCAAGCAGGATCTGGTGGTGGTGAGCTCCTCTAACGAAATTGCAATCTTACTCGGAAACGGCGACGGGACCTTCCAACCTGCCCTAATCGTCACGGGGGGAGCCGGCCGAATCGCGACAGGTGATTTCAACGGCGACGGTCGGACGGATCTGGCCGTGGCCGATTACTACAGTTCGCGAATCGGCATTCTGCTAGGCAATGGCAACGGCACGTTCCAACCGCCCACCTTCCTATCAGCACCGAACCGCAGCTTAGTGGGCGTCTCCGACGTAAATCGAGACGGCCGGGCAGATCTGCTCCCCATGGTGAGTCAGGGTTTCGAGGTTCGGCAGGGTAACGGTGATGGAACGTTTCAAACAGCGGTGACCTATACAACGCCGTGTGTCCCAGAAGACATGGCAATCGGTGATCTTAACGGGGATGGGAACCCGGATGTCGCAGTCGCTTGTGGGTACGGAGGTGGCGTTGTTACGCGACTTGGGAATGGCGACGGCACCTTCACGCTCCCTCAGATCCTGGTTTCGACGGACACGAGCTCGGTCGCCATCAGGGACTTGAACGGAGATGGCAAGGCGGACCTTGTGGCGGGTGGAAGCGTTATCCGATCCTGGTTGGGGAACGGGGACGGGACTTTTCAGGGAGCTTCGGGGCAGATTCTGCAAGCCAGCGCACCCAGGCTGAACGTCGCCGATTACAACGGAGACGGCTTCCCGGACGTTTTGATGTATGCCGCCGCCCGGCTCTATTTGGGCAAAGGCGACGGCACCTTTCAGGCGGGCGTTCCCCTCTTTTCTGGCTTCGGACAGAGCGCCTTTGTCGCTGGCGAGTTTGATAGCGATTTCCGAGCGGATCTCGCCTTCGTGTCCCCGGGTCTTTCGGGCATAACACCTACTGTCGCTCGCGTGGCATTGGGAGGCGCCGTTCCCGATCTTGCATTGACGATGACTTCGGGTTACGGCATGACACAAGGGCAGGCTGGAGCCTCATACCTACTCGGCGTTCGTAATCTTGGGGACATCGCTACCGTCGGTTCGGTCGGGGTCACGGCCACTCTTCCCAACGGCTTAACCGCATCCGCGATCTCCGGAGCCGGGTGGACCTGCCTGCTGGGAACGCTTACGTGCACTCGCGCCGATTCACTCAACCCGCAAGCAAGTTTTCCGGACATCCGGATCACGGTGAATGTTGCACAGGGTCTCGCCGGCAACGTCACCGCCACCGCCACAGTATCCGCGAGTGGGGACAACAACCTCGCAAACAATGTCGCGTCGAACACAACGTTTGTGCGATTCGCCGTGTCTACGACCATCCATTCGACTCCGAACCCGTCCGTGCTTGGCCAAGCGATCACGCTGACCGCCACGGTGACTGCAGGAGCAGGAATGGTAGTTTTTGAAGACGGCGATGCTGTCCTGGGCTACGCGGCGCTCGTCGGGAACCAAGCCACACTCCTCACAACTCTAGCCGGCTCCGGCGCGCGATCTCTGACTGCGCGGTACATCGGCGATTCCACGAATGGCCCCAGCCGTTCGCCGGTTCGCATTCACACGGTGACTGCGGTAGCGGCGGATGGGATGCAGCCGAAGGTCGTACTGGCATCAGGCGCTACGCTACTGGCTGGCGGCGATTTCAACCAGGATGGTAAACCCGATCTCGTGCTTTCGACAGGGACCGCCTTCCTGGGGAACGGTAACGGTACCTTTCAGAAGCTAGGCTCCGCGTTCACCGCGCCGGCTTCCTTGCCGGATGAGATGGTTGCGGGGGATTTTAATGTTGACGGGAAACTTGACCTGCTGATTTCGACGGCAAGCGGGAACGTCCTGCGATTCTACGCCGGCCGTGGCGACGGAACATTTCAGAACGCGGTGAATACTGACGGGGCAGCCTCCCAGCTATTGGTGGCCGATATCGATCAGGATGGATACCCAGACCTTGTCGGCCACTTCTCCTCCATCTTGCGCTTCCGGCTCGGCAACGGTGACGGAACGTTTGGGGAGACGCGTGAGGTCCTCACAGCATATGCGTCCAATCCACTCTTCGCAGTTGCCGACATGAACGGTGACCGCAAGCAAGACCTGATCTATCTGGTGAACGGAGAACTGCGCATAGTCCTGAACGCTGGGGACGGGAACTTTCAGTCGGGCCCATCGATTTCCGCATCTGGGCAATTTTATTCATCAATGTCTGTCGCCGATTTTAGCGGCGACGGATTGCCTGACGTCCTTCTGGCGGACTCCTCTACGGTCGATGTTTTCCGGTCGAACGCGGATGGTACGCTTCAGCTCGGAATTCGGAGTACCGTCAGCTCCTTGTTCGTTCGGGGGAAAGCCTGGGTGGGGGATTTCAACGGAGACGGCAAAACCGATTGTGCATTTCCACTCTACTACTCCAGCGGCTTGCAGTTCATCTTCGGAAATGGGAACGGGACATTTCAAAAGCCAGTTGCCTTCTATCCCACGGACGGATCCGAGGCGACGGGATCGGCGGCGGACTTCAACGGAGACGGGCGACTGGATATCGCCGTCGGTGGTGAAGGGAGCTCGGGCGGTGTAAATCTGTTCTTCGGATCGCGGCACGGAGGCCTGCTTGTGAGTTTGAGCCACCACGGAAAGCTGGTGGCCGGGCAATCCAAACTGTACGAAATCGAGGTGGCAAACTGGTTATTTCAAGAAGCCACCGGAACCGTAACTGTAGGCAATGTGATCCCTACTGGCATGACCGTAACGGCGATTTGGGGGTCCGGCTGGACGTGCACCCTGGCCACGGCGACTTGCAGCCGTTCCGGACCCCTCGGTACGGGAAGTGTTTTCCCGATCATCAGAATGAGTGGGCTTGCGGCGGCAAATCTGAGTCCGGGTACGCTCACGAGCAGCGCAACTGTGACTTGGAACGGGCTCAGCACAACAGCTTCGGACCAAACGGTGATCGCTTCCGCTGTGGTCACAGCCCTGCAGGCAACACCGCTGACCGCAGCGCTTAGCCAGCCAGTTACGCTGACTGCTACTGTAAGCGCCGGTACAGGACTGGTCTCTTTCTTCGACGAAGACTTCCTTCTGGGCGCTGCTCCGCTGGTGGGCACTCAAGCCACCATATCGACTACGATGATCCCCGCAGGACGCCGCAGAATCTTTGCCGTTTATCAAGGCGATGCGACACGCGGCGCAAGCCGATCCAGCACGATAACGGTGACAGTGAATGCTAACCCGTCCAGCGGTCTGGTTGCCGCATCCAGCCCTTCTACCGGAGCACGCCCGATCAGCATAGCCGCCGGCGATTTGAATGGCGATGGAAAAGCGGACCTCGTGACCATAAACACAGACGCCAAAACTGTCAGTGTGCTACTGGGGAACGGCAACGGTACTTTCCAGAGCCGGGTCGATTATTCCACAGCGTTCCAGCCTATGCAGGGCGCACTGGGCGATTTCAACTCAGATGGAAAACTAGATATCTTTATTTCGGGCTCCCCCTTTGCTTTCAACATCCTGATGAACAACGGGGACGGAACGTTCTCTCTCGGAATCCCTACACCGGTGGAAACGGACTTCGTGGGGTTTGCCTTTCCGATCGCCGATTTCGATAACGACGGTGACCTGGATTTCCTTTGGCCGGCAACAAGCAAGATTTGGATGGGGAATGGCGGCGGGACGTTTCAGTCACGTAGCTTATCTATCTGCTGCAACTATGCCCGCGTGGGAGACCTGAACAACGACGGCAAAAGCGATCTTGTCTCAGACTTCACACTTCTTGGAACGGGCGACGGCAACTTCCAAAGCCTTGGAGATTACTTGACCGTTCGGCCTCTGGTGCTCGGCGATTTCGATCGCGATGGCAATCTGGACACTGTGGGGCTAACCTACAACGGTATTCAGGTCGCGCGAGGCAAAGGAGATGGCTCCTTTCACGCAGCACTCACGACGAACTTTACTGGAAACCTCTCCTGGCTGTTTGCGGGGGACTTGAATGGCGACACTCACCTCGATGTTCTCGGACTTGGGTCGTCGGCAAGCGTTTTCCTGGGCGCCGGAAACGGGACGTTTTCGTCAGCCATTTCTTATGCGACCGGCACTCAACCCTCCAGCGCCGTTATCGCCGACTTCAACGGCGACGGCCGCTCCGACGTGGCGATCGCGAATGCCGGGTCCAACAACATCACGGTCCTGCTGGGTGTCCTGACCCCGGTCCTCACCGTCAATAAGACGCATGCCGGCAGCTTCTTCGCCGGGCAAACCGGTGCCGTGTACACCATCAGTGTTGCGAACCAGGGCCCGGGCGTCACCTCGGGCACCATCACAATGGTGGATCAGCTTCCGATCGGGATGACCGCTACCGCGATCAGCGGCACCGGCTGGACCTGCGTTCTGGGGACGCTGACCTGCACTCGCTCGGATACACTCGCCGCGGCGGCCAGTTATCCGCCGATCACGGTGACCGTGAACGTGTCCGCCGGCGCGCCAGCGCAGCTCATCAATCAGGTGACGGTTTCGGGCGGCGGATCGCCGACAGCCTCCGCTCTGGATCCTACGGCGATCCTGGCAGCCGCCAATCCACCCACGCTGTTGTACCCGCCCGATGCGGCGACGAAGGTGTCGACTACGCCGGCTTTCGGCTGGGCACCCGTGGAGTGGGCGACAGCCTACGATGTTTACTTTGGAACCACCAATCCGCCGACCACTCAAATCGCCAGCACCACCAATACGCATTACGTTGTGCCCAGTCCCGTGGCTAACGGCACGGCCTTCTTCTGGCGGATTGTGGCTCGCAACGGGGTGCATACGGCCAGTTCCGTGACGCGATCTTTTACCACCAACGCCGGCGGGACCGTGCCCGTTTCCGTCGCCCCGGGCGCCGGCACGGCCGGACGCCAGGCGTTTACCTTCCGCACCCGCCACCTGACCTCCGCGAACAGCATCCAGTATGCGCAGTTCCTGTTTGCGAAAGGCGCCGTGAGCGCGCTCAACGCGTGCTACATCAGCTACGATCCGGCGGTGAATGTCTTCTACCTGCTGAGCGATGATATGACGCAGTGGTACGGCCTGCTCGGCAACTCGCCGAATTCGATCGGTAACTCGCAATGTACGCTGCACGGCGCGGCGAGTGCGTCTTCCAACTCGGGCACCGACCTGACAACGGTGATTGATGTCAGTTTCCGCTCGGGATTCTCCGGCGCGAAGAACATCTACCAATTTGCGGCCGATGCGGCGAGCGGAGGCAGCGGCTGGCAGCAGATCGGGACCTGGAACGATACCGGCGATCCCAAGGTGGTGGAGCTGATCTCCATAACTCCGAACTCCGGAACCGGCATCTCGCAGACCTTCAGCGCGGTGGTTCGCGACGGCGACGGCGCCGCCACCATAGCCTTCGCCCAACTCGTGATCAACGGAACGCTCAGCGGAACCAACGGCTGCTTCATTCACTATGACCGTGCGTCGAACACCTTCTTCCTGCTGAATAATACTGGAACCGCATGGTCCGGACTGCCGGGTGGGAGCGCGGGACAGGTTTCGAACAGCCAGTGCACGCTGCGCGGCACCGGATCGGGCGGAACCTCTGTAGGGTCCAACCTGACCATTACGTTCAATCTGGAATTCGCGCCGGCGTTCTCCGGTCTGAAGAAGTTCTACATGCAGGCGGTCGACAATACCAACGTGATCCAGGTGTGGCGGCAGATGGCCACCTGGACGCGATAAAGCGTCAGCCGGCGAGCGCCTGGGCGAGGTCGGCGGTGATGTCCTCCACCGCCTCGATCCCGATCGACAGGCGGATCAGGTTGTCGCCGATGCCGAGCCGCTGCC
>CAZZAW010000168.1:0-6016 GCA_964652405.1 uncultured Ramlibacter sp.
CCTCTCGGCCCGGCTGGAGCGCGAGTTCGGCGACATCGTGCTCGAGACGATCCGCCGCGAACTGCTCACGCGGGCCAGCAAGCTCACCGGCACGCCGCAGCGCCCCGGCGGCGGTGAGTTCCGCCAACCCTTGGAGTGCGCGGCGCCAGCGGTGGCCGCCAATGCCCGCGTGCTGAGCACCGCGCCGGAAGACCTGCCCGAGTTCGCGGCGGTGCGCGGCTACCTGGAATCGCTGCGGCCGCTGGATGGCGCGGTCCAGTCGTGGACCGCCTTGCAGACCCCCGGCGCCGACCCCGAGCACCTGCGGCGGCTGGTGCGCTACACGCTGGACGCGGAGCTGCCCGGCCCGGCCTCGCGCAGCCTGGAACTGTTCGGCAGCGCCGGGGACGATGCCGACGCGCAGCCGGGCGCGCTGGTGGCGGCCCTGCAGGGCGCGGCGCGCTGCACCCTGCTCAAGGGCATGGACGCACTGCACCAGCGCCTGCTCGCGTCCAACGACCTGCTAGCGCGCGAGCAAGCCCTGATCAACGCGAGCGCCGGCCTGTTCGATGCGCAGCGGCCGCTGCCCTTCCCGGCGGCGGTGGAGCGCTACCGGGTGGTGCTTGCGGCCTTGCAGGAGCAGGAAACCCTGCTGGCGCAGGGCCGCACCGCGTGGATGCGGCAGGACACCCTGCAGCTGGGCCCCGGCTACGAAGCCCTGCTGGCGCAGGTGGCGGAACTGCCGCTGCTGGGCCCGCCGCTGGTGCAGCAGCTGCGCGCGCAGTCCGATGCCGCCTTCGCCCAGTTCCGGCGCCGCTTCGACGCGCACTATGCCGGCACCCGCAAGGGCGCGCCGCCGGGCATCCGCTGGCAGGCGGACGCCGGCCGCTTCGCGCTGGCGCCCGAGCGGGTGGCGCTGCGCCAGGCGCTGGGCGGTCTGCTGCAGGAGCCCTTCATGCAGCTGCAGCCCGACACCGCGACGGTGGCGGGGGCGGCGCGCCTCGAAGACGCCCTGGCGGTGGCCGACGTGCGGCGCCGCGTCTGGCGCGAGCACCTGCCGCGGTTCCCCGACTTCGCGCGGGCCGGCGTGGGGCGGGTGGTCGATGCCCGCCTGGCGCAGCTGGCCTACGACACGGCGGTCCAGGCGCTCAAAGCCTCGCCCACACCCGACCCGGGCCTGCCGTTCGATCCCTCCAGCTTCAGCGTGCAGCGCGAACGGCTGGCGCAGGTGCAGTCGCTCCTCACCTCGCTGCGCGCGGCGCACCTGGCGCAAAGCCTGGGGGCGCAGCAGTCGGGCGACCTGCACCGGCGCCTGGCTGCGGCGTACGAGGAGCTCAAGGCCCTGCCCTTGTTCGATGCGCGGCTGGCGGATTTCTCCGACTGGCGCGGCGACACCGGTCCCCTGTTGCGGGCGCTGAACGCGGCCGACGCCGGCGGGCTGCAGGCGCGGCTGCACGAGCAGTACGCCCGGCTGGAGGCGCTGGGCCGGCGCGCCGAGCAGTACCTCTCGCTCGGCGACCCGACCATGGCCGCCGACCCGGTGGCGCAGCGCTGGCAGCGGCTGCTGCGCGAGCTGGAACGCTACCGGGCCCGCCAGCCGGACAGCAGCATGGTGGCGCTGGAGCGCTACGTGCTGGCGCTGGGCCCTTACCTGCGGCGCGAGAACTGCGCCGAGAACCTGGTGGCGCAGGCACCGCCTCGCCACCAGGACGACGTGGCGCTGCGGCTGGGCGAGATGCACAACGCGCTGGTGCAGCGGTGCGCACAGCTGCGCGGCGCGGCGCTGGGAAGCACCGCGGCGCCGCCTAACCGGGAGTGAGGCCGCCCAACCCGTCCCGCACCTGCGGGTAGCGCAGCACCAGCCCCAGCTCGCGCTTGAGCCGGCGGTTGTCCAGCCGGCGCGACTCGCTCATGAAGCTCAGGAGCATGAGCGGCAGGTCGTCCTGCGCCGTGCTGCGCGGCACGCGCGGAGGCCGCGGCAGGCCGTAGAGGTCGGCCGCCAGGTCGAAGTAGTCACCCATCTTTAGCTCGGTGTCGTCGCTGGCGTTGTAGGTCCGCTGCGGGCGGCCCTTCCACAGCGCGGCCACCACCGCGCGGGCCAGGTCGTCGGCATGGATGTGGTTGGTGTAGACGTCGTCTTCGGGGCGCAGCACCGGCGTGCCCTTGAGCAGGCGCTCGCGCGGCGTGCCGCCCTCGCGGTCGGGCGCGTAGATGCCGGGAATGCGCAGGATGCTGGCCCGCACGCCAGCGGCGCGGCCGAAATGGCGCACGGCACGCTCGGCGTCCACGCGGCGCTGGGCCCTGGGTGTGCGCGGCTGCACGGGCCGGGACTCCGCGACCTGCTCGCCCGCGCAGTCGCCGTACACGCCCGTGGTCGAGCCGTACACCAGGGCAGCCGGCGCGGTGCGCAGCCGCAGCGCGCGCAGCAGCGCCTGCGTGCGCCGGTCGCGCCACCACTGCGCCTCGCCTTCGCCGGGCGGGGGCGCCAGATGCACCACGTGGTCAGCCAGGCCGGCAAGCCGGGCCAGGGTGCGCGGCTGGTCCAGGTTGCCCGGCAGGGGCGTAAGGCCGGCCGAGCGCAACTCGGCGCGGCGGGCCGGGTTGGAGGTGAGGGCCAGCAGGCGCACGCGGCCGCGAAGCTCACGCGCGACCCTCAGGCCCACGTCGCCGCAGCCGACGATCAGCACGCGCTGGCGGCGAAAGCGGGCTGGCCGGGCGCCGAGGGGACTCTGGTTTGAAGGCAAAATCAGGGGCGACAGACCACAGAAGAGCCCGAGGATACCCCCAACATGACGACCGCCCCGGCCCCTGCAGGGTCCTTCCAGGTGACGGTGCTGCCCAGCGGCCGCGCGTTCAGCGCCAACCCCGGCGAGGCCATCCTGGCCGCCGCCATCCGCCAGGGCATCGGCCTGCCCTACGGGTGCAAGGACGGGGCCTGCGGCTCCTGCAAGACCAAGAAGCTCGAGGGCCAGGTGAGCCACGGGCCGCACCAGAGCAAGGCCCTGTCGGCCGACGAGGAAGCGGCCGGCTACATCCTCACCTGCAGCGCCACCGCGCAGTCCGACCTGGTGCTGGAATCGCGCCAGGTTACGGACGAGAGCGCTTTCCCCATCAAGAAGATGCCCTCGCGCGTGAGCGCGCTGGAGAAGAAGTCGCACGACGTGATGCTGGTTAAGCTGCAGCTGCCCGCCAACGACGTGATGCGCTACCACGCCGGGCAGTACATCGAGTTCATCCTGCGCGACGGCGCGCGCCGCAGCTATTCGATGGCGAATGCGCCGCACAACGGCCCCGGCGTGGAACTGCACATCCGGCACATGCCGGGCGGCAAGTTCACCGACCACGTGTTCGGCGCCATGAAGGAAAAGGAGATCCTGCGCGTGGAAGGCCCGTACGGCAGCTTCTACCTGCGCGAGGACAGCGACAAGCCCATGATCCTGCTGGCCTCCGGCACTGGCTTCGCGCCGATCAAGGCCGTGATCGAGCACATGCAGTTCAAGGGCATCACCCGTCCGGCCACGCTGTACTGGGGCGGCCGCCGGCCGGCCGACCTGTACCTGGACGACTGGGTACGCGCCAGGCTGGCCGAGATGCCGCAGCTGAAGTACGTGCCCGTGATCTCCAACGCCCTGCCCGAGGACAACTGGCAGGGCCGCACCGGCTTCGTGCACAAGGCCGTGCTGGAAGACTTCCCGGACCTGTCCGGGCACCAGGTCTATGCCTGCGGCGCGCCCATCGTGGTCGATTCCGCGCGGGCCGACTACAGCGCGCTCGGGAAGCTGCCGCCCGAAGAGTTCTACGCCGATTCGTTCACCACAGAAGCCGACAAGCACAAGGATCCGGGGACATGATGCAACGCCGATCGCTCCTTCTTTCCGCCATGGCCGCCGCGGCGGCCCTTCCTGCCTTCGCCCAGGCGCCGGCCCGTCCCATCCGCCTGATCGTTCCCTATGCGGCAGGCGGCCCGATCGACGTCACGGCGCGGCTGCTGGCCGAGCGCGTGAAGGACACGCTGGGCACGGTGATCATCGAGAACCGTCCGGGCGGCGGCGGCAACATCGGCGCCGATGCAGTGGCGAAGGCCGCCCCGGACGGCCTGACGATCGGCATTTCCGCCGTGGCCACGCATGCGATCAACCCCTGGCTGTTCTCGAAGATGCCGTACGACGCGGCCAGGGATTTCGCGCCCATCACCCAGATGGTGCGCGTGCCCAACGTGCTGGTGATGAACGCCGACACCGCGGCCCGGCTGAAGATCAATTCCCTGGCCGACCTGATCGCCTACGCCAAGGCCAACCCCGCGAAGCTGAACTACGGCAGCGGCGGCAACGGCAGCGCGGGCCACCTGGCCGGCGAGATGTTCAAGCAGGGCGCCGGCATCTTCGCCGTGCACATCCCGTACAACGGCGGCAACCCCGCGCAGCTGGCGCTGCTGTCCGGGCAGGTGGACTTCAACTTCGACAATCTCGCCACGGCGGCCCCCAACATCCGCGCCGGCAAGCTCAAGGCGCTGGCCGTGACCACCCTGAACCGCTCGCCGGCCCTGCCCGACGTGCCGCCGGTGGCCGACACGCTCAAGGGCTTCGCGATCGACACCTGGTGGGGCCTGGTCGCGCCGGCCGCCACGCCGCGCGAAGTGATCCAGAAGATGAACCAGGCCTTCGTGGCCGCCCTGCAGTCGCCGGAAGCCAGGACCCGCTTTGCTGGCCTGATGGCCGAACCGGTGACCAACACGCCCGAGGAATTCGGCGCCTTCATGCGCGCGGAGCTGGCCAAGTACGAGAAGGTCGTCAAGGCATCCGGCGCCAAGGTGGACTGAAAGCAACGCCAAGCACAACAGGCTGTAACGCGGGTTGAACCGCAAAATCGGCCTCCAGCCCGCATGGCGCGGGCGCCAGGCGCTATCTCTTCCATAGCGTACCTCAGCCGGTCCTACGAGGGCTGTGCGGTTTATCTGACAACTGCTCAGCTACACCTGGTCTAGATTTGTTCCGTCGGGAAACATTTCAGCAACAGGAGCGTGCCATGGACGTCTTCCGCGCCTTCCGGTGTTCCGCCCCTTGGGCGACGGCAGCCATGGCCCTGGCGTCGGGTGGTGCCCTAGCGCAGTCGCCCAGCAGCACCCCGTCGGTCAATCTCCTGGCGGCAGACTACCGCCTGATTCCCGGCGCCACGCTGGGCATCGACGTCGGCGTGGTCGAACTGCCGCGGCTCACGCACCTGGGCAGCAACGTCCGCTCGCAGGGACTCAACCTCAGCCTGGTGGGCCGCGCCCCGCTGTTCGGCGGGCTGGGCCTGTATGGACGGCTAGGCACGACTTACGGATACGGCGACGCGCCTCCCGGCGTCGCGCTGGCCGGACCCGACGGCTCCGGCTTCAGCTACGGCGCCGGGGTGAGCATGGACTTCTCGCGCCGGCTCTCCGCCACGCTGGGCTGGGAGAGCCACGATTTCAGGTTCACAGGCGGCTTGCGGGCGACCAGCCTGGGACTGCAGTACCGGTATTGAAAGCTCAGGGAAACGGGAAGCGGTTGGAAGAAGAAGAGCCTAGGCGCCCACGGGTTGCGGTCCGTGGGCGTTTTTTTTCGCCCTACTCGCCCAGGTACGCGGCCCGGACCTTGGGATCGCTGAGCATTTCCTTGGCGTCGCCGCTCATGGTGATCAGGCCCGATTCCATCACGTAGGCCCGGTCGGCGATCTGCAGCGCCCGGCTGGCGTTCTGCTCCACCAGCAGCACCGTGACGCCCTGCGCGTAGACCTCGCGAACGACCTCGAAGATCTTGTCCACCATGATGGGCGACAGGCCCATGGAAGGCTCGTCCAGCAGCAGCACCTTGGGGCGGCTCATGAGGGCGCGGCCCATGGCCAGCATCTGCTGCTCGCCGCCGGACATGGTGCCGGCCAGCTGGTCGCGGCGCTCCTTCAGGCGCGGGAAGATGCCGAACACCTTGTCCATGTCGGCCGCGATCTCCGCCTTGTCGTTGCGGATGTGGGCGCCCATCTGCAGGTTCTCGGTGATGGTCATGCGGGTGAAGAC
>CAZZAW010000169.1:0-5996 GCA_964652405.1 uncultured Ramlibacter sp.
CTGTTGACGATCACGCATTTCACGCCGTTGATCACCGTGGGCACGCACCAGGGCGAGTAGCTCAGGTGGCTGCCCGGCTGCGCGCCGCCCGGGCGGAAGCTGCTCATCACCCCGGCCAGCCGCTCGGCCCAGTCGCTGGGACGGAAGGTCCGGCCGTCGCGGGTGATGCCCTGGATGAAGACTTCTTTGGCGCTGCTGGAGACCATCGCGTCGGGGTGGCGGGTAGCCCAGTATTCTATCTTATATAAGACTTGGGAGCGAACGGCCAGGCCGCATCGCTGTGATGCGCAATCCTCAACCCGCCGCGTCCGCACGCGTGCCTAAAATCGGGCCTCAGCGGCTCACTCGTTGAGCCCATTTTCATTTGGAGAACCGTCAAATGGCTTTCATCGAGGCTGCATCGCCCCACACCATGAACACCTACGGCCGGGTGCCCATCGCCCTGTCGCACGGCCAGGGCGTGCGAGTCTGGGACGTCAATGGCAAGCAGTACCTCGACGCGCTGGCC
Source organism: uncultured Ramlibacter sp. (assembly GCA_964652405.1). Classification (GTDB taxonomy): domain Bacteria; phylum Pseudomonadota; class Gammaproteobacteria; order Burkholderiales; family Burkholderiaceae_C; genus Ramlibacter. The sequence continues at coordinate 509 of CAZZAW010000169.1, forward strand.
GGGATCGCGGTCAACACGCTGGGCCACAACCACGCGAAATTCGTGCCCGCCCTGCAGGACCAGGTGGCCAAGATCATCCACAGCAGCAACTACTACCACGTGCCCAACCAGGAGAGGCTGGCCGCCAAGCTGGTGGAACTGTCGGGCCTGACGAACGCCTTCTTCTGCTGCACCGGCCTGGAAGCCAACGAGGCTGCCCTCAAGCTGGCCCGCAAGTTCGGGCACGACAAGGGGATCGCCCGTCCCGAGATCGTCGTGTACGAGAAGGCTTTCCACGGCCGCAGCATCGCCACGCTCTCGGCGACCGGCAACGAAAAGGTGCAGAAGGGCTTCGGCCCGCTGGTGGAAGGCTTCATCCGGGTGCCCCTCAACGACATCGAGGCGCTGAAGAAGGCCACCGAGGGCAACCCGAACGTGGTGGCCGTGTTCTTCGAGACCATCCAGGGCGAGGGCGGCGTCAACCCCATGCGCATCGAGTACCTCCAGCAGGTGCGTCAGCTGTGCGACCAGAAGGACTGGCTGCTGATGATCGACGAGGTCCAGTGCGGCATGGGCCGCACCGGCAAATGGTTCGCCCACCAGTGGGCCGGCATCAAGCCGGACGTGATGCCGCTGGCCAAGGGCCTGGGCTCGGGCGTGCCCATCGGCGCGGTGGTGGCCGGGCCCAAGGCCGCCAACATCTTCCAGCCGGGCAACCACGGCACCACCTTCGGCGGCAACCCCCTGGCCACGCGGGCCGGCGTCGAAACCATCCGCATCATGGAAGAGGAAGGCCTGCTGGAGAACGCCGCCCGCGTCGGAGCTCACCTGAAGGCCGCGCTCGAGCGCGAACTCGGCGGCCTCAAGGGCGTCAAGGAAATCCGCGGACAAGGCCTGATGCTGGGCGTGGAGCTGGACAGGCCCTGTGGCGCGCTGACCGGGCGGGCGGCGGAAGCCGGCCTGCTGATCAGCGTCACGGCGGAGAGCGTGATCCGCCTCGTGCCGCCGCTGATCCTGACCCAGGCCGAGGCCGACGAGATCGTCGCCATCCTGGCGCCGCTGGTGAAGACATTCCTGGCCGAATGACCATGGCCATCAAGCACTACCTCCAGTTCAGCGACCTCGACGCCTCGGAATACTCCTGGCTGTTCGAGCGGGCCGCCCTCATCAAGAAGAAATTCAAGGCCTACGAGAAGTACCACCCGCTGGCCGACCGCACGCTGGCCATGATCTTCGAGAAGGCCTCCACCCGCACCCGCGTGAGCTTCGAGGCCGGCATGTACCAGCTGGGCGGCAGCGTGGTCCACCTGACGACGGGGGATACCCAGCTGGGGCGCGCCGAGCCCATCGAGGACACGGCGCGCGTGATCAGCCGCATGGTCGACCTGGTGATGATCCGCACCTACGGGCAGGACAAGATCGAGCGCTTCGCCGAGCACTCGCGCGTGCCGGTCATCAACGGCCTGACCAACGAGTTCCACCCTTGCCAGATCCTCGCCGACATCTTCACCTTCATCGAGCATCGCGGCTCGATCCGGGGCAAGGTGGTCGCCTGGGTGGGCGACGGCAACAACATGGCCAACACCTGGCTGCAGGCGGCCGAGCTGCTGGGCTTCACCGTGCACGTGAGCACGCCCTCGGGCTACGAGGTGGACCAGGCCGTTGCCGGCATCCGCAGCAACGAGAGCTACAAGGTCTTCAAGGATCCCATGGACGCCTGCCGGGGCGCCGACCTGGTGACCACCGACGTCTGGACCAGCATGGGCTACGAGGCCGAGAACGAGGCGCGCCGCAAGGCCTTCGCCGACTGGTGCGTGGACCTGGACATGATGCGCGTCGCCAGGCCCGACGCCCTGTTCATGCACTGCCTGCCCGCCCACCGCGGCGAGGAGGTGCAGGCCGAGGTGATCGACGGCCCGCAGTCCGTGGTGTGGGACGAGGCCGAGAACCGCATGCACGTGCAGAAGGCGCTCATGGAGTACCTCCTGCTGGGCAAGGTCAGCTGAAGCGCAGGCCGGCTGCCGACTGCAGCCGCCCGAGCTTCACCAGCCGCGCTTCCACCGAATGCCGGGTGCGGCCGAAGGCGGCCGGCAGCTGGTCCAGCGTCTGCCCGGCATCGAAAGCGGCCGCCAGGCGGGCGTCGTCTTCCGGCGACCAGGGCTTGCCCGCGTTGGGCGGCAGTTCCCGCTTCGGCTTGGCCGCAGGAGGCGCGGCGCCCAGCGCCTGGGACACGGTGAACAAGGCGCGGATGACCTGCGGCTCGTTGTAGGGGCTGTCTTCGGGCATCACCTCGCCGCTGGCCGGGTGGATGCCCCGGGCCAGGGTGTCGATAATCTCGCGCGCAGTCTGAAGTTCCATGGTGTTTCTCCTTTCTCTTTGCTGTGAGCTGTATTTCCATACAGCCTTTCCGCAACGCTGGCCTGCCCGGGGCGGTTGACCGCCATGGCGCTCACCCATCCTTGCCAGTCCTGCGGCGCTTGCTGCGCCAGCTACCGGGTCGACTTCGCGGTCTATGAACTGCAGGGCATGGGCGGCACGGTGCCCGATGGCCTGGCCGTCGAGGTGAATGGGGCCACCTGCCGCATGCGGGGCACGGACCACATCCCCATCCGCTGCGCCGCCCTCACCGGCAAGGTCGGCGAGAACGTCGCCTGCGGCATCTACGAATGGCGGCCCAACCCCTGTCGCGAGCTGGAGCCTGGCAGCTACGGGTGCGAGAAGGCCCGGGCCCGCCACGGCCTGCCGCCGCTGCAGATGCTTTAGGCCTGAATCATTGAGCGGTGTTGGGATTAACCGACACCACGCCCCTGCCGGGCGGCGCACACTTTTGGCATGAAGCGCCTCTGGGACATCTCCCCGCCGGTTCATGCGGTCTCGCCCGTCTTTCCCGGTGACACCCCGTACCGCCAGGAATGGGCCGCCACCATCGCACCCGGCTGCCCGGTCAACGTCAGCAGCATCACCCTGTCACCGCACGTCGGCGCCCATGCGGACGCGCCGCTGCACTACGACCCGCAGGGCTTGCCCGTGGGCGAGTTGCCGCTGGACCCGTACCTCGGCCCCTGCCGCGTGATCCATGCGATCGGAAAGGGCCCCCTGCTCCAGTGGGACCACCTGGCCCACGCGGTGCGGGGAATGCCGCCGCGCGTGCTGGTGCGCACGTACGCCCGCATGCCCGTGGACCGCTGGGACCCGCAACTCACCGCCTTCGCGCCCGCCACGCTGGAGCGGATGGCAGAACTGGGCGTGCGCCTGGTCGGCATCGACACCGCGAGCATCGACCCCGCCGAGAGCAAGGAACTGCCCAGCCACCAGGTGATCCGCCGGCGCGGCTTGCGCGTGCTGGAGAACCTGGTGCTGGACGACGTTCCTGAGGGCGACTACGAGCTGATCGCCCTGCCCCTGAAACTCATGACCGCCGATGCCTCGCCCGTCCGGGCGGTGCTGCGAACCCTATGACCCTGACGCTTGACGATTGCCGCGGCCGTGATGCGGCCGATCCCCTGCGCCCGCTGCGAGAGCTGTTCGACCTGCCGCCCGGCGTGATCTACCTCGATGGCAATTCGCTAGGTCCCCTGCCCCGGGCCACGTCCGCGCGCGTGGCGCAGGCCGTGACGCAGGAATGGGGCCAGGGGCTGATCCGCTCCTGGAACACCGCGGGCTGGTTCGAGCTCCCGCGCCGGGTGGGCGACAAGATCGCGGGCTGGGTCGGCGCGAAGCCCGGCGAGGTCGTGGCGACCGACAGCACCTCGGTCAACCTGTACAAGGTGCTGAGCGCGGCGCTGTCCATCGCCCGCGAGGACCAGCCCCGGCGCCGGGTGGTCCTGAGCGAACGCAGCAACTTCCCCACCGACCTCTACATCGCCCAGGCCTTGTGCCAGGAGCGCGGCCTAGAACTGCGCCTGGTGACGGCGCAGGAGATCGAGACCGCCCTCACCCCCGAGGTGGCCGTGCTCATGCTCACCCACGTCAACTACCGCACCGGCGCCATGCACGACATGGCCGCCCTGACGGCGCGGGCGCACGAAACCGGCGCGCTCGCCGTCTGGGACCTGGCGCACAGCGCCGGCGCGGTGCCCGTGGACCTGCAGGGCGCGAGCGCGGACTTCGCGATCGGCTGCGGCTACAAGTACCTCAATGGCGGCCCGGGCGCGCCCGCCTTCGCCTGGGTGCATCCCCGCCATGCCGATCGCTTCTGGCAGCCGCTGGCCGGCTGGTGGGGCCATGCCGCGCCGTTCGAGTTCACGCCCGAGTACCGGCCCGCCCCCGGCATCGCGCGCTACCTGTGCGGCACGCAGCCGGTGCTGAGCATGACGGCCCGGGACTGCGGCCTGGACACGCTGGAAGCGGCACGGCCGCAAGGCGGCATGGCCGCCCTGCGCGCGAAATCGCTGGCGCTCACCGACCTGTTCATCGCGCTGGTCGAGGAGCGCTGCCAGGGGCACGGCCTGTCGCTGGTGACCCCGCGGGAGCACGCCCGCCGCGGCTCGCAGGTCTGCCTCTCGCGCAGCGAGGGCGCCTACGCGATCGTGCAGGCGCTGATCGCGCGCGGTGTGATCGGCGACTTCCGCGCGCCCGACATCCTGCGCTTCGGCTTCACGCCGTTGTACCTGGGCTTCGAAGAGGTCTGGCAGGCCGTGGACCACCTGCGCCAGGTGCTGGAAAGCGGCGAATGGCGGCGTGCCGAGTTCAACCGCCAGCACGCGGTGACCTGACATGGACAGCACCAGGAAGCCCGAGGACATCGTGCGCGAGGAGAACGCGCAGCTCGATTTCAGCCGCTCCATGAGCTATGGCGACTACCTGCAGCTGGACGCCATCCTGGGCGCGCAGAAGCCGCTCTCGCCCGACCACAACGAGATGCTGTTCATCATCCAGCACCAGACCAGCGAGCTGTGGATGAAGCTGATGCTGCACGAGCTGCGCGCCGCCATCGAGGCCTTGGGCCGCGACCAGCTGGGCAGCGCCTTCAAGATGCTGGCCCGGGTGTCGCGCATCATGGAACAGCTGGTGCACGCCTGGGACGTGCTCGCGACGATGACGCCGCCGGAGTACAGCGCGATCCGGCCCTACCTGGCCAACTCCAGCGGGTTCCAGAGCGCGCAGTACCGTTGCATCGAGTTCGCGCTGGGCAACAAGAACGCGGCCATGCTCAAGCCGCATTCGCACCGTCCCGACCTCCTGGCGACGGTGCGGGCCGCGTACGAAGCACCGTCGCTCTACGACGAGTCGCTGCGGCTGCTGGCCCGGCGCGGCCTGCCGGTGCCCGCTTCGCACACCCAGCGCGACTGGACCCAGCCCTACGTGGAAAGCGAGGCCGTGGAACAGGCCTGGCTGACCGTGTACCGCAATCCCCAGCAACACTTCGACCTGTACCAGCTGGGCGAGGAACTGACCGACCTGGAGGACGCGTTCCGGCTCTGGCGCTTCCGCCACGTCACCACGGTGGAGCGCGTGATCGGGTTCAAGCGCGGCACCGGCGGCACCGGCGGCGTGAGCTACCTGCGCA
>CAZZAW010000170.1:0-5940 GCA_964652405.1 uncultured Ramlibacter sp.
CATCGAGCCCTTCAAGGGCCTGCTGCTGGGCCTGTTCTTCATCGCCATCGGCATGAGCATCGATTTCGCCGTGGTCATCCGCCAGCCGCTGCTGGTCGCCGCCATCGTGTTCGGCTTCCTGGCAGCCAAGATCGTGGTCCTGTGGGTGATGGCCCGGCTGATGCAGATTCCGGTGGCCGAGCGACCCCTGTTCATCGTGCTGCTGGCGCAGGGCGGCGAGGTCGGTTTCGTGGTGCTCCAGACCGCCACCGGCGCCCGCCTGCTGGACGCCGACACCTCGTCGCTGCTGGTCGCGGCCATCACGCTTTCCATGCTGCTGACGCCGCTGATGCTGATCGCCGCGGACCGCTGGTCGGCGCGGCTGGGCGGCGGACGCACGCGGCAGCTGGAGGAAATCAGCGAGCCCCAGCACGCACCCATCATCATCGCCGGCTTCGGGCGCTACGGGCAGATCATCGGCCGCATGATGATGGCCCAGGGCCTGACCGCCACGGTGCTGGACCACGATGCCGACATGGTGGAGGCCGCGCGCGCCTTCGGCTACAAGGTCTTCTACGGCGACGCCTCCCGGCTGGACCTGTTGCGCACTGCCGGCGCGGCCAGCGCCCGCGTGCTCGTGGTGGCGGTGGACGACCGGGTCCAGTCGCTCGCGATCGTGGACCTGGCGCGCGAGCATTTCCCGCAGTTGCAGCTGGTGGTGCGCGCCCGCGACGTGACCCACTGGAACGAACTGCGCGACCGGGGGGTGGTGCACATCGAGCGCGAGCTGTTCGAGGCAAGCCTGCGCAGCGCGCGGACCGTGCTCGAAGTGCTGGGTGCGGGGCCCCACGAGGCACGCCGGGTGGCCATGCGCTTCCGGCGCCACAACATCGAGCTGTTCGAGCAGATGTACCCCCACCACAAGGACCGGGCCAAGCTGATTGCCGTGGTCAAGCAGGGCCGCCAGCAGCTGGAAGAGCAGATGGCCCGTGAGCGCGAGCAGGCGCAGGAGCGGCGCAGCCGCGGGCAGGACCGGCGGCCCGGCTGGGGGAGCTGACTTCCGGATTCCCTAGGCGGCCTAGGCAATTTGCTTAAGCCAGGCCGTGTTGCAAATGGTTTCATGGACGCCCAACCCGAGGAGCGTCCGCCATGGACCGTGCGCCCACCGAACTCGAACTTGCGGACGCCCGCCGCGCGCTGGCCGAAGCCCAGGACAAGCTGCGGCTGGCCGAAAGCCGGCTGGATATCCGCGAGCGCGAGCTCGCGCTCCTGCGCGGCTCGCACGAGCAGCTGGTCTCCACCCTGGACGCCGCCAACGACGGCATCCTCACGCTCCAGTTCTCCGACGACTCCTTCTACTTCAACATCCGCTTCGTCGAACTCTGGGGCATCCCTGAGGACAAGCTGAGCGACCTGGACACGCGGGGACTGGTCGAGTTGCAGCTGGCCCAGGTCAAGGACCGCGACGAATGGATGGCGCACGTGCAGAGGCGGCGGGAGAACCCGGAGGAAGAGAACTTCAGCGTCGTCGAACTCCTGGACGGCCGCACGCTGGAGCGGCATGTGATCCCGCAGCGCCTGCACGGGAAGTGCGTGGGCAGCGTCATCACCTTCCGCGACATCACCGAGCGGCTGCGCTACGAGCAGAAGATGATGTTCAACCACGTGGTCCTGGAAAGCTCCGGCCCGCTGCTGTGGTTCGACCCGCGGACGGCCCAGGTGGTCTTCGCCAACACGGCCGCCTGCGCCGCGCTGCGCTACGAGACCGAGGAACTGCTGGGCATGCACGTGAACCAGCTCGACATCGAATTCGGCAACACCGACCTCGCGGCGCTGGAGTCGGGGCTGCGTGAGGCGGGGCGGCCGCTCACCTTCGAGCGGCGCTACCGCCGCAAGGACGGGGAGATCCGCATCCTGTCCAGCACCCTGTCGCTTGCCGAGGACCAGAACCGGTCCATCGTCATCGCCAACTTCACCGACGTGACGGCCCAGCGCGCGGCCGAGCGCGAGAACATGCGGCAGCAGGCGACCCTCCGGTCGCTGATCGACTCGATCCCCGACCGGGTGTTCTACAAGGACCTGCAGGGCCGCTACCTGGGCTGCAACCTCGCGTTCGCCGCCAGCGTCGGGCGCACGGTGGAGGAGATCCGCGGCCTGACGTCGGCAGACCTGTTCTCCCCCGAGCTGGTGCGTGAAATGGACCGGCGCCAGCAGGCGGTGCTGCGCGACCTGCGCGACCAGAGCGCCGAGTACGCCGTGACACGCCCCGATGGCGAGCGTTGCCTCTACGAAACCGTGGTGTCGCCGCTGTGGGACGAGAAAGGCGAGCCACAGGGGGTGCTGGGTATCAGCCGCAACATCACCCAGCGCAAGAAGATCGAGGAGGAGGTCCGCCGGGCCAAGGAGCTGGCCGAGGAAGCCACCCGCATGAAGTCGGACTTCCTGGCGAACATGAGCCACGAGATCCGCACGCCGCTGAACGCGATCATCGGGCTGTCGCACCTGGTGCTCAAGACCGAGCTGACGGCGCGCCAGCGCGACTACATCGCCAAGGTGCAGACCTCCGGCCAGCACCTGCTGGGCGTGATCAACGACATCCTGGACTTCTCCAAGGTGGAAGCCGGCAAGCTGGACCTGGAGGCAGCCGACTTCGACCTGGAACGGCTGCTGGACAACACCAGCAACCTGATCAGCGAAAAGTGCCACGCCAAGGGGCTCGAGCTGGTCTTCGAGGTCGCGCCGGACGTGCCCCCCTGCCTGGTGGGCGATCCGCTGCGCCTGGGCCAGGTGCTGCTGAACTACGCCAACAACGCGGTGAAGTTCACCGAGAAGGGCGAGATCGTCATCTCGGTGCGGGCCAGCGAGCGCACCGAAACCGACGTGCTGCTGCATTTCCGCGTCCGCGACACCGGCATCGGCCTGACCCCCGAGCAGATGGGCCGCCTCTTCCAGAGTTTTTCGCAGGCGGACACCTCCACCACCCGCAAGTTCGGCGGTACCGGCCTGGGGCTGGCGATTTCCCGCAAGCTGGCCGAGCTGATGGGCGGGCAGGTCGGGGTGGAGAGCGAGTACGGCAAGGGCAGCACCTTCTGGTTCACCGCCCGCGTGGGCGTGGGCGCCGTGAAGGAACGCAAGCTGCTGCCCAACCCCGACCTGCGCGGGCGGCGAGCCCTGGTGGTGGACGACAACGACCACGCCCGCGCCGTGATCATGGACATGCTGCAGGCCATGACCTTCGAGGCGGTCGAAGCCGCCTCCGGCGCCGCCGCGGTGGAGCAGGTCCGGCTGGCCGCCAGCGCGGGCCGGCCGTTCGACGTGGTCTACCTGGACTGGCGCATGCCGGGCATGGACGGGATGGAAACGGCGCGGCGCATCAAGTCGCTGGGGTTGGCCTCGCCGCCGCTGTTCCTGATGGTGACCGCCTACGGCCGCGAGGAGATGCTCAAGGAAGCCGAGGCCATCGGCATCGACAACGTGCTGGTCAAGCCGGTGAACCCCTCCATCCTGTTCGATACCACCATCAGCGTGCTGGGCGGCCGGCGCGAAGCCGCCGCCGCGGCACCGCCGCAGCTGCAGGCCGACGACCGGCTGGCCGCGCTGCGCGGCGCCCGCATCCTGCTGGTGGAGGACAACGACATCAACCAGCAGGTCGCGCGCGAGCTGCTGGAGGACGCCGGCCTGGTGGTCGAAGTCGCCGCGAACGGCCGCATCGCGCTGGACATGGCGCAACAGGGGCACTGGGACCTGGTGTTCATGGACATGCAGATGCCGGTGATGGACGGGGTGGAAGCCACGCGCGAGCTGCGCGGCATCCCCCGGCTGGCGGGGCTGCCCATCGTGGCCATGACGGCCAACGCCATGGAACAGGACCGGCGCAAGTGCATGGACGCCGGGATGAACGACTTCCTGGTCAAGCCGATCGAGCCGGCGGACCTCTGGGCCGTGCTGCTCCGCTGGATTCGCCGGCCTGCGGCCCCGGCGGCCCGTCCGGCCCCGCCCGTGTCGGCGCCGGCCCGGCCGGCGGCCTTGGGACCGGCCGACCTGCCCCGTGACGTCCCCGGGCTGGACACCGCCCTGGGCCTGTCGCGCATGCTGGGCAAGAAGCCGCTGTACCTGGCCATGCTGCGGCGCTACGCCGCCGGCCAGAAGGACGTGGTGGCCCAGGTGCGGCAGGCGCTCGCCACCGGGGACACCGCCACGGCGGAGCGGCTGGCGCATACGCTCAAGGGCGTGTCGGGCAACGTGGGCGCCGTGGCGGTGCAGGACCGCGCCGGGGCCTTGGAGCTGGCCATCCGGGACGGCCAGGCTCCGGCAGAGATCGAAGCCCACGTGGCGGGCCTGGAAGCGCCGCTGGCCGACCTGCTGGCCGGCCTGCGCGAGCAGCTGCCGGCCGAGCCGGCCCTCCCCTGAAGGGGCGCCATTCTCCTAAGCCCGGCTAGGCAATCGCCCTAGGAGGGCCCGAGCCGCGCATGGTGTGATGAAGCCTTCGCAACCGAGGTGTCGCATGGGCATACCGAACACCGCTGCCACCGAGATCCACGAGGCCCCGCCGCAGGCCGGCTCGCTGGCCGACCTGGTGAACCGGCTGGCGCAGGAGCTCGCCGAATCGCGCCGGGCGCTGGCTGCGGCGCAGCAGCGCCTGGGCAGCGCCAGCCGCACGCTGGAGGGCCGCACCCAGGAACTCACCGAAGCGCGGGCCGCGCTGGCGCTGCTGCTGGCCACGCTGGACTCGACGACCGACGGCATCCTGGCGCTCGGCTATTTCGGCCGGGCCATGCACTACAACAGCCGCTTCATCGACATGTGGCGCATTCCCCCGGACAAGCTCGCCAACCTCAACGAGGCCGCCCTGCTGGCCATGCAGCTGTCGCAGGTGCGCGACCCGCAGCGCTTCCTGGCGCAGGTGGAGCGGCACAAGGCCGAGCCCGGCACCGGCCATTTCAGCACCATCGAACTCACGGACGGGCGTGTCTACGAATGCCATGTGCTGCCGCAGCGGGTGCACGGCAAGCGCGTGGGCTGCGTCACGCGCTTCCACGACGTGACCGAGCATCACCGGCTGGAGCGCCTGGTGTCGGCCCTGGAAGCCGAGCTGCCGCAGGCCGTGGCCGAAGCCAAGGCCTCTACCTGGTGAAGAACCCGTCGTACACCAGCTTGAGCCCGGTCAGCAGCATGCCGGCGTAGATGAACCGGTAGAACAGCACGGGCTGGATGCGGTGCGCGATGCGCACGCCGATCAGCACGCCGACCGGCGCCAGCGGCAGCAGGACCAGCGAGGTCGCCATGTTCTTCCAGTCCAGCAGGCCCAGCCAGGCGTAGGGCACCCACTTGCTCATGTTCAGCGTGAAGAAGAACACCGCCAGGGTGGCCGTGAAGCGCAGGGGCGCGAGCTTGAGGGGCACCACGTAGGCATTGACGGGCGGCCCGCCGGCATGCGCGATGAAGCTGGTGAAGCCGCTGATCGTGGTCAGGATGGCTCCCAGCCAGCGCGGCGGCGCCGGGCTGTCCGGCCGCGGCGGAAAGGCCAGGCGCTGCGCCAGGAACAGCAGCGTGAACACGCCCACGACGCCGGCCACCAGCCGCGGGTCGACGAGCTTGAACAGCACCGTGCCGACCACGGTGCCCAGCAGGCCGAAGGGCAGCAGGAAGCGGATCAGCGGCCAGTCGAAATGGCGGCGGAAGGCATGCAGGCCCAGCACGTCCATCACGAACAGCAGCGGCATCAGGATCGCCGCCGCCTGCGGCACCGGCACCGACAGCGCCATCAGCGGCACGGCCAGCGATCCGAAGCCGGCGCCGAAACCGCTCTTGCTGATCCCCAGCAGCAGCACCGCCGGCAGGGCGACGGCGTAGAAGCCGGGGTCGGTGATCAGACGCGCTCCAGGACCAGGGCGATGCCCTGGCCCACGCCGATGCACATGGTGCACAGCGCGTAGCGGCCGCCGGTGCGGTGCAGCTGGT
>CAZZAW010000171.1:0-5938 GCA_964652405.1 uncultured Ramlibacter sp.
TTGCATGACCATGGGCACCGCCAGCACCATGACCAGCGCCGTGGAAGTGCTGGGGTTGACCTTGCCCGGCGCCGCCTCCATCCCCGCGCCCGATTCACGCCATGCCCAGATGGCCACGCTCACCGGCAAGCGCATCGTGGAGATGGTGTGGGAAGACCTCAAGCCTTTGGACATCCTCACCGCTCAGTCCTTCGACAACGCGGTCACCGCGGTGCTGGCCCTGGGCGGCTCCACCAACTCCATCGTCCACTTGATCGCCATGGCGCGCCGCGCTGGCGTGGCGCTGGACCTGCCACGCTTCGACGCGCTGGCGCGCAAGACGCCGGTGCTGGCCAACCTGAGGCCCAGCGGCAAGTACCTGATGGAGGACTTCCATTACGCCGGCGGGCTGCGGGCCTTCCTCACACGCCTGGGCGACCTCATCGACGGCAGCCAGAAGACCTGCAACGGGAGCACCCTGGCGCAGAACATCGAAGGCGCTCGCGTGTTCAACGACGACGTGATCCGCCCCCGCGACAACCCGCTGGTGGCCAGCGACGGGCTGGCCGTGCTCACCGGCAACCTGGCCCCGGGCGGCGCCGTGATCAAGCCGGCCGCCATGGAGCAGCACCTGCGCCAGCACCGCGGACCCGCCGTGGTGTTCAAGGACTACAACGACATGGCTGCGCGCATCGACGACCCGGCGCTGCCGGTCACCAAGGACAGCGTGATCGTCTTGCAGAGCGCCGGCCCGCAGGGCGCCCCCGGCATGCCGGAGTGGGGCCAGCTGCCGATTCCGCAGAAGCTGCTGAAGGAGGGCGTGCGCGACATGGTGCGCATCAGCGATGCCCGCATGAGCGGCACCAGCTATGGCGCCTGCGTGCTGCACGTCACGCCCGAGTCCCACGTGGGCGGCCCCCTGGCGCTGGTGCGTGACGGCGACCTGGTCGAACTGGACGTGGCGGCCCGGCGCATCCAGCTGCTGGTGCCGGACGAGGAACTGGCCGCCCGCCGCGCGCAGTGGAAGCAGCCGCCGCCCAAGTTCACGCGGGGATTCGGCGTGCTGTACCTCCAGCACATCCAGCAGGCCGACACGGGCTGCGACTTCGACTTCCTGGAGAGCGGGCACCGCGCCCCCGTGGCAGGGGACCCGGAGATCCACTGAGCGGTAGCTTGCTCCTGAATTTGTAGCTAGATGGGCCCGAGCGGCGCGGGCTGCGAGCCGAAATCGCCTCTCATCACCCCCTGCGGGCGGGGCGGGCGCGGGGTGCGCAGGCTGGCCGGCTCATGCAGCGTGAAATAGAAGGTGGCGCCTTCGTCCAGGCGGCCCTCGGCCCAGACCCGGCCCCCGTGGCGGCTGATGATCTTGCGCACGATGGCCAGGCCGATGCCCGTGCCCTTGAACTCCCGCGTGGAGTGCAGGCGCTGGAACGGGCTGAACAGCTTGTAGGCGTACTCGGGGTCGAAACCGGCACCGTTGTCGCGCACGAAGTATCGGTAGGTCCCGGCCAGGGCCGGCTCGGCGCCGAAAACGATGTGCGCCTCCCGCCGCCCGGCGCTGAACTTCCAGGCGTTGCCCAAAAGGTTCTGCAGCACGTCGGCCAGCAGCCGCGGGTCGCCCTGGGCCGGTGGCGTCTCGCGCAACTCGAGCACGGCGCGGCGTCCCGGATCTTCCTCGCGCAAGCGTTCGGCGATCCCGCGCGCCAGGGCGGTGAGGTCCACCGGCTGGTGCTCCAGCGCCGTGTTGGACGTGTCCGCCAACGCCAGCAGGCCGTCGGTCAGGTCGGCCATCAGGCGGACGCCTGCGCGCACCCGCTGCAGGTAGTGCGCCTCGCGCGCATCGAGCCGGGCCGCCAGCCGCTCTTCCAGCTGCGCGCTGAAGCCGTCGATCGACGACAGCGGCGCCCGCAGGTCGTGCGCCAGCGAATAGGCGAAATCGCGCAGGTCCTCGTTGCTTTCCTCCAGCTGCGCGGTGCGGTGCCGGATGCGCTGCTCCAGCAGGTTGTTGAGCAGCACGATCTCCTTTTCCGCGCGGCGCTGCTCGGTCACGTCGGTGTGCACCGAGAGCACCGTGGGCACGCCCAGTACGGGGTCCCACTGCAGCTCGCAGCGCCGCTCGACCACCTTGGTGCTTCCGTTGCGGGCGCGGCATTCCGTGTCGCCGGACCACCGTCCGCGGTCCTGGAGCTGCCGCACCGCCTCCGGCGGCAGCCGCGTCCCGGGTCCCATGAGCTGGTCCATTGCGCGGCCCAGCGCTTCTTCCCTGGGAAAGCCGAACACGCGCTCGGCCGCGGCGTTCCAGTACAGGATGCGGTGTCCCAGGTCGTGGATCACCACCGCGTCTTGGATCAGGTCCAGCAGGCGGTCTGCCAGCCCGCCCGGGGGCCCGTCGTGGGGCAGTACTGCGCTGGTGCCTGGCAACTTCGTTCCCTGCGTTGTGGTGTGGCGAATTGTGTGGCTGACTGCCCACGGGCTGGGCGGTTTTTCCTCGGTTTCCTAAGGGGTGTAGGCAAATCCCCTAAGGGTGCGGCGGAAACCGGCTGATACGGTTCGTTACTTTCAGCCCGGATCCCATCCATGCCCCATCAGGGCCCGTTCCAGCTCATCCGTGGCACAAGGCCGGAGGACGCCCCCGCCACGCGGGTGGCGGAGCAGCAGTTCACCAGCGCGTTCGAGAACGCGGCCATCGGCATGTCGCTGATCGGCCGCGACCAGAAGCGGCTGCGGGTGAACCGCGCCTTCTGCGAGATGCTGGGCTACACGCAGGAAGAGCTGCTGTCGCTTTCCGTGCTGGACATCGCGCACCCCGAAGAAGCGGCCGAGAGCGTCCGCTTGCGAGACGCGCTGCTGGCCGGCGACATCGAGACGTACACGCGCGAGAAGCGCTACCTGCACCGAAGCGGCCGGGTGATCTGGGGGTTGCTGACCTGCACGCTGGTGCGTGACGCGCAAGGGCAGCCGCTGCACTTCATCTCCCAGGTGCAGGACATCACCGAGCGCAAGCGGGCCGAGCAGGCGCTGCGGGAAAGCGAAGGGCGCTTCCGCAGCCTCACCTTGCTGTCCTCCGACTGGTTCTGGGAGCAGGACGAGCACTTCCGGTTCACCAGCTTCTCGGGCACCCACCGCGACGGGCTCTGGCAGCCGGACCAGGCCACCGCGCTGGGCAGGTGCCGGTGGGAGCTGCCGGGCATCCATCCCCTGAGCGGCACCTGGGAGCACCACCGGGCCACCCTGCAGGCCCATCTGCCGTTCCGCGACTTCGAATACGTGCGGACCCGGGGCGACGGCCCGCCGCGCTACATCAGCGCGAGCGGCGAGCCCGTGTTCGACTCCAATGGCCGGTTCACCGGCTACCGGGGCATTGCGCGGGACGTGACACCCGCCAAGCTGGCCGAGCAGCGCCTGCGGGACATGCAATCCATGCTCCACATGGCGGCCCAGGTGGGACGCCTGGGCGGCTGGGCCTGGGACGTGGGGCAGCCCGCGGTGACCTGGTCGGAAGAGGTCTGCGCGATCCACGAGGTGCGCCGCGCGTTCCAGCCCACGCCCCAGCAGGCGCTGGCCTTCTTCGCGCCGGAACACCGGCCGGCCATGGCCGCGGTGATCCGGGCCTGCGTGCGCGAGGGCACGCCTTTCGACATCGAGGCGCCCATCGTCACGGCCAAGGGCAGGCGGGTGTGGACCCGGGTCATCGGCGAGGCGGAATGGGACGCGCTCGGCCGCGTGCGCCGCATCCAGGGTGCCTGCCAGGACATCTCCGAAAGCCGCGACGCGGCCGAGCGTGTGCGCTCGGTGGCGCAGCAGCTGACCAACACGCTCGAGAGCCTGACCGACGCGTTCTTCACCATCGACCGCCAGTGGCGCTTCACTTACGTCAACGGCGAGGCCGAGCGGCTGCTGCGCATGCCGCGCACCCAGCTGCTGGGGCGCCCGCTGTGGGAGCTGTTCCCGGACCTGCGCGAATCGCAGTTCGCGCGCCACTATGAAAAGGCCATGGCCGAGAACGTCACGGTCCAGTTCGAGGACTACTATGCCCCTTTCGACGCGTGGGTGCAGGTCCGCGCCTATCCGTCCGCGCAGGGGCTCGCCATCTACGCCAAGGACGTGAGCGCGCGCATTGCCGCGCAGCAGGAGATCCTGCGGCTGAACGCGCAGCTCGAGGAGCGCGTGCGCCAGCGCACCGAGCAGTTGCAGGCGGCCAACCGCGAACTGGAGGCATTCTCGTACTCGATCGCCCATGACCTGCGCGCGCCGCTGAGCTCCATCGACGGTTTCAGCCAGATGCTGGAGCAGGCCACGCGCGGCGCGCTGGACGAACGGGCGCTGCACTACCTCAACCGCATCCGCGCGGGCGTGCGGCAGATGAGCGAACTCACCGACGGCCTGCTGGCGCTGGCGAACCTGTCGCGCGCCAGCCTGCGCAGCGAGCCGGTCGACCTGGCGCTGCTGGCCCAGGCAGCGGTCGCGGCTTGTCGTGAGCAGCAGCCCGGGCGCCACGTCGACGTCAGTATCGTGCCCAGCCTTCCGGCGCACGGAGACCCCCGGCTGCTCTCGCAAGTCATCGGCAACCTGGTGGGCAACGCCTGGAAGTTCACTTCCAGGACCGCGCATGCGCGAATGGAAGTGGGCTGCGAGCAGGGCGCGGAAGGCACCGTCTACTTCGTGCGCGACAACGGGGCGGGCTTCGACATGGCGTACGCCTCCAAGATGTTCGAGGCGTTCCACCGCATGCACAGCGCGGTGGAATTCGAGGGCACCGGCATCGGCCTGGCGATCGTGCAGAAGATCGTCGCGCGCCATGGTGGCCGCATCTGGGCTGAAGCCGTGCCCCAGCAAGGCGCATGCTTCCGCTTCACGCTGTCGGCGCAGCCCTTGCCAGAGCAGGCCTGAGGGCCTTCGCGTGCCGATGGCACGCCGTTTGCACAGCCGTTCCCTGGCACGCGTGCAACAGTGCATCAGCATAAATGCACGCTCTCGCACAGCGCAATCCCCTAGAAACTTTTGCGCTTTGTTTTTGTCTACGGTTGACCTACAGTGAAGCCAGATATTCACCTACACCCTCGCCGGGTCAACAGCGTTGGCCGGGGCCCGAAGTGGGTGCAGAATGAATGTCAGGCGCACCAAGCGCGGTTGACGTAGCGGAAGGAGTTTTCATGGATGTCGTTCGCAATTTCCTGGCACGTTACGAGCAGACGCGCGAGGAAGAAATGTCGCTGGAGGAGTACCTGGAGGCCTGCCGCAAGGACCCCCTGGTGTACGCCACCGCGGCCGAGCGCATGTTGGCCGCCATCGGCGAGCCGGAGATCATCGACACCCGGCACGATCCGCGCCTGTCGCGCATCTTCGGCAACAAGATGGTGCGCATCTACCCGGCCTTCAAGGATTTCTACGGGCTCGAGGAGCCGATCGAGCAGGTGGTCTCTCACTTCCGCCATGCCGCGCAGGGCCTCGAGGAGAAGAAGCAGATCCTCTACCTGCTGGGCCCGGTGGGCGGCGGCAAGTCGTCCATCGCCGAACGGCTCAAGCAGCTGATGGAGCAGGTGCCCTTCTATGCCATCAAGGGCTCGCCGGTGAACGAATCGCCCCTGGGCCTCTTCAGCAACGACGAAGACGGCCCGCTGCTGGAGCAGCAGTTCGGCATCCCACGCCGCTACACGCAGCGCATCATGTCGCCCTGGGCCGTCAAGCGGCTGGAGGAGTTCGGCGGCGACATCCGCAAGTTCAAGGTCGTCAAGCGCTACCCGTCCATCCTCAAGCAGTGCGGCATCGCCAAGACCGAGCCGGGCGACGAGAACAACCAGGACATCTCCTCGCTGGTCGGCAAGATCGACATCCGCAAGCTCGAGAGCTACGCCCAGGATGACCCGGACGCCTACAGCTACTCCGGCGGGCTGTGCCTGGCCAACCAGGGCCTGCTGGAGTTCGTCGAGATGTTCAAGGCGCCCATCAAGGTGCTGCA
>CAZZAW010000172.1:0-5900 GCA_964652405.1 uncultured Ramlibacter sp.
CGTACAGGACGGGTTTTCGTGGTGAGCGATTGTAGCCAAGCGCTTCAGAGGGCCACGCGGGGTTCGGAGGGGGTTTACCCGCAAGCATGGCGACCTCTTGCCGCCCATTACTTTTGCTGATCGTTCAGCTTGCGCAGTTCGCGGAGCTTTTCCGCGATGCGGATTTCCAGCCCGCGCTCCACGGGGCGGTAGAACCCGGGGGGTGCCATGCCTTCGGGCAGGTAGTTCTCGCCGGCGGCGAACCCGCCCTCCTCGTCGTGGGCGTAGCGGTAGTCGCGCCCGTAGTCCAGGTCCTTCATCAGCTGCGTGGGCGCATTGCGCAGGTGCAGCGGCACCGGCCGGGTGCCGTCCTTCTTCACGAAGGCCTTGGCCTCGTTGAAGGCCTTGTAGACCGCGTTGGACTTGGGCGCCATGGCCAGGTAGATCACGCATTCCGCCAGCGCCAGCTCGCCTTCGGGCGATCCCAGGCGCTCGTAGGTCTCGGCGGCATCCAGCGCCAGGCGCAGCGCGCGCGGGTCGGCCAGGCCGATGTCCTCGCTGGCCATGCGCACCAGGCGCCGCGCCATGTAGCGGGGATCGGCGCCGCCATCGAGCATGCGCACGAACCAGTACAGCGAGGCGTCCGGGTCCGAGCCCCGCACCGACTTGTGCAGGGCGCTGATGGTGTCGTAGAACTGCTCGCCGCCCTTGTCGTAGCGCCGCATGCGCTCGCCCAGCACCTTGAGAAGCCAGGCATCGGTGATCTCCGGGAGCTTCTCGTTGCGGGCGGCGACGGCAAGGGTCTCGAGGGTATTGAGCAGGCGGCGGGCATCGCCGTCCGCGTACGCCACCAGCCGCTGGAGCGCGACGTCCTCGAGGGCGGGCACGGCGTCGATGGCCTGCGCCTTGGCCACGATGCGCTTCAGGTCGTCTTCGGACAGCGGCTGCAGCACATAGACGGCGGCACGCGAGAGCAGTGCCGAGTTGACCTCGAAGGACGGGTTCTCCGTGGTGGCGCCGATGAAGGTGAACAGGCCCGATTCCACGTGCGGCAGGAAGGCGTCCTGCTGGCTCTTGTTGAAGCGGTGGACCTCGTCGACGAAGACGATGGTGCGCTGCTGCTGCAGGCCGTCGCGCGCCTGCGTGGCGGCCTCCACCGCCTCGCGGATGTCCTTCACGCCCCCCAGCACCGCGCTGATGCTGATGAACTGGGCATCGAAGGCGTCGGCCATCAGCCGGGCGATGGTGGTCTTGCCGGTGCCCGGCGGGCCCCAGAGGATGCAGCTGTGGGGCTGGCCGGACTCGAAGGCGATGCGCAGCGGCATGCCCTCGCCCAGCAGGTGCTGCTGGCCGATCACCTCGCCCAGCGAGTGCGGGCGCAGGCGCTCGGCGAGCGGGGCATGGGCAGCGGGGGCGGGTTTCCTCGGCACGCTGTCCACTATAGTGCGGCAGCTATGGACACCGCCCTGTGGCACACCTTCTCGGCCCTGCTCGGCGCCGCCGTGGGCGGCGGCATCAGCTTCCTGCTGAACCGGCAGCAGTTCTCGAACCAGCTGCGCATCCTGCGCGAGCAGCACAAGACCGAGTTCATGGCCGAGACCACGGCGAGGCATTTCCTCAGCCACAAGGGCTTCACCGACCGTTCGTTCGAGGCGCTGCAGCGCAGCCTGGGCGGGTTCGAGGACGACGAGCTGCGGCGCATCCTGGTGCGGGCGGGCGCGGTGCGCGTCTACCGCGAGGACGGCAGCGAGTGGTGGCGGCTGCTCTCGCGCATGGACGAATTCATCGAGCGCAAGGAGCTCGAGCGGATCGCCCGGGAGATCTGACTACTGCCGCAGCAGGTCCGCGCCCTGCGGCGGCTTGAACTGGAAGGCGTCGGCGGCCACGGGCGCGTTGACCTGCAGGTTGCTGAAGGTCATGACCGAGCGCTGGCCGAAGCCGTCGAGGATGTCCAGCGCGGCGAGCTGGTCGCCCTTGAAGCCGATACGCACCGAAGCGACCTGCCCCTCCTTGACCCTGGGCGTGGCCACCACCCACTGCAGGCCGTCGCGCTCGGGAGCAGCCTCCAGGGCGAAGTCCTTGCGCAGCGAGGCGAGGTCCGGGGCGGATGCGATCAGCGCGGCGGGCGTGCTGCCCATCACCTGCGCCTGCTTGCGCGCGGTCACCTGGTTGAGGTCCACGTCGTGCAGCCACAGGGTCTGGCCGTCCGCCACGATGGTCTGGGCGAAGGGCTTGCGGTACTCGAAGCGGAAGCGGTTGGGCCGCGAGAACTCGAAGCTGCCGGTGGAGGTCTTGCTGCGCGCCGCTTGGCCTTCGCGCGCCGGGGCCGTGACGACCTGGGTGAAGTCCGCCCGGCCGGTCTTCGCGGTCCGCACGAAGTTTTCCAGGCTCTCCAGGCCGCTGGCGCCCGCCGGCAGGGCGCTGGCAGCTATCAAAAGAGTAGCAATCGCATGTCTCATGGTCGCTATCTTGGCACGGCCGTGCTGCGCCCAGGTCAAGCGCGGGCTGCTGGATGTAACTGTTACTCGGCCCGGCTGGGCACCAGGATGTCGCGCTGGCCGGCGCCGTTCATGGCGCTCACCAGGCCGGCCTTTTCCATGTCCTCCACCAGGCGGGCGGCACGGTTGTAGCCGATCTTCAGGTGGCGCTGCACCAGCGAGATGCTGGCCTTGCGGTTCTTGAGCACCACCTCCACGGCCTGGTCGTACATGGGGTCCTTCTCGCCGGCGCCTTCGCCCAGCAGGTCGCCCAGGCCGCCCTCGTCATCGACGGTGCCGCCTTCCAGCACGCCCTCGATGTAGTTGGGCTCGCCGCCCTGCTCCTTGAGGTAGGCCACCACGCGGTGCACCTCGTCGTCGCTGACGAAGGCGCCGTGCACGCGCACCGGCAGCCCGGTGCCGCTGGCCATGTAGAGCATGTCGCCCATGCCCAGCAGGGCCTCGGCGCCCATCTGGTCCAGGATGGTGCGGCTGTCGATCTTGGAGGACACCTGGAAGGCGATGCGGGTCGGGATGTTGGCCTTGATCAGGCCGGTGATCACGTCCACCGAGGGCCGCTGGGTGGCCAAGATCAGGTGGATGCCGGCGGCTCGCGCCTTCTGCGCCAGCCGCGCGATCAGTTCCTCGATCTTCTTGCCCACCACCATCATCAGGTCGGCCAGCTCGTCGATGACCACCACGATGTGAGGGAGGCGCTCCAGCGGCTCGGGCTGCTCCGGGGTCAGGCTGAACGGGTTGTAGATGAACTCGCCCCGGCCCTTGGCCTCGTCGATCTTGGCGTTGTAGCCGCCCAGGTTGCGCACGCCCAGCTTGCTCATCAGCTTGTAGCGACGCTCCATCTCGGCCACGCACCAGTTCAGGCCATGCGCCGCCTGCTTCATGTCGGTGACCACCGGGGCCAGCAGGTGCGGGATGCCCTCGTAGACCGACATCTCCAGCATCTTGGGGTCGATCATCAACAGTCGCACGTCCCGTGCCTCGGCCTTGTACAGCAGCGACAGGATCATCGCGTTGATACCCACCGACTTGCCCGAGCCGGTGGTGCCGGCCACCAGCACGTGCGGCATCTTGGCGAGATCGGCGACGACCGGGTTGCCCACGATGTCCTTGCCCAGTCCCATGGTCAGCATGGACTTGGCCTCGTTGTAGACCTGCGAGCCCAGGATCTCGGACAGCCGGATGGACTGCCGCTTGGCGTTGGGCAGTTCCAGCGCCATGTAGTTCTTGCCGGGAATGGTCTCGATCACCCGGATGGACACCAGCGAGAGCGAGCGCGCCAGGTCCTTGGCCAGGTTGACGATCTGCGAGCCCTTGACGCCGGTGGCCGGCTCGATTTCGTAGCGGGTGATCACAGGGCCGGGCTGGGCCAGGACCACGCGGACCTCGACGCCGAAGTCCTTGAGCTTCTTCTCGATCAGCCGGCTGGTCATCTCCAGCGTCTCGGGCGAGACCGTCTCCTGGCGGGTCTGCGCACCGTCGAGCAGGTCCACCTGCGGCAGCTTGCTGTCAGGCAGCTCGGTGAACAGAGGCTTCTGGCGCTCCTTGGCGACGCGCTCGCTCTTGGGCACGTCCACCACCAGCGACTCGATCAGCACCGGGGTAGGATGATGCTCCTCGATCTCGATGCGCTCTTCCAGCACGATCTCCTCGCGCTCGCGGGCGGCCTGCTGGCCCAGCGCCAGATCCTGGGCGATCTCGCGCTTCTCGCGGCGGGCCTCGAAGAAGCCGTCGATGCGCGCGCCCAGCCGCTCGGCCGCGTGGGCCCAGGAGAAGCGGAACACCACCGCGGCCGAGACCACCACCAGCGCCACGAACACCAGGCCGGAGCCGGCGAACCCCAGCCACTTCACCCCCAGCGGCCCCACCAGGTACCCCAGTGCGCCTCCGGCGTGATCCGGCAGGCGGGCTTCGAAGCGGTACAGCCGCGACCACTCCAGCGCCGTGCTGGCCATCAGCAGCACGGCCAGGGCGGCCCAGAACGCCAGGCGGGACCGGCGCGTCCGCGTGTCGGCGGGCCGCGGCGGCTCACCGGCGCGCATCCAGCGGGCCAGGGTGGACAGCCAGGCCCGCACGCCCGCGGCGAAGCACCACCAGACGGAAAATCCCAGCAGGAAATAGCTGCCGTCCGCCAGCCAGGCACCCAGACGGCCGCCCCAGTTCGCCACGGGGCTGCCGTTGCCGGACGTGGAAAACGCCGGGTCGTGCAGGGAAAAGCTGACGAGCGAGAGCAGCCAGAACAACAGGGCGGCGCCGCCCAGGACCAGCGCGATTTCGTGCGCGAACCGGCCGCCCGGGATGCGGGGGACTGAAGCGGAGGCGGTGGGATTGGCGAGCGTGTTGAGCGAATAGGTCATCAGGAGCGGATTGTCCTGATCACCCCAAGGTCGTCAACCGTTCCTTGATCAGCATGGAGCCGTCTTCGCGGGTCTCGATGAAGCCGCGGTCTTCCAGGTCCTTCATGACGCGGCTGACCATCTCGCGCGACGCGCCCACCATCTTGGCGATGTCCTGGCGGGAGATGCGCTCGCGGATGGTGAGGTTGCCCTCCCGGTCGGGCGCGGCGAATTCCAGAAGGGCGCGCGCCACGCGGCCGTACACGTCCATGAGGGCCAGCGACTCGATCTTGCGGTCGGCCTGCCGCAGGCGCTGCACCAGCCCCTTCATGATGGCGTAGGCCATGGAGCTGTTTTCCGGCAGGCAGCGGGCGAACTCGGCCCGGCCCAGGGCCAGCATGTCGGTCTGCACCTCGGCGCGGACCGTGGCGGAATGGGCTTCGTTGTCGATCAGGCTCATCTCGCCGATGTAGTCGCCCGGCTGCAGCGTGGCCAGGATCACCTCGCGGCCGCGCTTGTCGGAGGTGACCACGCGCACCCGCCCGGTGAGGATGATGAACAGGGTGTTGGACTTCTCGCCCTGCTCCACGATGATCTCGCCCCGCTTGAACCGGCGCTTGACCACCGCGTCGGCCACCCCTTCGGCCTGGCTGGCCGTGAGCAGCGCGAACAGCGGCACCCGGCGAATCAGTTCCAGGTTGGACAGCATCGACATCCAAATCCCTCCTGCGGAAGCGGCGTGAGTGGGTTCTTACAATCGGGGAAAGCGCCGCTAAATGTACACCGACCTGTGGCGTTTCCCACACAGGTTCAACCCACATGCCTACCCAACACGCCCACGTCCTGATCCTCGGCTCCGGCCCCGCCGGCTACACCGCCGCCGTCTACGCGGCCCGCGCCAACCTCAAGCCCGTATTGATCACGGGCATCGCGCAGGGCGGCCAGCTGATGACGACCACCGAGGTGGACAACTGGCCGGCCGACGTGCACGGCGTGCAGGGTCCTGAGCTGATGCAGCGGTTCCTGGAGCACGCGGAGCGCTTCAAGACGCAGATCATCTTCGACCACATCAACGCGGTCGATTTCAGCA
>CAZZAW010000173.1:0-5876 GCA_964652405.1 uncultured Ramlibacter sp.
CTGCCAGCCGCGCCACTCACAAGGGCCAGTGCACCAGCACTGGCCCTTTTTCTTCGGGGGTGGTCCGGATCAGAACGCGACTGGCTGCGAACCGGCCGTCTGCTGGAAGCACTGCAGCGCGCAGTAGTCCACCAGGGCGTCGATCTCGGTGGACTTGTCGAAGACCGCGTCCACGCCCAGCTGCGCGCAGCGCTTGCGGACGCTGGCGTTCACGTAGTTGCTGAAGACCACCACTTTCTGGGTGGCCCGGCTGCGGGCGATACGCTGGGCCAGCCGGATCCCGCTGCCGCGCTTGAGGAAGAGGTCGATGATCACCAAGTCCCAGTGATGGGCCGGATCCCCCAGCCAGGCGAGGCCCTCGTCCTCGGTCGCCGAACTGCCGACCACCTTCACGCAGGTCAACTCCTCCAGGGCCCCGACCAGGTTCTCACGGATGGTTGCGTTGTCCTCAACGACGAAAGCTTTGAGTTCCACTGGGGCGCATGGGTAAGGGCTGGTATCAACGCGTTACCACTCTAGTGGACCTGTGGGTGGCCCGTTACGGACGCCCGCGCGTTCTGCCGTAGGACGGTGCCTACCGTCTTCCACGAATGGCGCGCGCCGCCGTAACATGGCCCACGCCGTCGGCGGCGTCCCCGGTACTTCCCGTTACTTTCCGTGCGAGCTTCGAACCTGATCCCACCCGCGCCGCTGCGTCATCCGGAGCGCTTCCTGCGCTTCCTGGAGCGTGCTGCCTCCATTGGCGCGTGGGCCATGGACCTCGAGTCGGGCGAGCTCTGGTGGTCGGACCAGCTGGCGTACATCCATGGCCGGGAACCGGGTTATGCACCGTCCTTGCCCGAAGCCTGCTGCCACTACGCGGCCGGCTGGCGCGAGAAGGTCCAATCGCTGGTCGACGCGTGCGCGCAGCAAGGCAAGCCCTTCGACGAGGAGGCCCAGATCGAGCTGCCGGACGGCAAGCGGTCCTGGGTCCGCACCTTCGGCCAGCCCACGGTCGACGAGGACGGGCGCATCGTGGGCGTTGAAGGTGCCGTGCAGGAAATCGCGCCCCGCAACCTCAAGCCCGGCACGCTGCTGCGCCACACCGTTCACCTGGGCGGCGGCGAAGCTTTCGCCACTGTCGACAAGGACGGCCAGTTCACGTTCCTCAACGAGAAGGCGGAGCGCCTGCTGGGCGCGGGCAGCGGCGACCTCCTGGGGCGGCGGCTGTGGAACGCCTTCCAGAAAACGGTCCGCCTGCGGCTGGAAGAGCAGTTCCGGTCCGCCTGTTCCCGCAACGCCCGCATCGAGTTCGAGGAACTCGATGCCCGCCTCAGCCACTGGTTCGAAGTGAGGGGCTATCCCTTCGGCGGCGGCATGGCGGTGCACCTGCGCGACGTGACCAGCCGCCGCAAGGCCCAGGAGCAGCTGCGCCTGCTCGAAGGCAGCATCGCCCGCCTGAACGACATCGTGATCATCACGGAGGCGGGGCCCTTCAGCGAGCCGGGGCCGCGCATCGTCTTCGTCAACGAGGCCTTCGAGCGCCGCACCGGCTACGGCCGGGACGAGGTGCTTGGCCGCACGCCGCGCCTGCTGCAGGGGCCGAACACGCAGCGCCGGGCGCTGGACCAGATCCGCGCGGCGCTGGAACAGTGGCGCCCCGCCCGCGTCGACCTGATCAACTACAAGAAGAACGGCGAGCCCTTCTGGGTGGACCTGGACGTCTCGCCGGTCTGGGACCGCACCCGCAAGCTCACGCACTGGGTGGCGGTGGGCCGCGACGTCACGGAGCGCAAGATCGCGGAAGAGAAGATCCAGCACCTGGCGTTCTACGACGCGCTCACCAAGCTGCCGAACCGGCAGCTCCTCATGGACAGGCTGCACGCGGCCCTGGCCGACCCCGACCGGCCCCGCGAAGGGGCGCTGATGTTCATCGACCTCGACAATTTCAAGGTGCTCAACGACACCATGGGCCACCAGAAGGGTGACATGCTGCTGCAGCTGGTGGCCGAGCGCCTGCGCTCCTGCGTGGCCAAGGGCGACACGGTGGCGCGCCTGGGCGGGGACGAATTCGTGATCCTGCTGGAGAACCGCGGCGACAAGCCCCTGGACCCGGCCAAAGGGGCGCGGGCCGTGGCCGAGCGCATCCTGGCCGCCCTGGGCGAGCCCTACGTGCTGCCCGGCTACCTGCACCACAGCACCTGCAGCATCGGCGTGACGCTGTTCGGCCAGGGGCCCCGCACCGTGAGCGAACTGCTCAAGCAGGCGGACCTGGCCATGTACCAGGCCAAGGGCGCGGGGCGCAACACGGTCTGCTTTTTCGACCCGGAGATGCAGGCCGTGGTCACCGCGAACGCCACGCTGGCGGCCGACCTGCGCCAGGCCTGGCGCGAGAACCAGTTCCAGGTGGACTACCAGCCTCAGGTGGGCGCGGACGGCCGGATGACCGGAGTGGAGGCTTTGCTGAGGTGGCAGCACCCGCAGCGAGGCGCGGTGCCCCCGGACCAGTTCATCCCGACCGCCGAGGAGACCTCGCTCATCATTCCCATCGGCCGCTGGGTGCTCGATACCGCCTGCGCCCAGCTCGCCGAGTGGGCCCGGCGTCCGGACCGCCGACACCTGAGCATTGCCGTCAACGTGAGCGTGCGCCAGTTCCGCCATCCCGACTTCGTGGATGAGGTCATGAGCGCCATTGCCGCCTCGGGCATCGCCCCGGAGAAGCTCAAGCTGGAGCTCACGGAAAGCCTGCTGGCGGACGGGATCGAGGTCACGGTGGCCAAGATGGGCAGCCTCAAGGACATGGGCGTCACGCTCTCGCTGGACGACTTCGGCATGGGCTACTCCTCGCTGTCGTACCTCAAGCGCCTGCCGCTGGACCAGCTGAAGATCGACCGGGAGTTCGTCAAGGACATCCTCACCGATGCCAACGACGCCGCCATCGCGCGCACCATCATCGGCCTGGCGCAGAGCCTGCACCTGGACGTGATCGCCGAGGGGGTGGAAACCGAGGAGCAGCGTGACTTCCTGGCCCTGCAGGGCTGCCACGCTTTCCAGGGCTACCTGTTCTGCAAGCCCCTGCCGGTGCAGGAGCTCGAGGCCTTCATGGAGCGGGCCTCAGAGGGGCGCGATCTGTAGCGGCCCGCTGGTCAGCATGCGCGGCACGCGCATGACGATCTGCTCCTGCGTGCGAAAGAGCTCCACGCCTTCGGCGACGGCCAGCGCCTGCACGTCGGACCAGTCCAGCTCGCGAAAGACCGGATCGGCCACCGGAGCGTCCGGCTCACCCTCAGGCGGCTGGCACCGCAGGGTGATCACCGCGAAGCCCGAGGACACTTCCGCGGTCACGGCCACGGTGCAGGACTCCTGCGCGGCATCCGTCAGCCCGATCAGCGAGGCGGCCAGCAGGTTCCTCAGGGCGAAGCGCGAGACCTCGAACTCGGTGTCGGGCACCTGGTTCTCGACGGAGAAGCCCCGGAAGTTCAGGCTGCTGCGCAGCAGCGACACGCATTCCTCCACGCCATCGCGCAGCCGGATGCTCTCTTCCTCCGCGGGCTCGATCCAGGCCGCCACCTTCAGGCAGGTCATGACCGCATCGCGGGCGAGGCGGTTCATCTTGGAGATGCTGCCCTGGAAGTCGCCCGAGGCCGCGGGGCGCTTCTCCAGGCGGGCGTTCAGGACCTCGGCCATCATGGCAACCGCCTGCAGGTTCACGACCATGTCGTGCTTGAGGGCCGGCGCCAGCCGGCGCAGGATGCTGTAGCGGGCAGCCTCGGCGCTGGTGCGCGCCCGGCGGCCCGTGGTGGTGGCCGAAGCTGACGCCTGGGCCTGTGCGGCAACGCTCATGGTTTTGTATCCGTCTTTCGCACCGCGAAGCAAAAGGTGAAGCGGTGCATGCGGCTGATTGTTCCCAGCCCGGCTGCTGCGCGCCGTCAGGCTATGGCCGCGTGAACTGTAGGAATGTGCTTGCGTCCAGTCTCAGCCGTTGGAGCGTGCGCGTGTGGGGCGTTCGCTATGCTTGCGGCATGAGCAAGGCGTTCACGCGCGAGAGCGACACCGACGAAGAAGAAGCGGCGGCGCCGCTGCCTGCCGGAGGTCGCAACTACATCACGCCGCAGGGCTACGCGCGGCTGCGGTCCGAGCTGCTGCACCTGATCGACGAGGAGCGGCCCAAGGTCGTGGAAGTCGTGCACTGGGCCGCGAGCAATGGGGACCGCTCGGAGAATGGTGACTATTTGTACGGAAAGAAGCGACTGCGCGAGATCGACCGGCGCATCCGCTTCCTGACCAAGCGGCTGGAAATCGCGGAGGTGACCGATCCCTCCTTGCACCACGGGCGTAACCAGGTGTTCTTCGGTGCAACCGTCACTTACGCCGAAGAGTCGGGCCAGGAGCGCACGATCACCATCCTCGGCATCGACGAGGCCGACAGCGGCAGGAACGAGGTGAGCTGGATCTCGCCGATTGCGCGCGCGCTGCTCAAGGCCCAGGTGGGCGACGTGGTCAAACTGGTCACACCCGCCGGCCCGCAGGAGATCGAGGTGCTGGAGGTGCGCTACCCGGCGCCGCAGACCGCGGGTTCAGCCGGCTGAGTGGCCCGGCCGGGCGCGCTGCACGCGCATCACCGAGGGCGTGCGCTTGAGCGTGCGCATCACCGCATCCAGGTGCGTGCGGTCCCGCACCGCGATCACGAAGCGCATGTCGGTCGCGTCCGAGGCCCGCTCGTCGCCCATGTCCACGTGGGTGATGTCCGCTTCCACGCTGGCCAGCGCCGCCGCGACCCGGGCCAGCACGCCCTTGCCGCTGGCCACCGTGACCAGCACGTTGGTCTCGAAGGGCCGAACCGGCTCGTCGGACCATTCGACGCCGATGAAGCGTTCGCTGTCCTTGTGCTGCAGCCGCCGGGCCACGGCGCAGTCGCTGGTGTGGACCACCAGGCCCTCGCCCCGGCCCAGGTAACCCACGATGGGATCGCCCGGCACCGGCCGGCAGCAGGCGGCGAACTGCACCGAGGCGTTCTCGCTGCCATCCAGCACCACGCCGCCCTGGGATACGTTTTCGTGGGCCGTGAAGCGTTCCCGCGTGATCAGCAGGGCATTGGGCTTCTCGCCCCGCTCGGCCATCAGGATCATCAGCCGCTTGGCCACGATGCCGGCGATGCGCTTGCCCAGCCCCAGGTCGGTCAGCAGCTCGGCCCGGTTGCGGTTGCCGGTGAAGCGCAGCAGCTTCTCCCAGATGGCATGGTGTTCCTCGTCGTCCGGCGGTACGCGCTCCATGCCCTCGGCCCGCAGGGCCTGGGTCAGCAGTTTCTCGCCGAGCTCCTGCGATTCGGCCTGGGCGAGCGATTTCAGGTGGTGGCGGATCTTGGAGCGGGCCCGGCCCGTCCGCACGAAGCCCAGCCAGGCCGGGTTGGGCGTGGAAACGGGAGCCGTGACCACTTCCACCACGTCGCCATTCTTGAGCTCGGTGCGCAGCGGCACCTGCAGCCCGTTGATCTTGGCCGCCACGGTGCGGTCGCCGATGTTGCTGTGGATCGCGTAGGCGAAGTCCACCACGGTGGCGCCGCGGGGCAGGGCCATGATCTGGCTCTTGGGCGTGAACACATAGACCGCGTCCGGGAACAGGTCGATCTTGACGTGGTCCCAGAACTCCGCCGCATCGCGGGTCTCGTGCTGGATGTCCAGCAGCGACTGCAGCCACTTGGTGCCCAGGCGGTCCGCGTTCTCGCCCGGCGGATGGCTCGCCTTGTAGAGCCAGTGGGCGGCCACTCCCGACTCGGCCACCACGTGCATGGCTTCGGTGCGCATCTGGAACTCGACGTTGACGCCGGAAGGCCCCACCAGGGTGGTGTGCAGCGACTGGTAGCCGTTGACCTTGGGGATGGCGATGTGGTCCTTGAA
>CAZZAW010000174.1:0-5838 GCA_964652405.1 uncultured Ramlibacter sp.
CCTCCAGGGACGGCCGCTCCCGCTCCGGCTCCACCTGCGGCACAGGCCGTCACGCCCGTTCCCCAGCCCGCGCCCCGGACGCCGGTGCCGCCGCCACAGGCGACACAGCAAGCCCCCCAGGCCGCTGCGCCCCCGCCTGCTGCGCCCCCGCCCGTGCCCCAGCAGCCGCCGCCACCCAACGTGGCCAATCCCCTGGGCGTGTCGCGAGCGCCCCTGCCGCCTGCGCCTGCACCGGCGCCGCTGCCCGTCCCGGCCGCGGCCGCCCCGGCACCGCAGCAACCGGTGAAGGGGTTGCCCGCGGGCGCGCCGCCGCTGGTGATCAGCGGCGCGGTGCATTCGCCCAATCCCGCGCAGCGCCTGCTGATCGTCAATGGCCAGGTGGTGCGCGAAGGCGCCGACCTGGGGTCGGGCGTGGTGCTGCAGCAGGTGCGGCCCGACAGCGCGGTGCTGGGGTACCGCGGCGCGAGCTACAGCGTGTATTTCTAGCTGACGGCCCTCGTCCAGCCGTCGAACGGGGCGCCGCAGGCGGCGCACGGCAAGTCTCTGCCATGGAGATTACGAAGCCGTCTCCATGAGGTAGCGCTCCAACCCGTCTTCCAGCGTGGGCATCACGATGCCGCGCTCGGAATCCAGGGCCGAATAGCGGGGCCGGCAAGCCACCTGGCCCAGGGCGGCGCCGGGCTGTGGCAGCACCAGGCCCGTGTCCAGGCCTGCCGCCTCGGCCGCCATCTGCGCCAAGCGGGCCCAGCTGACGGCGCCGCGGTTGGCCAGGTGCCACAGTCCCTGCTCGCCGTCCAGCAGCATGTCCAGCGAGGTCTTCACCAGGTCGGGCACGTAGGTCGGCGAGACGAACTGGTCGCCGGCGGCCGGCCACGGTTGGCCCTGCCGCAGCGCGTCCAGCGCCAGGGTCACGAAGTTGTAGCGGTCCCAGGGCCCGAAGAAGGCGGCGGTGCGGATCACCAGCGCGTCGGGCGCCGCGGCCAGCACCCGCTGCTCGGCCTCGTGCTTGCTGCGGCCATAGGCGCACAGGGGCCTCGGCGCATCGGTTTCCACGTAGGGCGAGGTCTTGCCGCCGTCGAACACCAGGTCCGTGGAAAAGCTCATGAGCTTCACGCCGTGGCGCGCGCAGGCCTGGGCCAGCACCGCGGGCCCGTCGACGTTCTCGCGCCAGAGGCGCTCGTCGCGCTCGCCCTCGTCCACGCGCACGTACCCGGCGGTGTTGATCACGGCCCAGGGTTGCCAGCGTTCCAGCGCAGCGGCCACCGAGGCCGGGTCGGCGATGTCCATCTCTGCACGCGTGAGCAGCTTGTGCGGTATGCCGCGGATCTCGCACAGCCGCGCATAGGCGCTGCCCAGGGTGCCGCGCGCGCCCGTGATCAGCACCGGCCGCCCGCACACGCCATGGGCCTGCAGCTCGCCATGGCAGGGGTAGACCAGGCGCAGCTCGCGCTGCCACCAGCCCGGGCCTTCCAGCACGGGGTGGTCCGGCGCCTGACCGCGGCCGAGCTGGCCCGCGAGGGTGGCCAGGGCCGTGGGCCGGGGCGTGCCGCCGCGCACGTCGAACAGCCCGGGTTCGTAGTGGCCGGCCTCGCGCGTGACCAGGCTGTCCCAGTCGTAGGTGCCCAGCGCGGCCCAGATCGTCAGGGCGCGCAGGTCCATGCCCTCGGCCCGGGCCTGCACGGCCGTGTTCCACGCCTGGTGCAGCCATCGCATCTGTTCCTCGCGGCTGCAGCCCAGGTGGACCTCGGTGATGGCCATGGGAAGGCGGTAGCGGTCCCAGGCCTCGCGCAGCCGGGCGGCGAAGCTGCCCACGTGCGCGCCCAGCACGCGCGCGGTTTCCACGTCCGCATACCGGTCGCGGCCATTGCCGCCGCGCAGCGGCTCCGGGTAGAGCTCCAGACGGTCGTCCAGGAAGCGCTCGCTGGTGATGTACGAGTTGATGCCCAGGATGTCCGGCGGGCAGGGCCGTTCCACCAGCGCCATCAGCTCCGCCTCGCTGGCGCCGTGGCGGCGCAGGTAGCCCCACAACGGGTGCCGCGGGTCCACGCGGCCGCACAGCAGGTCATGGCCCAGCCAGCGGCGCTCGTTCTCGAAATCGGCCTGGTACTGCAGGCGCGGGGTGGCGACCGTGGTGTAGCCCAGGTCGTCGGTCTGCACCAGCTGCGCCTGCGGGTTGACCGCGCGGACCGCGCGCATGGCCAGCACCGTGGCCTGCACCTCGCCCAGCAGGCAGCGCACGAACGTGGCGTCGTCGCGGCCATGCGGGTACCAGATGCCGTACAGCCCGGAGAACCTCGCCGTGGTGAGCGGCTCGTTCACCGGTGTGTAGGCATCGATCTCCGGATAGCGCGCCGCCACCGCGCCCGCGTACTCGGCCAGCAGCCGGGGAAAGCGCGGATCGGCCAGATGGGTGTGCGGTGGCCCGCTGCCGTGGTGCACCAGGCCCGCGATGGGCTGCACCTTCAGCTCGCGCAGGCGGGCCAGCCGCTCGTCGCTCCAGCGCCAGTCGGCCAACGCCGGCCCATCCGGCGCGATGCGTTCCCAGATCATCGGGAAGCGCAGGCGCGTGATGCCGAGCGAGGCCAGCAGGTCCAGGTCGTCCAGCCGGCGGTCGAAGCCGCTGTAGCGCATCTGGTCCAGGTAGCGGTCGCCCACCCGGTTGTAGGTGCACTCCGGGCCGGCCCACAACTCCAGTCGTCCGCCGGCCGTCATCCGCGCGCCGCCTCCAGCGCGCCCTGGGCCGCGGCAGCGGGCGCATGGCGCTCCTGCAGCCGCTTGAACGCGGTCAGCGCCTGGGCCACCACCTGGTCCATGTTGTAGTACTTGTAGGTGGCCAGCCGGCCGACGAAGGTGACGTTCTCCATGGCCTCGGCGTCCGCCTCGTACTGGCGGTACAGCTCGGCGTTCTCGGGCTTGGGAACGGGGTAGTAGGGGTCGCCCTCGGCGCGCGGGTACTCGTACACCACCGAGGTCAGCGGGTGCTTCTGCCCCGTGATGTGCTTGAACTCGCTGATGCGCGTGTAGCCGTAGTCGTTGGGGTAGTTCACCGTGCCCACCGGCTGGAACTGCTCCTGGGGCACGGTCTCGTGCCGGAACTCCAGGCTGCGGTAGGGGAGCTTGCCGTACTTGTAGTTGAAGAACGCGTCCACCGGCCCGGTGTAGACCATGTGCTTCCAGGGCAGCAGGTCCACCACCTCCCGGTAGTCGGTGTTGAGCATGACCTTGATGTTGGGATGGGCCAGCATCTTCTCGAACATGCGGGTGTAGCCGTGCAGCGGCATGGCCTGGAAGGTGTCGGCGAAGTAGCGGTCGTCGCGGTTGGTGCGGGTGGGCACGCGGGCCGTGACGCTGGCGTCCAGCTCCGAGGGGTCCATCCCCCACTGCTTGCGGGTGTAGCCGCGGAAGAACTTGTTGTAGAGCTCGCGGCCCACCTTGTTGACCACCACGTCCTCGGAGGTGCGGATGTCGTCCTTCTTCTCGGCCACCGACTCGAAGAACTTCTCCAGCTCGAACGAGGTGAGGTTCAGGCCGTACAGCTTGTTCACCGTGTCCAGGTTGATGGGGATGGGCAGCAGCTGGCCGTCCACCGCCGCCAGTACCCGGTGCTGGTAGGGCCGCCACTGCGTGAAGCGCGACAGGTAGTCGAACACGTATTCGGAGTTGGTGTGGAAGATGTGCGGGCCGTAGGGATGGATCAGGATGCCGGCGTCGTCGTACCGGTCGTAGGCGTTGCCCGCTATGTGCGGCCGCTTCTCCACCACCAGCACGCGCTGGTTCAGTTCGCTGGCCAGCCGCTCGGCCAGCACGCTGCCGGCGAAGCCCGCGCCCACGATCAGGTAATCGAAGCCCTGCTGGCCCGGAACCGCGGCCGATACCGCTGACTTGAACACTTCACTGCCTTTGTCCATGGATGCTCCCTTGTGACTGCCAGGCCGCGCTCCATCGCGTGACCCCATGAGTCAGGCAGAGGCAATCGGCGGACCCGGCCGTAGCGGCCCAGCGGGGCCGTGGGCCCCTCGGCAAGGGAAAGATTTACCGGGCAGGCGGTAAGAAGCGCAGCGGCTGGGCCGCGCTGCGGGCGCGCAGCTGCCCGCAGCCGGCGTCCACGTCCTGGCCCGCGGAGTGGCGCAGCTTGGTCAGCACGCCGCGGCGGTGCAGGTGGCGGGCGATCTCGGCCGCACGGTCCCAGCTGGGCCGGCGGTAGGGAAGCTCGTCTACGGCGTTGTACGGGATCATGTTCAGCACCGCGAACTTGCCCCGCACCAGCCGGACGATGCCGTCCAGTTCCTCGGCCGTATCGTTGATGCCTTCCAGCAGCGTCCATTGCAGCTGCACCGGGTAGCCGGTGGCCCGGGCGTAGCGCTCGCCGGCTTCCACCAGGTCCTGGGGCGCGATGCGTGGCGCGCGGGGCAGCAGCTCGGCGCGCAGGTCGGCCCGCGTGGTGTGCAGCGACAGGGCCAGCGCCGGTTTCACGGGGCCCTGCGGCAGGCGCTCGAACACGCGCTCGTCGCCCACCGTGGAGAACACCAGGTTCTTGTGGCCGATGTTGCCCTGCGTGCCCAGCAGCTCGATGGCCTCCATGACCTGGGCCAGGTTGTGCGCCGGCTCCCCCATGCCCATGAACACCACCTTGCGCACCGGGCGCCTGAGCCGGGCCAGGGCGACCTGGGCGACGATCTCCGCACTGCCGAGCTGGCGCAGCAGGCCGCTGCGTCCGGTCATGCAGAAGACGCAGCCCACGGCGCAGCCGATCTGGGTGGACACGCACACGCCCTCGCGCGGCAGCAGCACGGTCTCGCAGGACTGGCCATCCCCCAGCCGCACCAGCAGCCGGGCCGAGCCGTCCGCGCCCGGATGCTCCGACTCCACGGCCGCGAGCGCCTCGAGCTCAGCGGTGAGGGCGGGCAGCGCCTCGCGCAGGGTGGCCGGGAAGTAGTCCTCCATCCGGCGCTTGCCTGCTGCGGGGGGCAGAGCCTGCAGCCAGGCGCGCAGCAGCCGGCGCTCATGCAGCGGCCCCGCGCCTGCGGCGCGCATTTGGCGGGTGATCTCGCTGATTGGCTTCACTGCAGGGAGCTTACACACCCCGCGCGGGCGCCCCGGAGTTCGCGAGAAAACGTAACTTGTGCGGCTGAGATCGCATTTGCAGCATCGGCACCACAGGTCCCGATCGTCCGTTCCGGCGAACTCAGGCTCAGCCATTCGCGCAGCTTCTACATAGGCGGCTGAGCTAGGCGCAGCGCGAGGCTCAGCCATTGTCTGAACGGATGCGCAGGGGTCGCGGCCCGTGCCCGGCCTGCCCCTTTCCCTGCGGGTTTGCCCGCGCACTGCGCACGGCGAATCGTTACTTCTGTAGGCATTCGCCTACGAGTTTGTGGGAGGGCTCCTACTACAGTCGCGGCTCTTGCTGAGGTTGGCGCCGTGCCCGACCGCAAGGCCTGCGACGAGCAGGCCGGCGATCGAGCCCCGGTCCTGAAAAGCCGCAGCTCATCTTTCAACAGGCCGAGGCAAAGGCAGTTGCATGCCGGCACTGACGCCCCTTTTTACTTTTTGTTGAACATGAGAAGACGCCAATTCGTTCAAACGGCTCCGGCTGCGGTCGCTTTCGCCCTGGTGGGTTGTGGTGGTGGAGGCGGCGGCGGTGCAGAACCGCTGAGCGAGGACCTGATCGACGACGGCACCGGCCGCAAGATCCCCCGTCCGGCCGCCGCGCCGGCCCCTGCCGCCAGCGGCAGCGGTTATGCCTTCGGCTCGCGCAAGGACGCGTACGTGGCCGGCAGCATCAAGCCCACCAACCGCACCAACGCCCAGATGGACGCCGAGCTCAAGGCCAAGTACGAC
>CAZZAW010000175.1:0-5829 GCA_964652405.1 uncultured Ramlibacter sp.
TCGTCGGCGATCAGGAAGTCGCTGCGGATGTGCAGCTCGCCGTTGTCCTCCTCGTAGAAGCGGGCGGACTCCTCGATGTCCTCGTCCATCGCGTCTTCCGGGATGGATAGGCCGTAGTACTGCTTGACCCAGCGCTTTTCTTCCAGCGTGGGCGATTCCAGGTCGACCCAGATCGGCTGGAACCTGGAGAGCTCCTCGAGCGACTCGATCTCTTCCTGGAAGAGCCGGCCGTTGGCGAGCGTGAAGATGTTGAGCATGGCTCACTCCCGTGATGGTGTTGCATCGGCTGGTGTTGCGGCTGAAAGCTTTCAACTCCGATGCACGAGGGGAGTTGAAAGCTACCGACTAGGGCAGGCTTCCAAGGAGCGCTCTCCGGTAATGAAGACCGCGCGATTATGCCGCGCTGCCCATGACAAAGGCCAGCAGTTCCTGCTTGCGCGCATACGCATCCTGCTCGCCCAGCGCGATGAGGGCCTGCACGAAGCCGGGCTCGAACAGCAGGTAGCTGGCCAGCGGCCCGGCGCCCTTGGCAGCGCCCAGGCCGCCCAGCGCCCGCCGCACCGACCCCGGAAGCTCGTGCGCATGGGCCTGGGCCAGCGCATCCAGCGACTGCGAGGGCTGCAGGGCCAGCACCTCGACGCTGCGGTACGGCAGCACGCCGGCCACTTCACGGGGCAACTGCTGCAGCGTGCGGGTCACACGCTGGGCCTGCTCCACGTCGGCCTGCAGCGTGTCCTGGAACACGCTCGCCAGCGCATGGCCGGCGATGGCGCCCAGGGTCGGTTCCCCACCAGCGCCTCCGACCAGCCCCGCGCGTTCGGGCTGGCCGACTCCCACCACCAGGACCTTGTGCGCGCCCAGGTGGACGGCCGGCGACAGCGGCGAGGCCTGCCGCATGGAGCCGTCGCCGAAGTACTCGCGGCGGCCGTCCACCCACAGCGGCGTGGCCGGGAAGAGGAAGGGAATGGCGCTGGACGCCATCAGGTGTTCGATGGTGAGCGGCTGGAACTCGGCCCGGCGGCCCGGCCGGAGCCAGGGTTCATGGCGCCGGTCGCTGGCGGTGTGGCAGAAGGTCCAGTGCACGCCGCTGGTGTAGCTGGAGGCGGTGACCGCCACCGCCTCGATCGCCTGGGACTGCAGCGCTTCCTCGATGCCGGGCAGCGAGATCGCCTGGTGCAGCGTGTCCACCAGCGGCATGTTGTCCAGGATGGCGCCTTGCTGGCGGGCATAGCCCCAGAGCTTGACGGCGGCCAGCAGGCGGCTGAAGCGCACCCAGACGGGCACCCGCAGCTCGAACACGTCCTGCGAGCGCAACTGCCCCCAGAAGCCCGCCAGCCGGTCGAAGGCCTCCAGCCCGGCGGAGGCGGCGCTGGCCAGGTAGGCCGCGTTCAGGGCGCCGGCCGAGGTGCCGACCAGGACCTGGAAAGGAAACCGCGGGGCCGGCGGGGGCTGCAGGCGGAGCATGGACGCGAGCGCCTTGAGCACGCCCACCTGGTAGGCCGTGCGCGCGCCGCCGCCCATCAGCACCAGTGCCAGCACTGGCCGGGTGGGCTGCACCAGTCCCGCGTGAATGATTGTCCCGAGGCTCATGGGGCCGCTTGCTCCTGCGGCCATGGTAGAGCACTGGCCGGTTCAGCCTGCCGGGGCGCCGCCGGCCGGGCGGACGTCGCATTTCAGCACGCTGCCCATGTAGGCCAGGGCGGTCGCCTTGGCCTCCTCGCTCTGGGCCCCGGTGCAGTCGGCCGGCACCCAGGTCTTGAACTCCCGCAGGAAGGCGTCGGCCGCGGTCATCTGCACGCACATGTCCGTGGCCAGGCCGCAGATCACCAGTTCCGTGGTGTCCATCTCGGCCAGCAGAAGCTCCAGCGGCGACGCGTAGAACGCCGAGTGACGGGGCTTGAGGATGGTCAGGTCCTGCGCCTGGGGGTACAGCAGCCGGGCGATCTCCCCCGGCTCCCCCTCCAGGCCCAGGCAGGTGGACACCAGGCTGTGGAAATCGGACTGCCAGATGCCGTAGTTGTCATTGGCGTAGATGGTGGCCACGCCTTCCGCGGACAGTCTCTGCTTGAGTTCGGCGGTGCAACGGGCGGCGGCCAGGGCCGGTCCCGCCAGCTTCTCGGAGCCGGGGAAGTTCAGGAGGGTGATGAAGTCCACCAGGAGCAGCACGCGCGGGCTGCGCGGAAGCCGGGGCGAGCGCAGGCCGTTGCGGCGCATGGTCAGGGGCATGGCTGATTCTGGGCAGGGCCCGCGGGGGGAGCGCCGTCCACGCCCCCTGGCTCAAGCAGGAAGTGTCCTACACCGGCGGGCCAACCCGTCCGACAGCGCCGATGAGCCGGCCCCCCTACATTGATCTGGTCGCCGCGGCCTCCCGCCGGCCGTGGCAGCTCCAAGGAGTACCTCTTCATGATCCAGCTAGCGAACGACCCGAACGCCAGCCGCAACGGCTGGCGGCCGGCGGCCCAGGACGGCAAGCCCGCTGCGTTGGACGCCAGGCGCAGCCGTCCGGGCCATGCCTGGCCGTTCCTGAGCCGGTATGCAGCCCGCCCGGCTCCCCAGGACGGCCCCAGGAACCCCAGCAACGAGAGCGGCAGCTGATCGCCGCGCACCGGAGATTCACCATGTACCGCGAAACCAAGATTTCCAACCGCTTCGCAGACTCGCCGCGTGACAAGCCGCAGGGCGACCGCGTGGAGCATGCCAACCTCGAGCGCCCCGGCGCCCAGGCCCACCCCCGCGCGCAGGGCGGTGACTGGAGCCGGTACGCCCACCGCATGGGCGCCTGGCCCACCCGCTAGGCGCGGACACCACCGAAGGTGGTCAAAGGCGGCCCGCAGGGCCGCCTTTTTCGTTTCCGGCATCATGGCGCGTGCCCGAAACCCTCTCTCCGCGCCGCGAACTGTGGCTGCTGCTGACGCTGGCCGGCATCCAGCTGACCCACATCATGGACTTCATGATCATGATGCCGCTGGGGCCGCAGTTCACCGCCCTGTTCCAGATCACCGAAGCGCAGTTCGGCCTGCTGGTTTCGGCGTACACGCTGGCCGCGGGCGCGTCGGGCCTGCTGGCAAGCACTTACATCGACAGGTTCGGCCGCAAGCGCCTGCTGCTGGTGCTGTACTCGCTGTTCGCCCTGGCCACGCTGGCCTGCGGCCTGGCGCCGGGGTACGGCTGGCTGATGGCGGCGCGGGTGGCCGCCGGCCTGTTCGGCGGCGTGCTGTCGGCGCTGTGCCAGACCATCATCGCCGACAGCATCCCCTTCGAGCGGCGGGGGCGGGCCATGGCGCTGGTGATGACGTCCTTTTCGGTGTCCACCGTCGCCGGCGTGCCCATCGGCCTGTTCCTGGCGGCGCACTTCAACTGGCACGTGCCGTTCATCGCGATCGCGGCGCTCAGCGGGGTGTTCGCCGTGCTGGCCGCCCTGACCATGCCGCGCCTGACGGCTCACCTGCAGGCTGAGCGGTCTTCCGCCCTGGGCACCATCCGGCAGGTCGTGGTCGACCGAGAGCACCAGAAGGCTTTCCTGTTCTCGGCCCTGCTGATGTCGGCCGGCTTCACCGTCATCCCCTACGTCACCATCTACATGACCTCGAATGCGGGCGTGCGCGCGGACCAGGTGCCCTACATCTATTTGTGCGGCGGCGCGGCCACCCTGGTGACGGCGCGCCTGGTCGGGCGCATGACCGACCGGCGCGGCAAGATCGAGACCTTCCGCGCCATGGCCCTGGCCGGCATCGTTCCCCTGGTGGCCATCACCCTGGCCGCCGGCCTGCCGCTGGCGGGCGTGCTGGTGGTGACCACCAGCTTCTTCGTCTTCATGAACGCCCGCATGGTGCCCGGCATGGCGCTCATCAGCGCCGTGGCGCGCCCGCAGCTGCGCGGCACCTTCATGACGCTGAACGCTTCCGTGCAGTCCGCGGCCCTGGGGCTGGCGTCGCTGGCCGGCGGCCTGCTGATCGACCGCGGCCCGCAGGGGCAGGTGCGCGGCTACTGGGTTGCCGCGTTGGTGGGCGCTGGCATCAGCCTGGCGGCCGTGTGGCTGGCCGGCCGCCTGAGGCTACCGGCCGCCACGGCCCCGGCTCCTTGACCTGCATCAACCGCGCCCGCCCAGCCCGACAAAGGGTTGCTTTTTTTGCGGCGAGGACCGCCGAAAGGCGTTGCATTTCGGCAGGGGCGGGCGCATAGTGAATTCAAGCCAGCGTCTCTTCCTTTCCTCTGCCGGCCGCCCTCATGGCCGGTGTTTCAACCCCGAGTGCACAGGAGGCTCTCTCATGAACTTGACGATCAGCGGTCACCATCTCGAAGTTACCCCCGCCCTGCGCAACTACGTGACGACCAAGCTCGATCGAATCACCCGCCACTTCGACCAGGTGGTGGACATCAAGGTCCTGCTCACGGTGGAAAAGCAGAAGGAGAAGGAACGACGACAGCGCGCCGAATGCAAGATCCACGTCAAGGGCAATGACATGTTCGCGGAAAGCTCCCATGAGGACCTGTACGCGGCCCTGGATGAGCTGGTCGACAAGCTCGACCGGCAGGTCGGCCGGCACAAGACCCGGCTGCAGGACCACCACCACGAGGCCCCCAAGCGCCTGATGTAAGCGCGCCACGGACCCGCGAAAGCCGCCCTCGGGGCGGCTTTTTTGTGGGTGACAGTTTTGTTGCAGCGCAGTGCCCGGGGTGCATAATCCGGGATTACCCGACCATGAACCGCCTCGCGTCCATCCTGCCCGCCGCTCAAGTGCTCGTGAGTGTCGACGCCACCAGCAAGAAGCGTGCTTTCGAGGAGGCCGGGCTGCTGTTCGAGAACCTGCACGGCCTGTCCCGGGCCCTGATCACCGACAGCCTGTTCGCCCGCGAGCGGCTGGGGTCCACCGGCCTGGGCCATGGCGTGGCCATCCCGCATGGCCGGATCAAGGGCCTGAAGGCGCCCATGGCGGCCCTGTTCCAGCTCGCCCAGCCGATCGGCTTCGACGCGCCGGACGAACAGCCGGTGAACCTGCTGATCTTCCTGCTGGTGCCCGAGGCGGCCACCCAGAAGCACCTGGAAATCCTGTCCGAGATCGCCGAGCTGCTGTCCGACGCGCCGCTGCGCGAGAAGATCAAGGCCAGCAACGACGCCGCCGAGCTGCACAAGCTGATCGCCACCTGGCAGTCCGCCCAGCCCGCCTGACCCGTCCCGCGGCGTGAAACCCACCGTCGTCAGCGCCGACGTCCTGTTCGAAGACCACCGGGCCCAGCTCAAGTGGGAATGGGTGGCCGGCCTGGGCGCCTCCGAGCGCCGCTTCGACGAGATCGCGGTCCGCGCGGCCCGCTCCGGCGCCGACCTGGTCGGCTACCTGAACTACATCCATCCTTACCGGGTGCAGATCCTGGGCGAGCGCGAGATCGCCTACCTCACCAATGCGACGGCGGAGGACTGCAACCGGCGCATCTCCCGCATCGTGACGCTCGAGCCGCCGGTGCTGGTGCTGACCGACGGCCAACAGGCTCCGGACGCGCTGCTGTCCATGTGCGAGCGGGCTCAGATCCCCATGTTCGCCACCCAGGAGCCCTCGGCCTTCGTCATCGACGTGCTGCGGGCCTACCTGTCCAAGCATTTCGCCGAGCGCACCTCCATGCACGGCGTGTTCATGGACATCCTGGGCCTGGGCGTGCTGATCACCGGCGAATCCGGGCTGGGCAAGAGCGAGCTCGGCCTGGAACTGATCTCGCGTGGCAACGGCCTGGTCGCCGACGACGCGGTGGACCTGTACCGCATCAACCAGACCACCATCGAAGGCCGCTGCCCCGAGCTGCTGCAGAACCTGCTGGAGGTGCGCGGCATCGGCC
>CAZZAW010000176.1:0-5812 GCA_964652405.1 uncultured Ramlibacter sp.
TGAGCGCCGCGCCGCCGCCCTTGATCATGCAGCCGCGGCCATCGATCTCGTCGGCGCCGTCGATGTAGACCGAGAGCTCGGCCACCTCGTTGGCGTCGAACACCGCGATGCCGTGGGCCCGCAGCCGCTCGGTCGACGCCACCGAGCTGGAGACTGCGCCGGCGATGTCGCTCTTCATCCCTGCCAGGGCATCGATGAACTTGTTGACCGTGGACCCGGTGCCCACGCCCACGATCTCGCCGGGCACCACGTACTTCAGGGCGGCCTGGCCGACCAGCGTTTTGAGTTCATCCTGCGTCACGCGACAATCCCCCGGCTCGTTGCTTTCATTCCAAGAATTATCCATGGCCCTGCTGCCCTACCCGCTCGCCCGCCCCTTCCTCTTCGGCCTGGACCCCGAGAAAGCGCACGAGCTCACGCTGGACGCGCTCGCGCGGTTCCAGGGAACGCCGCTCCAATGGGCCTGGTGCAGCGCGATGGTGGAAGACCCGGTCGAGGTGGCGGGCCTCAAGTTCCCCAATCGCATCGGCCTGGCCGCCGGCCTGGACAAGAACGCTCGCTGCATCGACGCGCTGGGGGCCATGGGCTTCGGCTTCGTGGAGGTGGGCACCGTCACGCCCGTCGCCCAGCCCGGCAACCCCAGGCCACGCATGTTCCGGCTGCCGCAGGCCAACGCATTGATCAACCGGCTGGGGTTCAACAACGACGGCCTGCAAGCCTTCGTCGCCAACGTGCAGCGCTCCACCTTCCGCAGCCAGGGACGCATCCTCGGCCTGAACATCGGCAAGAACGCGGCCACGCCCCTGGAGCGCGCCACCGACGACTACCTCGCGGGCCTGGAGGGCGTGTACCCGCATGCCGACTATGTGACGGTGAACATCTCCAGCCCCAACACAAAGAACCTGCGCGCGCTGCAAAGCGACGAGGCACTGGACGCCCTGCTGGGGGCGCTGGCGGCCCGCCGCGCCGAGCTCGCGCGGGCGCAGCAGAGGCGGGTTCCCTTGTTCGTGAAAATCGCGCCCGACCTGGATGCCGCGCAGGTGGACGTGATCGCCGCCACGCTCCAGCGCCACGGCATGGACGGCGTGATCGCCACCAACACCACCATCACCCGCGACGCGGTGAAAGGCCTGCCGCATGCAGACGAAGCCGGCGGCCTGAGCGGCGCGCCGGTGCTCGAAGCCAGCAACCGCGTGATCGCGCAGTTGCGGGCCGCGCTGGGCCAGGGATTTCCCATCATCGGCGTGGGCGGCGTCATGAGCGGCGCCGACGCGGCAGCCAAGCTCCGGGCCGGCGCCGACCTGGTGCAGATCTACACCGGCCTGATCTACCGCGGGCCGGGTCTGGTGCGCGAGGCGGCCCTGGCCGCCAAAGGCGCCCGCTAGGGGCCGGCCAGGTCCGCCACGACCTCGGCGATGGCCAGCGCGCTGGTCAGCCCCGGCGACTCGATGCCGAACAGGTTCACCAGCCCGGGCACGCCGTGCAGCGCCGGCCCGTCGATGCGGAAATCGGGGGCCTTCTCGTGCGGGCCGTGGATCTTGGGCCTCACGCCGCTGTAGCTGGGCTGCAGGCTCCCATCCGGAAGCTCGGGCCAGTAGCGCCGCACCTCGGCGTAGAACCCGTCGGCCCGCGCCGGATCCACCCGCCAGTCGATCTCCTCCGGCGTGGTGATGTCCAGCCACTCGATGTCAGGGCCGAACTTCGCCTGTCCGCCCAGGTCCAGTGTCAGGTGCGTGCCGAGGTGGGCATCCGCTGGCGCCGGGTAGATCAGCCGCGAGAACGGCGCCTTGCCCGAAAGCGCGTAGTAGTTGCCCTTGGCGAACCACTCGCGCGGCACGAACCGCGGGTCCAGCCCTTCGAAGCGGTGCGCCAGGCCACAGGCGTGCAGCGAGGCGGAATTGACCACCACGTCCGCGGCCAGCTCGCTGCCGTCGCCGAAACGCAGCACGTGCGGCTCGCCCGCCCGGGCCGAAAGCCGGGCCGATTCCACCGGCGAGCCCAGGGCCACCATGCCCCCGGCCCGTTCCAGGTCGCCTTGCAAGGCCAGCATGAAGCCATGGCTGTCGACGATGCCGGTGCTGGGCGAATGCAGCGCCACCATGCAGCGCAACGCCGGCTCCAATGCCCGGGCCGCGCGGGCATCCAGCCATTCCACCGGTACCCCGTTGGCGATGGCCCGGTCCTGGAGTCCGCGCAGGGCCGCCACCTCCTCGTCCGACTGGGCGACGGTGAGCTTTCCGCAGGGGCGGTGGTCCACGCCATGGCTGGCGCACAGGGCGTACAGCAGCTCCTTGCCGCGCACGCACAGCCGGGCCTTCTGGGAGCCCGGCACGTAGTACAGGCCGGCATGGATCACCTCGCTGTTGCGCGAGCTCACGCCCTGCCCGATGCCGCTGGCGGCTTCGGCCACGATGGTTTCGTGCCCGGCCTGCGCCAGCGCCCGTCCCACCGCCAGGCCCACGGCCCCTGCCCCGATCACGACGGCACCGACGCGGTCCATCAGGCCAGCTCCCGGGGATCGGTGTCCAGCAGCCGCCGCACCAGCGACTGCAGGTCCTGGCGCAGGCGGTCCATGCCCTGGTGCGGCTGCAGGCTGCGCTCGTCCATGTACAGCCTGCGGTTGACTTCCAGCTGCAGGCTGTGGCGCTGGCGGGCCGGGTCGCCATGGCGGCGCACCAGCTCCACGCCTTTGTAGGGATGGTTGTAGTCCACGCTGTAGCCCAGGCCGCGAAGGTGCCCGCAAACGAGCTTGGACAGCGTCGGCGAGGCCGTGGTGCCATCTCGGTCGCCCACCACGAAGTCCGCATGCACCAGGCCGGGATAGTCGGTGGCGTGGCTGCCGGCGACCGACGGCATGGAATGGCAGTTGACGTGCAGGCTGTAGCCATGGCGCGCATGGGCCGAGGCAATCGCATCGGCCACCGCGGCGTGGTACGGGCGCCAGCAGCGGTCGATGCGGGCCTGCACCTCGGCAACGCCGAGGCGCCTGTCGTAGATCGGCAAGCCCTCGTCGGTGCAGCGCCAGACCAGCCCCTTGCCCAGCCTCACCTTGGCCAGCGCGCCCGCATCGGTTTCGAGCGGCCCTGGCCAGGGTCCGTCCAGCATCTCGGGATCGACTTCCGTGGCGTTGCGGTTGGCATCCAGGTAGCTGCGGGGAAACAGCGCTTCCACCCAGGCCACTCCCAGCGAGGGCGCGAAGTCGTAGAGCTTTTCCACGTGCGTGTCCTCCGCCTGCCGCAGCAGCGCCGGATCGCAGGCGTGCCGGAAATCTGCGGGGTAATCGGTGCCGCTGTGCGGCGAGTCGAGCACCAGGGCGGTGGTGCCTGGCACGGAACGAACCAGGGAATGCATGGGTTCGATTGTGGACCAGCGCGCCTGCGCGCGGTGGCGCAGGAGCCGCAGGACGGCTGCGGAAGAGCGGCTCAATCCAGGCTGATCCGCGCGAACTGGCTGATGCGCTGCATCTTGTCGATTTCCTTGCGGATCTGGGCGGCAAACTCATCCGGCTGGGTGGCCGATGCATAGAGCCCCTGTCCGGCCAGCTTGTCGCGCACGGCGGGCTCGCGCACGACCCGCGCCACGGCATCGCGCACCCGTCGCACCGCGGCCGGGGGCGTTCC
This sequence comes from uncultured Ramlibacter sp., assembly GCA_964652405.1. GTDB lineage: Bacteria > Pseudomonadota > Gammaproteobacteria > Burkholderiales > Burkholderiaceae_C > Ramlibacter. Next base: position 3,621 of record CAZZAW010000176.1, read on the forward strand.
CGCCGGCGCCACCAGCCCGAACCAGGACGGGTCGTTGTTCGAGAAGAGGCTCAGCTCGGCGTACGTGGGCACCTGCGGCAGCACGTCGAGCCGGCTGTTCCAGGAGACGGCCAGGGCTTTCAGCCGTCCCGCCTGGACATGCGGCAGCGAGGGCGCGACCTGGTCGAAGTACACGTTGACCATGCCGGCGAGCACGTCGTTCAGCGCCGGCCCCGCGCCGCGGTACGGGATGTGGACCATGAAGGTGTTGGTGGTGCTCTTGAACAGTTCCCCCCACATGTGCCCGATGGTGCCGTTGCCCGGCGAGGCGTAGCTCACCTTTCCCGGGTTGGCCTTCAGGTAGCGCACGAATTCGTCGAAGGTGCGCACCGGCAGCGACGCGTTCACGACCAGCACGCCCGGCGCCTTCACCACCTCGGTCACGGCTGCGAAGTCCTTGAGCGGGTCGTACGGAAGCTTCTTGTAGACCGCGGGATTGACCCCATGGGTGGACAGCGTGGCCATGCCCAGCGTAAGGCCGTCCGGAGCGGCCTTCGCCACCTCGGCCATGCCGATGGAGCCCCCTGCCCCGCCGCGGTTGTCGATGACCACCGGCTGCTCCAGCACACGGGCCAGCGGCTCCGCGAGCGCCCGTGCCGTGATGTCCGTGGCGCCGCCCGGGGGAAACGGCACGACCAGCCGCAGCGGCCGGGCCTGCGCCCTGGACAGTCCGGGGAGTAATGAAGCCGAGGCGAGCGCGAGGAGGGTTCGTCGTCGATGCATGGATGCTTCTCCGTGTTGATGCCGGCGAATTCTTGCGGTGCCGGGCGAACACGCCAAACGAAATCTGTTCCATATAACATTCCCTTCTGGAATGGATGTCGCTACGATTTGCCTATGCGCAGGCTCCAACCCCCGACCCACCTCCTGCTGGCGTTTTCCACCACGGCGCGTTTTGGCAGCATCTCGCGCGCCGCCGAGGCCCTGCACCTGACGCAAAGCGCCGTGAGCAAGCAGGTGCAGGAACTCGAACGCTGGACGGGCGTGCCCCTGTTCGAGCGGGTGCGCAAGCGGCTGGCCCTCACGCCCGCGGGCCAGCGCTATGACGCCGCCATCCGCCCACTGCTGGCCCAGATCGAAGCGGCCACCCTGGAGCTGATCACCAGTGGCGACGGCGGAGGCGCCCTGAACCTCTCCACCCTGCCGACTTTCGGCGCCAAGTGGCTGATTCCCCGGCTGCCGCAGTTCCAGCGCGAGCATCCGCAGATCGCGCTGCACTTCGTGCCGTACGTGCAGGGCTACGACTTCCAGCGGCCGGACCTCGACTGCTCCATCCTGTTCGGCAACGGCCACTGGCCCGGCGCCGTGGCCGAATACATCACCGGCCGCGAAGTGGTGCTCATCGCGCCGCCGGCGCCCCGTGGAAAGCCCCTGCTGAAGCGGCCGGCCGACGTCGCCAAGTTCACCCGGCTGCAGCATGGCTCGGTGCCGCACGCCTGGAGCCACTGGTGCGAAGCGCATGGCGTGCAGGGCTTCAACCCGTTCGCCGGCCCACAGCTGGACCAGTTCCACAGCCTGATCCGCGCCGTCGCCGCCGGCATGGGCCTGGCCCTGGTGCCGCAGTGCCTGGTGCAGGACGACATCGCCGCCGGTGTGGTGTCGGCGCCCCTGGACGACGGCTACCGCGACGAGCTGGGCTACTGGCTCTGCTATCCGGAGGCCCGCGCGCACCTGGCGCCGCTCACGGCGTTCCGGCAGTGGCTCATGCATTCGGCCGGGGCCGGTGCCATGGCGTTCCCACGCCGCTAGCGCCTCCCGCGCCGACGCGGTTGTCAGGCTCCGTCCTACCCGGGGCGGGAATGGGAAAAAAGATCATGCGCACAGGCGCAGGCTGACCGCAACGCGGCCGGCTGTGCATTCCCAACCCCACGAGCGAGCAGACACCATGAAAGCCTTCACCCGGAAACTGGGCATCTCCTTGCTGGCCGCAGCCGTGGCCGGAACCTTCGGCGTCACGTGGCCTGACGACAGCTTCGCGCAGGCCGGGGGTGGCGCAGGAGGCGGCGGGGCCGGAGGTGGCTCCGGTGGCGGTGGATCTGGCGGCGGTGGCTCGGGCGGCGGTGGCTCGGGCGGCGGTGGCTCTGGCGGCGGTGGCTCGGGCGGCGGTGGCTCGGGCGGCGGTGGCTCGGGCGGCGGTGGCTCGGGCGGCGGTG
>CAZZAW010000177.1:0-5788 GCA_964652405.1 uncultured Ramlibacter sp.
CGAGCGCCAGCTGCGGCTCACCCTGACCGAAGGCAAGTACCACCAGGTCAAGCGCATGGTGGCGGCGGTGGGCAACCGGGTCGAGGCGCTGCACCGGTCCCGCATCGGCGGGCTGGCGCTCCCGGATGACCTGCCGGCGGGCCAGTGGCGCTGGCTCACCCCGCAGGATCTCCAGCTGCTGGACAGCTGAGCTTCAGCCGGCGCTTGCGAGGAAACGGACGACGGCGTCCGTGGCCGCCTGCGGCTGGTCCTTGTGCGGGGAGTGGCCGCACTGCGCCAGCTTCAGCATCCCGAACGGGCCGGCCGTGGGCGCGATCTCCTCGATCTGGCGCATGGTTCCATAGGGATCGTCCTCGCCCTGGATGGCCAGCACCGGCGCCGTGATCCGGCAGCAGTCCTCGCGGATGTCGAAGGCCCGGAAGCCCTCGCTGAGCCACACGTCGTTCCATTGCCAGAACGCGCCGTCCACGTCGGCGTGGTAGCGGGCCAGGCGCTCCCGCAGCCCGCCGGTCCGGTAGGCGTCCCGCGCCTGCGTGATGGATTGCACGGAGACGTCCTCCACGATCACATGCGGCGCCATCACCACGCAGGCCGCCACGGCATGCCGGCTGGCGTGCAGCAGCGCGATGCTGCCGCCGTCGGAGTGGCCCAGCAGCACCGGCTGGCGCAGGCCGAGCGCGGCCAGCAGCGCCGGCAGCACCTCCCAGGCTTCGTGGTGCAGGTAGTCCGGCGGCAGCCGACCGGCACCGCGCACATCGGGCACCGGGTCCGAATGGCCGTAGCCCCGCCGCGAGTACACGACGCCGTCGCGTCCGCAGGCCTGGCAGACCTGCTCCGGCCAGTCGCGCCACATCGCCACCGACCCCAGGCCTTCGTGCAGGAAAACGATGGGCGAGCGGTGTGCACCGGCCGCGCCCGGCAGGCGTTGCACTTCCAGGCGCACACCCTTGACGTCGATCATCTCCATCGCAGGGATGTTACGAGAACGGCGGGACCGCGCCGGTACACTCTTGGGTTGCCCAGAACTGGTGTTGCAGTGATTCCCGTCTTCCGATTCATGGCCCGCGTGGCGGCTCTCTGGGCTGCCGCCTGCCTGGCCGCCGCCGCGCAGACCGCGCCCATCTTCGTGCTCAATTCGCTGGACGCCACGGTGAGCGTCATCGACCCGGTGAGCTGGAAGGAAACGCGGCGCCTGCCCACCGGCAAGGAACCGCACCACCTGTACATGACGCCGGACGAGAAGTCGGTGATCGTGGCCAATGCGCTGGCCGATTCGCTGACCTTCATCGACCCCAAGACGGCCGAGATCCAGCACACCGTGCGCGGCATCCTGGACCCTTACCACCTGCGCTTTTCACCCGACATGAAGTGGCTGGTCACGGCCGCCAACCGCCTGAACCACGTCGACATCTACCGCTGGGACGGAAAGGCCTTGCACCTGGCCAAGCGCATCGCCACGGCCAAGACGCCCAGCCACCTGTGGATCGACGGCAAGAGCACCACGGCGTACGTCACCATGCAGGACAGCGACGAGCTGGTGGCGGTGGACCTGGCGAGCCAGCAGCTGAAGTGGCGCATCAAGATCGGCCCCATGCCGGCGGACGTGTACGGCACGGCCGATGACCGCACCTTGCTGGTGGGCCTGACCGGCGGCGACAGCGTGGAGGTGTTCGATGTGAGCGGCGCCCAGCCTCGCCCGCTGAAGAAGATCAAGACCGGCAACGGCGCCCACGCCTTCCGCGCCGCCGGCGACAAGCGCCACGTGTTCGTCAGCAACCGCGTGGCCAACACCATCAGCAAGATCGACCTGCACAGCCTGGAGGTGGTGGACACGCTGCCGGCGCCTGGCGGCCCCGACTGCATCGAGGTCCTGGCCGGCGGCAAGCTGCTGATGGTCACCTCGCGCTGGGCGCGCAAGCTCACGGTGGTGGACACCGAAACGAAGAAGGTGGTCCGCCAGGTCAACGTCGGGAAGTCTCCCCATGGTGTCTGGACGCTGGACCACGCGCCCCGCTAAGGCGCTTGCTATCTTTTCGATAGCTGCCAGTGCGCTCCCCACGGGCGCCCAGGGCACAAATGCCTGCGAAAAGCCGTTGTACCTCACCTTCGACACCGGCCACATGGAAGTGGCGCCCCTGGTGGCCGAGGTGCTGCGGCGGCACGACGTCAAGGTCACCTTCTTCGGCGCCAACGAGCGCACCAAGGCCGGCGACGGCAGCCTGAGTCCCCACTGGGCGGCCTGGTGGAAGGAGCGGGCGGCCGAAGGCCACGAATTCGCCTCCCACACCTGGGACCATGTGTACTGGCGGGCCGATTTGCCGGGCGAGCCGCCCCGCTTCAAGGTGCGCGCTTCCGCGGGGCCGAACCAGGGCGTGGACTTCGCCTGGACCGCGGCCCAGTACTGCGAGCAGATCACCCGCGCCGCGCAGCGCCTGGAGGAGGTGACGGGCAAGCGCCCGCTGCCGCTGTTCCGCGCGCCCGGCGGCAAGACGTCGCCCCGGTTCCTCGCGGCCACCCGCGCCTGCGGCTGGCAGCACGTGGGCTGGTCGCCGGCGGGCTTCCTGGGCGACGAATTGCCCAGCGAAAGCCATTCCAATGCCGCGCTGCTGGCCAGGGCCTTGCGCGACGTCCGTGCCGGTGACATCCTGCTGGCCCACCTGGGCATCTGGTCGCGCAAGGACCCCTGGGCGCCGGCGGTGCTGGAGCCGCTGGTCACGGGGCTCAAGGCCAAGGGCTTCTGCTTCCGCACCCTGCGCGAGCACCCGGCCTACAAGGACTGGATCGCGGCCCGGGGCCGCTGAACGACGACGATGGACTGGATCGAGGAGCTTTTTTCGCGGGCGCAGCAGGCGCTGTTCGAGGCGGTGGTGCAGCCGGCCATGTTCGCCGTCGGCCTGGGCCACCTGCTGGAGGACGGCTACGCGGCCACCGGCTGGCTGCTGGTGGGGCTGCTGCAGATCGCGGTGCTGCTGCTGGTGATCGGCCCGCTGCAGCGCTGGAAGCCGGTGGAGCCCGTCACGGACCCTGCAGGGATCCGCACCGACATCCTCTACACGCTGATCCACCGGCTGGGCCTGTTCCGCATCGCGCTGTTCTTCAGCGTGGAGCCGCTGTTCGACGAGCTGTTCGGCGCGCTGCGCGTGGCCGGCCTGGGCACCTTCCACCTGGACCAGCTCTGGGCGGGCGTGACCGACCTGCCCTGGGTGAGCTTCGCGCTCTACCTGCTGGTGTTCGACTTCGCCGACTACTGGATCCACCGCGGGCAGCACGGCCTGCGCTGGTGGTGGCAGCTGCACGCGCTGCACCACTCCCAGCGGCAGATGACCATGTGGAGCGACAACCGCAACCACCTGCTGGACGACCTGCTGCGCGACAGCCTGCTGGTGCTGCTGGGCCAGCTGATCGGGGTCGGGCCCGGGCAGTTCGTGGCGATCGTGGCCATCACGCAGCTGTCCGAGAGCCTCCAGCACGCCAACCTCAGGCTCTGGTTCGGGCCGGTGGGCGAGCGCCTGTGGGTCAGCCCGCGCTTCCACCGGCTGCACCACAGCATCGGCCTGGGGCACGAGAGCCGCGGGCCGAGCAGCCTGGGCGGCCACAACTTCGGCGTGCTGCTGCCCTGGTGGGACATGCTCTTTCGCACCGGCAACTTCGAGCAGCGCTACGACCCCACCGGCATCCGCGACCAGGTGGAGCGCGGCCGCGACTATGGCCGGGGCTTCTGGTCGCAGCAGTGGCTGGGTGTCATGCGCCTGTTCGGCAAGGCCTGAGATACTGGCGGCATGCCCCAGACATCCCCCGAGGCGTTCGGCCTCGTCATCGTCGGCGACGAGATCCTCTCCGGCAAGCGCGCCGACAAGCACATGCCCAAGGTCATCGAGCTGCTCGCCGCGCGCGGGCTGCAGCTGGCCTGGGCCGAGTACGTGGGGGACGACCCCGGACGCATCACCGCCACCCTGCAGCGTGCCTTCCAGGGCGGGGGCGTGGTGTTCTCCTGCGGCGGCATCGGCGCCACCCCGGACGACCACACCCGCCAGTGCGCGGCCAAGGCCCTGGGCGTCGAACTCGAGCTGCATCCGCAAGCCGAAGCCCTGGTCCGCGAGCGCATGCAGGACATCGCGCGCGAGCAGGGCGTGCCCTACGAGCCGGACCGGCCGGACAACGTGCACCGGCTGAACATGGGCGTGTTCCCGCGGGGCGCGAGCATCATCCCCAACCCGTACAACAAGATCCCCGGCTTCAGCGTGGGCCACGTCCACTTCGTGCCGGGGTTCCCGGTGATGGCCTGGCCCATGATCGAAGGCGTGCTGGACCGGCAGTACGCGCACCTGTTCCGCCGCAACGCCTACGTGGAGAAGTCGGTGATCGTGTTCGGCGCCATGGAAGCCACGCTCACGCCCCTGATGGAGCAGGTGGAGCGGGACCACCCGGGCGTCAAGGTGTTCTCCCTGCCCAGCGTGGACCACCCGACCTACGGCCGGCACATCGACCTGGGGGTCAAGGGGGAGCCGGGCCCGGTGGAACCTGCGTATGCCCAACTGCTGGCCGGCCTGAAGGCCTTGGGTGCCGGCTTGGGCCCCGAATTGGTGCGATAGACTGGACGCACCATAGAAGTGCAAACTCGTCAGCACCTTAATGGTGCGTTGCTCATCCGGCCACGCTGAAGTTTTGCCGGGAGGCCGCGCCAGATCAGGGACAATCGCCCAGCCTTGCGGCCGCTGCCATGCACCAGCTTTGGCACAGAAACTGCATCCGCTCCCCCCGTCCATTTTCAACAACCATCCAACTGGAGAACCCCTGATGGCAGCCAAGACCGTCGCCGACGTGATGAAGATGGTGAAGGAAAACGAAGTCAAGTTCGTCGACTTCCGCTTCACCGACACCCGCGGCAAGGAACAGCACGTGACCGTGCCGATCTCCCACTTCGACGAAGACAAGTTCACCGCGGGCCACGCCTTCGACGGCTCCTCCGTGGCAGGCTGGAAGGGCATCGAAGCCTCCGACATGCTGCTGATGCCGGATCCCAACACGGCCAACATCGACCCCTTCTTCGAAGAGACCACGCTGTTCCTGACCTGCGACGTGCTCGAGCCGGGCGACGGCAAGGCCTATGACCGCGACCCGCGCTCCATCGCCAAGCGCGCCGAGGCCTACCTGAAGGCCTCGGGCCTGGGCGACACGGCCTACTTCGGCCCGGAGCCCGAGTTCTTCATCTTCGACGACGTGCGCTGGGGCGCCGACATGTCCGGTTCCTTTGTCGAGGTCGACGAGTACGAAGCCTCCTGGAACACCGGCAAGAAGATCGAAGGCGGCAACAAGGGCCACCGTCCCACCGTCAAGGGCGGCTATTTCCCCGTGCCCCCGGTCGACAGCACGCAGGACATGCGCGCCGAGATGTCCCTGATCCTCGAGTCGCTGGGCATCCCGGTCGAGGTGTTCCACCACGAGGTGGCGGGCGCCGGCCAGAACGAGATCGGCACCAAGTTCTCCACGCTGGTGCAGCGCGCCGACTGGACCCTGCTGCTCAAGTACGTGGTGCAGAACGTGGCCAACGCCTACGGCAAGACCGCCACCTTCATGCCCAAGCCCCTGGTGGGCGACAACGGCTCCGGCATGCACGTGCACCAGTCCGTGTGGAAGGACGGCAAGAACCTGTTCGCCGGTGACGGCTATGCCGGCCTGTCGGACTTCGCGCTGTACTACATCGGCGGCATCATCAAGCATGCCCGCGCGCTGAACGCCATCACCAACCCCGGCACCAACAGCTACAAGCGCCTGGTGCCCGGCTTCG
>CAZZAW010000178.1:0-5754 GCA_964652405.1 uncultured Ramlibacter sp.
CAGCTGGTGCCGCCCTCGCTGGTGCTGGTCGTGATGGCCGACCAGCTGGGCCGCTCGGTCGGCGACATGTACAAGGGCGCCTGGGGGCCTTCGATCCTGCAGGTGCTGATCTTCGCGCTCTACACCTTCCTGCTCAGCCGCATCCGGCCGGAGCACGTGCCGGGCGTTCCTGCCTCGGCCCGCACGCTGGACGGCTGGGCGCTGTGGAAGAAGTGCCTGCGCGGGATCATTCCTTCGGCCATCCTCATCTTCCTGGTGCTGGGCTCCATGGGCGGCCTGCCCGGGATGAAGAGCGCCGTGGCCACGCCCACAGAGGCCGGCGCGATGGGCGCGGTGGGTGCGCTGGTGCTCGCCCTGATCCACCGCCGCCTGTCCTGGGGCCTGTTCTCGGAGGCGATGACCAACACCATGCGGATCACCGCGATGGTGATCTTCATCCTGATCGGCTCGCGGGTGTTCTCGCTGGTGTTCCAGGGCGTGGACGGCGGCCGCTGGATCGAGCACATGCTGTCCAACCTGCCGGGCGGGCAGACCGGCTTCCTGCTGGTGGTGAACGCGTTCATCTTCTTCCTGGCGTTCTTCCTGGACTTCTTCGAGATCGCGTTCATCCTGCTGCCGCTGCTCGGGCCGGTGGCCGACAAGATGGGCATCGACCTGATCTGGTTCGGCGTGCTGCTGTGCGTGAACATGCAGACCAGCTTCATGCACCCGCCGTTCGGTTTCGCGCTGTTCTACCTGCGCGGCATCTCGGACACGCTGTTCAAGAACGGCGCGCTGGAAAAGCGCATCGAGTCGCGCGACATCTACCTGGGCTCCATCCCCTGGGTGCTGATGCAGCTGTTGCTGGTGCTGATCGTGATCTTCGTGCCCCAGACCGTCACCGTCTTCCTGGACAAGGAGGAGAAGGTCGACGTGGACAAGGTCAAGATCGAGATGCCGGCCGAAATGGAAGCCGCCCCGTCCAGCGCGGCGGAAGACCAGAAGGCCGTGGACGACCTGTTCAAGCAGGAGAAGAAGTGAACGCCTCCACCCCCAGCGTCGAAGGGCCGGCGTTCCCCCCGCTGGTCAAGCTGCTCGCTGTCGCGCTGGTCGGGGCCATGCTGGCGTGGGGCGCGCAGGCGGCCCTGCCTCTGCTGCAGGCCGACTGGACCTGGGGCGCCGCGGCCATGCTGGTGCTGGCGGTCGCCATGGTCCTCTGGTGCCTGGTGTGGATCCTGCGCAGCCGCACGACCGTGGACGCCGACGCCATCCGCCAGAGCTGGATGTGGCCCAAGGAAGTCAAGTGGGCCGACGTGACCCAGGCCCGCCTGGTGGGGGTGCCCGGCCTCAACTGGCTGATCGCCCCGCGGCTGGTGGTGCGCGCCCGTGGCCGCGGCCTGCTGGTGTTCCACGCCGCCGACCCGCAGGTGCTCGCGGCCGTGGCGCGGGTGTGCCTGGGCTCCGCGCCGGTGCTACCAAAACAATAGCTAGATGCGCCCGTCCCGTGAGGGCTGGGCGGCATTTTCCTTCTCCAAGGTGGCGTGGAGCTGCCGCAGCGCCTGCGCTGTCCCATCGTCTGCCGGGAAGAAGGTTTCCAGGGCCAGTTCCTGCAGCGTCACGTCGACCGGGCTGCCGAAGACCGTGGTGGTGCTGATGAAGCTGAGCACGCCCCCCTCGGCCGTGCGGTAGAGGAAAGGCATGGCCACCCCGAGCAGTTCGCCGTCGAGCCGGGTGTCGTGGGCGTGGGCGGGCACCGGGTAGCTTCGCAACTCCTCCAGCAGCGAGGCCAGCACCGAGTCGCCCGTGATCTGCACCTGCTGGCGCAGCCGCTCGAACAGGTGCTCGCGCCACTGGCCCAGGTTCACGATGCGCGGTCCCAGCCCCTGGGGATGCAGGCTCAGGCGCAGCACGTTCACCGGCGGCTGCAGCAGGGCCGGGTCGGCGCCGCCCATCAGGTGCGGCAGCATGCGGTTGCCGGCCAGCAGGTTCCAGTGGCGGTCCACCGCCAGCGCCGGGTAGGGCTCGTGGCTGCGCAGGATCAGCTCCACGGCCTGGCGCGCGGGCGCCAGCGCGGGATCTTCGAGCGGGCGTTCCCGGTACATGGGCGCGTAGCCGGCCGCCACGAGCAGGGCGTTGCGCTCGCGCAGCGGGACGTCCAGCCGTTCGGCCAGCCGCAGCACCATTTCGCGGCTGGGCACGGCACGGCCGGTTTCCACGAAGCTCAGGTGGCGGGTGGAGATCTCGGCTTCGTGCGCCAGCCCCTGCTGTGAGAGCCGGCGGTGCTGGCGCCAGTGGCGCAGGTGCTCACCGAAGGGGCGGGGGGCCGCGCGGCGCGCGGCAGGGGCTGCAGTGTCCATGGCGCCCATCCTAGCCGGGCGCCTGGCCGTTTCCATTACCTCCCGCGTCATGGACCGGCCTCGCCCGTCCGCCGACCATGAAGTCCTGTTCAACCCTCCCAGGAGCTTCCCATGTCCGTTTTCGAGTCGCCCCGTTTCCTTCGCAACGTCCTCTGGGCCGATGCCGCCTCCTGCGTGGGCAGCGGGGCCCTGCAACTGGCCGGCGGCGCCGCCCTGGCGCAGCTGCTGAACCTGCCCTTGCCGCTGCTCACCGCCACCGGCGTGTTCATGCTCGCCTATGCCGCCGCGGTGGCCTGGACCGCCACGCGGGATCCCCTGCCGCGCCGCCTGGTCGGGCTGTTCGCCGTGGGCAACGCCGGCTGGGCGCTGGGCTGCATCGCCCTGCTGGCCGTGGGAGGCCTGCAGCCCACCGCCTGGGGCACTGCCTGGGTGGTGGCGCAGGCGGTGGTCGTGGCGGTCCTGGCCGAGCTGCAGTGGACCGGGCTGCGCCGCCAGACCCTTCCCGGCTGGGCCTGAACCGCCTGCGGGCGGCGGGCGCTCTTCTTGTATGCTGGTCCCCCTTTTCCAGCCTCGCCCAGAAAGCCACGCCCGCCATGACCCGCGTCTTCAACTTCAGCCCCGGACCCGCCACCCTGCCCGAAGCCGTGCTGCGCCAGGCCGCCGACGAGATGCTCGACTGGCGCGGCAGCGGCATGTCGGTGATGGAGATGAGCCACCGCGGCAAGGAGTTCATCGGCATCCATGCCGAGGCCGAAGCGACGCTGCGCGAGCTGATGGGCATCCCGTCGAACTACAAGGTGCTGTTCATGCAGGGCGGGGCCATCGGCGAAAACGCGATCGTCCCCATGAACCTGATCGGCCGGTCCGGCAGCGCCGACTACGTGGTCACCGGCGACTGGTCCAAGAAGTCGGTCAAGGAAGCCAGGACCTACGGCACGGTCAACGTGGCCGCGACCGGCGAGGGCAGCGGCTTCACCGCGATCCCGAAGCAGTCGGAGTGGAAGCTGGACCCCAAGGCCGCCTACGTGCACATCTGCTCCAACGAGACCATCGGCGGGGTGGAGTACCACTGGACGCCGGACACGGGCAGCGTGCCGCTGGTGGCGGACATGTCGTCCAACATCCTGTCGCGGCCCATGGATGTCAGCAAGTACGGGCTGATCTACGCCGGCGCCCAGAAGAACATGGGCCCTTCGGGCGTCACCGTGGTGATCGTGCGCGACGACCTGCTGGGCCATGCGCTCCCCATCACGCCCTCGGCCTTCAACTACCAGCTGCAGGCCGAGAACGACTCCATGTACAACACGCCGCCCACCTACGCGATCTACATCGCCGGCCTGGTGTACCAGCACGTCAAGAAGAACGGCGGCCTGGCCGCCATGGAAGAGCACAACCGCGCCAAGGCGAAGATCCTGTACGACTACCTGGACGCCAGCAGCTTCTACCGCAACCCGGTGAACCCGGCGGACCGCTCGCTGATGAACGTGCCGTTCAAGCTCAAGGACGAGTCGCTGGACGAAGCCTTCCTCAAGGGCGCGCAGGCCAAGGGCATGATCCAGCTCAAGGGTCACCGTTCGGTGGGCGGGATGCGGGCGTCCATCTACAACGCCATGCCCATCGAGGGCGTGAAGGCGCTGGTGGCCTACATGAAGGACTTCGAGGCGCAGCATGGCTAGCCCGTTCCGGATCCTGGTGCTGAACCAGATTTCCGAGAACGGGCTGCAGCGCCTGCCGGCCGGCGCCTACGTGACCGGCAAGGACATCGCGGACCCTGACGCCGTGCTGGTGCGTTCGGCCGACATGCACAAGCTGGAGATCCCCGCCAGCGTCAAGGCGATCGGGCGTGCCGGCGCCGGCACCAACAACATCCCGGTGGCCGCCATGAGCGCGCGCGGCGTGCCCGTCTTCAACGCGCCGGGGGCGAACGCCAACGCGGTCAAGGAGCTGGTGCTCGCCGGCATGCTGATGGCGGCGCGCAACCTGGCCCCCGCGCAGCGTTTCGTCGAGCAGCTCGACCCGGCCGCCGCCGACCTGGACAGGCAGGTGGAGGACGGCAAGAAGGGCTTCGCCGGCTTCGAGCTGGCCGGGCAGACGCTGGGCGTCATCGGGCTGGGCAAGATCGGCTGCCTGGTCGCCGATGCGGCCATCCGGCTGGGCATGAACGTGCTGGGCTACGACCCGGAGATCACGGTCGATGCGGCCTGGAGCCTGCCGGCGCAGGTCAGGCGGGCGGCCAGCGTGGCCGACGTGCTGAAGAACGCGCATTTCGTGACGCTGCATGTGCCGCTGGTGGAGGCCACGCGCGGGCTGGTGGGTGAGTCCAACGTGAGCCTGATGAAGCCGGGCGCCGTGCTGCTCAACTTCTCTCGCGAGGGCGTGGTCGGCGACGCCGCCGTGCTGGCCGCGCTCGACGCCCAGCAGCTGGGCTGGTATGTCTGCGATTTCCCCAGTGCGACGATCCTGCGACATCCCCGGGTGGTGGCCCTGCCCCACCTGGGCGCCTCCACCCGCGAGGCCGAGGAGAACTGCGCCATCATGGTCGCCGACCAGCTGCGCGACTACCTGGAGCACGGCAACATCACCAACGCCGTGAACTTCCCCACGGTGGCGATGCCGCGGGAATCCGCGTTTCGCGTGGCCATCGCCAACGCCAACGTCCCCAACATGCTGGGCCAGATATCCACCGCCATGGCCCAGGCCGGCCTGAACATCCACAACATGGTCAACAAGTCCCGCGGCGACATGGCCTACACGCTCGTGGATGTGGACAGCCCCGTGGGCGACAACGCCATGGCCGCGCTCAAAGCCATCGCCGGCGTGTTGGCAGTGCGTTACCTGCCTGCTGCCGAGTAGGGGGCGCGGCACAATGGGTGGTCGCCGCGAACAAGAATAGTGAGGATCCCATGACGCACGCTTTTGCCCATACCCTGCGCACCTTCAAGGCCGGCTCGCGCGCCACCGGCCAGTTCTATTCGCTGCCGGCCCTGGCCGAGCAGTTCCCCAAGGTCAAGCGGCTGCCCGTGTCCATGCGCATCGTGCTGGAATCGGTGCTGCGCAACTGCGACGGGCTCAAGGTCACCGGCGAGCACGTGCGCCAGGTGGCGAACTGGCAGCCGAACGCGCCCCGTACCGAAGAAATCCCCTTCGTAGTGGCGCGCGTGGTGCTGCAGGACTTCACCGGGGTGCCGCTGCTGGCCGACCTGGCCGCCATGCGCAGCGCTGCTTCCCGCCTGGGCCGGGACCCCGGCCGCATCGAGCCCCTGGTGCCCGTGGACCTGGTGGTGGACCACTCCGTGATGGTCGACTACTACGGCACCAAGAACGCCCTCGACCTGAACATGAAGCTCGAGTTCCAGCGCAACCGCGAGCGCTACGAGTTCATGAAGTGGGGCATGCAGGCCTTCGACACCTTCGGCGT
>CAZZAW010000179.1:0-2323 GCA_964652405.1 uncultured Ramlibacter sp.
TCGCCCTCGGCGGCTGCGGCTACAACACCTTCCAGCAGACCGACGAACAGATCAAGGCCAGCTGGTCAGAAGTCCTGAACCAGTACCAGCGCCGCGCCGACCTCGTGCCGAACCTGGTGAACACCGTCAAGGGCGAGGCGGGATTCGAGCAGTCCACTCTGACCCAGGTGATCGAGGCGCGCGCGAGGGCCACGGCGATCCAGGCCACGCCGGCCCTGATCAACGACCCGCAGGCCTTCGAGAAATTCCAGCAGGCGCAGGCGCAGTTGTCCGGTGCGCTCTCCCGCCTGCTGGTGGTGTCCGAGAGCTATCCGGCCCTGCGCGCCAACCAGGGCTTCCGCGACCTGCAGGCGCAGCTCGAAGGCACCGAGAACCGCATCACCGTGGCGCGCAACCGCTACATCCAGGCGGTGCAGGAGTACAACGTGCTGGCCCGCAGCTTCCCGACCAACCTCACGGCCATGGTGTTCAACTACGACCCCAAGCCGAGCTTCACGGTGCAGAACGAAGCCCAGATCGCCACCCCGCCCCAGGTGGACTTCGGAACCCCCAAGAAATAAGAGCCAAACATGGCTGCAGCCCGCACGGTCTGGGCGCTGATAGCTCTGTTTTTCATGGCATTCGGGCCGGCGCGCGCCCAGGGCGTGCTGCCGGTGCCCGAGCTCACGGCGCGGGTGGTCGACCAGACCGGCACGCTGGACGCCGTCCAGCGGCAGGGCATCGAAGACAAGCTCGCGGCGCTGGAGCAGTCCAAGGGCTCGCAGGTGGCCTTCCTCATCGTCGCCACCACCCAGCCGGAGGACATCGCAAGCTACGCCAACCGCGTGGCCAACGCCTGGAAGATCGGCCGTCGGCAGGTCGGCGACGGCGTGCTGCTGGTGGTGGCCAAGGACGACCGGCGCGTGCGCATCGAGGTCGCCAAGACGCTGGAAGGCGCCATCCCCGACCTCGCGGCGCTCCAGATCATCGACACCGCGATCACGCCGGCCTTCCGCCAGGGCGATTACGCCGGGGGCCTGCGCGCCGCAGCGGACCAGATCACGGCCCGCATCAACGGCGAAGCGCTGCCCGAGCCGCAGCGCCCCGAGGCCCAGCGCACCGGGGCGGCTGGCTTCGACTGGTTCGACCTGGCGATCTTCCTGTTCTTCGCCGTGCCCATCGCCGGCGCGGTGCTGCGCGGCATCTTCGGCCGCAAACTGGGCGCCCTGATCACCGGCGGCGGGGTGGGCGGGATCGCGCTGCTCATCACCTCCAGCCTGGTGATCGCCGGCCTGGCAGGCCTGCTCGCCCTGCTGTTCGCGCTGCTGTCGGGCGGCGTCGGGGGCAGCAGCTACCGCCGCGGCGGCTATGTCGGCGGGCCCTGGATGGGCACCGGCGGCTGGGGCGGCGGCTCTTCGGGCGGCAGCTGGGGCGGTGGCGGCGGCTTCAGCTCCGGCGGCGGCGGCGATTTCGGGGGCGGCGGCGCCTCGGGAGACTGGTGATGCTGGACAAGTTCAGGCGCATCCTCAAGCACCGGTGGCTGGACGAGGCCGACACGCGCCGGGCCCTCCCGCCCGAGCTGGTGCAGCGGCTGGAGCGCCGCGTGGCGGCCAGCGAGCAGCGGCACACGGGCGAGGTCCGCATCTATGTCGAGGCCGGCCTGCCCCTGAGCTACCTGTGGCGGCGGGCGACCCCACGCGAGCGGGCCATCGCCATGTTCGGCAAATTGCGGGTCTGGGACACCGAAGCCAACAACGGCGTGCTGATCTACCTGCTGCTGGCCGAGCACGCGATCGAGATCGTGGCCGACCGGGGCCTGGCCGGCCGCGTGGACCCGCAGGAATGGCAGCGCATCGTGGCGCGCATGGGCGCGGCCTTCCGCGAGCGACGGTTCGAAGATGGCCTGACCCAGGCCCTGGAGGAAGTCTCGGCGCTGCTGGTGCAGCACTTCCCCGCGCCTGCGGGCACGGTCAACCCGAACGAGCTGCCCGACGCGCCGGTGCTGGGCTGAGCGCCGGCGCCCCTTGCGGGCTGCGCAGGTCCTCCACCAGGCGCCGCGCGGCCAGCGTCTGCGGCCGGTCGGAGCGCCACACCAGGTGCCAGCGGCGCCGGATGGGAAAGCCCGCGACCTGCAGCGCCACCAGCCGGCCGGCATCCAGCTCGCTTTGCACCGACAGCTGCGAGAGCACGGCGATGCCCAGGCCCGCCGCGACGGCGTGCTTGATCGCCTCGTTGCTGCCCAGGTTCATGGCGATGCGCGGCTCGACGCCGGCCGCGGCGAACTGCGCCTCGGCCACCAGCCGCGTGCCGCTGCCCGGCTCGCGCAGCAGCCAGCGCTCCTGCG
>CAZZAW010000179.1:2423-5731 GCA_964652405.1 uncultured Ramlibacter sp.
TCGGCCACCAGCCGCGTGCCGCTGCCCGGCTCGCGCAGCAGCCAGCGCTCCTGCGCCAGCGACGGCAGGCGAAGGCGCCGCCCCGCCTTGGGGTGACGGGGCGCGGCCACCACCAGCAGCGGGTTCTCGAGGAAGGGCACGGACTGCAGCGGCAGGTGCTCGGGCGGCAGCATCATCACGGCCAGGTCGTCCAGGCCGCGCTCCAGCCGCTCCACCACGCGGTCGCGGTTTTCCACCGCGAGTTCAACTTCCACGCCCGGGTGGGCGGCGGCGAACGGGCCCAGCAGGTCGGGCACGAAGTACTCCGCGGTGGTCACGGCCGCGATGCGCAAGCGGCCGCGCATCAGCCCATGGATCTCGCCCAGCCGGGCATCGAAACGGCGCCAGCAGTCGCGCAGCTCGCCCACGGTTTCCAGCAGCACCTCGCCGGCCTGCGTCAGGCGCACGCGACGGCCGGTGGTCTCCAGCAGCGGCTCGCCGATGGCGTCGGCCAGGTCGCGCAGCTGGACGCTCACCGTGGGCTGGGTGACGTGCAATTCCTGCGCGGCGCGCGTGACGGACAGCAGGCGGGCCGTGGCCTCGAAGCAGCGCAGCTGCTGGGCACTGATGCGGGCCAGGCGGTGCAGGCGGGTTGGCATAGAGAGAAGTCTATGCGAAACATCAAAACAAAGTATTTTTCTTTATGGCTGCCGCCGCCTACAGTCCCGGGCATCGCAGGAGGAATCCCATGAAGCGCGACACCATTCCCGAGTTCGCCGGCGCGCCGCAGGCCGCGGCCGCCACCCCCATCACCATCGCCCAGGGCGACGGCATCGGCCCCGAGATCATGGCGGCGACGCTGCGCATCCTGCAGGCCGCCGGCGCGAACATCGCGCCCGAGCCGATCGAGGTGGGCGAGAAGGTCTACCGGGCCGGCCACAGCGCCGGCATCGCCCCCGAGGCCTGGGACAGCCTGCGGCGCACCCGCGTGTTCCTCAAGGCGCCGATCACCACGCCCTCGGGGGGCGGCTACAAGAGCCTGAACGTCACCATCCGCAAGACCCTGGGCCTGTACGCGAACGTGCGGCCCTGCGTGAGCTACGAGCCTTTCGTGCGCTGCCCCGGCGGGGCCATGGACGTGGTCATCATCCGCGAGAACGAGGAAGACCTGTACGCCGGCATCGAGCACCGCCAGACCGACGAGGTGGTGCAGTGCCTGAAGCTGATCACCCGGCCGGGGTGCGAGCGCATCGTCCGCTACGCCTTCGAGTACGCCCGCGCGCACGGCCGGCGCAAGGTCACCTGCATGGTCAAGGACAACATCATGAAGATGACCGACGGCCTGTTCTACCAGGTGTTCCAGGAGATCGGCGCCGAGTACCCCGAGCTCGAAAAGGAGCGCTACATCATCGACATCGGCGCCGCGCGGCTGGCCACGCGGCCCTCGCTGTTCGACGTGATCGTCACGCCCAACCTGTACGGGGACATCATCAGCGACATCGCCGCGGAGGTGAGCGGCAGCGTGGGCCTGGCCGGAAGCGCCAACATCGGCGAGCACGTGGCCATGTTCGAGGCGATCCACGGCAGCGCGCCCGACATCGCGGGCTTGGGGCTGGCCAACCCCGGCGGGCTGCTGCTGGGCGCGGTGATGATGCTGGTGCACATCGGCCAGCCGAAGGTGGCCAATCGCATCCACGATGCCTGGCTGTGCACGCTGGAAGACGGCATTCACACGGCTGACATTGCGAGCAACCGAACGCACCGCAAGGTAGGCACCGAGGCGTTTGCCGACGCCGTGATCGAGCGACTCGGGCGCAAGCCGCGCAGCTTCCCGGCGGCCGACTACCAGGCCCCCCAACGCGCTGCGGCGCCTGCGGCGGCCGCGCCCGCACGCGCCCCCGCGGTCAAGACGCTGGTGGGGGTCGACGTGTTCCTGCACGCGGCGGGCGCGGAGCCCGACGCGCTGGCAGCGCGCCTGAAGGCCACCGCCGAGCCCGGCCTGAAGCTTCAGATGATCACCAACCGCGGCGTCAAGGTCTGGCCCAACGGCTTTCCGGAAACCTTCCGCACCGACCACTGGCGTTGCCGCTTCATGGCCGAAGGCGGCGAGATCGCGCCGCAGGCCGTGGTTCAACAGCTGGCCGCGCTGGTGGCCGCCGGGCTGGACGTGATCAAGACCGAGAACCTGTGCCACTTCGACGGCCAGCCGGGCTATGCGCTCGGCCAGGGCCAGTGAGGATCCATGCTCGACATCGTCGTCCTGTTCTTCGTCCTCGGCCTGGTGGCGCGCCTGTCCGGCAGCGCGCTGCGCGTGCCGCAGCCGTTGTACGAGGCCCTGTCCATCTACCTGCTGCTGGCCATCGGCCTGAAGGGCGGCGTGGAGCTCGCCCGCCAGCCGCTGGGCGACCTGCTGCCGCAGGTGCTGGTGTGCGTCGGCCTCGGGCTCGCCATTCCCTTCCTGCTCGTGCCCTTGCTGTGCCGCCTGGGATTCGGGCGCAGCGACAGCGCCAGCCTGGCCGCGCACTACGGCTCGGTCAGCGTGGTGACCTTCGCCGTCGCGAGCGCCTACCTGGAACGCTCGGGCATCGCCCATGAGTCCCACGCCGCGCTGTGGCTGGCGCTGATGGAGGCACCGGCCCTGCTGTCCGCGGTGCTGCTGGCGCGGCGCGGCGCCCCGGGCGCACCGCAGCCCTGGCGCCACCTCGCGCGCGACGTGTTCGCCGGCCCGTCGGTGATGCTGCTGGTCGGCGGTCTGGCGATCGGGGCGGGCATGGGCGAAGCAGGTGTGGCCCCGCTGGCTCCGGTCTTCTTCGAGCCGTTCAAGGGCGTGCTGGCGCTGTTCATGCTGGAACTCGGCCTGGTGGTGGGCGAGCGCATCGGCGACATCCGCCGCTTCGGCGCGCGGCTGCTGGCCCTGGGGATCGGCCTGCCGCCGCTGCTGGCACTGCTGGGCGCAGCGGCCGGCGTGGCCCTGGGCCTGAGCGCCGGCGGCATCGCGCTGCTGGCGACGCTGGCGGCCAGCGCCAGCTACATCGCCGCGCCCACGGCCATGCGCATCGCGCTGCCGGAATCGAACGCGGCACTGTCGATCACCGCGGCGCTGGCGATCAGCTTTCCGTTCAATGTGCTGGTGGGAATCCCGCTGTACGCCAGGCTCGGCGCCTGGTGGGGCTGAGTCAGTTCAGCGCCGCCGGCTGGGTCTTGTCGTAGCCCCGTTGCGCGCTTTGCTGCAGGTCGGCATCGCGCACCGCCAGCAGGCGCTCCAGGTCGGCCCGCACGTCGTCGTCCACCCGGCTGGTGCCGATGCGGACCGGGCCGGCGATCACGTC
>CAZZAW010000180.1:0-1387 GCA_964652405.1 uncultured Ramlibacter sp.
TTGGTAGAGCATACTAAGGCGAATGGGCTAATAGAGCCGAAGGAACTAGGCAAATTACTTCTGTAACTTCGGGATAAGGAAGCCCTAAGTTGGAAAACCAATAATGGGGAAACAGAACAGGGGATAGCGACTGTTTACTAAAAACACAGGACTCTGCCAAATCGAAAGATGATGTACTGAGTCTGACGCCTGCCCGGTGCTGGGAAATAAACTGAAGGATTTTTGGTTCGCCAACTGTCCTGATTCTAATACCCGGTAAACGGCAGCTGTAACTCTGACGGTTCTAAGGTAGCGCAATCACTTGTCGAGTAATTTTCGACCCGTATGAATGGCGTAACGACTTTCCCACTGTCTCCGGCTCTAACCTAGTGAATTTGAATTTTCCGTGCATATTCGGAATCTATGGGGTGGTAAGACGGAAAGACCCTATGCACCTTTACTATGACCCTGGCCCGATTCGATTGTTCCAACTGCGTAGCATAGGGGTTAGCCGATTACCGACCAGCTTCGGCTGGGTGCTGTAGGCGCCATTGAAATTAGCCCCCTCTTGGTACATTGAATCTAACCTTCGCCGGGATTTGCCAGGTGCGTTAGTTTGACTGGGGCGGTCGCCTCCTAAACAGTAACGGAGGCGTGCAAAGGCAAGTTCAAGTCAGTTTTTACTGGCTGGTGAGCGCAATGGCATAAGCTTGCTTAACTGCGACATATACCAATGGAGCAGAGGTTGGCTGTCTTCAAAAGCAGCCTAAGCCGGCCATAGTGATCCGATGATTTCAAGTGGACGATTCATCGCTCAACGGATAAAAGGTACGCTAGGGATAACAGGCTAATGATTTCCGAGAGCCCTCATTGACGAGATCGTTTGGCACCTCGATGTCGACTCATCATCTCCTGGGGTTGCAGGGGATCCCAAGGGTTCAACTGTTCGTTGATTAAAATGGTACGTGAGTTGGGTTTAGAACGTTGTGAAACAGTTCGGTCCCTATCTACCGCCCCCATACCCTGGCAGCAAAAGGCTGAGCCCTGTACGAGAGGACCGGAGCGGCTTTGCCAACTGTGAACCACTTGTTTTTTCAAAAGCACCGGTGGTAAGCTGCGCAAATTTTCATAACCACTGAATGCATATAAGTGGGAAGGAATTTTTGTTTGCCAGGGCTGATAGAACCCCTATCAGCTTATCCAATTTTCTGCTAGAATTTATTCTGCACCAGGGTCCAAAAGCTTGCGAAGGCTGGGCTTCTGGTTGCCGATTGGTTATAACTTATCCGGGCGATTTTTTAGTTTACCATTCGAGATAAATTTAGTCCTATTTGTCTGCTTAAAAATGAGTTTGATTCTGGCTCAGAGTGAACGCTTACGGTATCCTTTACACATGCGAGTCGAACGC
>CAZZAW010000180.1:1487-5685 GCA_964652405.1 uncultured Ramlibacter sp.
GTTGGTGGGGTAATAGCCTACCAAGTCGAGTATGCTTAGCTGGTCTGGGAGGACGATCAGCCACATGGGGACTGAAAACGGCCCCAACTCCGTCTGGAGGCAGCAGTGTGGAATTTTGGACAATGGGCGAAAGCTTGATCCATTAATACCGTGTGGGAGAAAGTTCAACATTACCGCGAAAGGCTGTAAATCCCTGAAAACAGTAACTAAAATTTGAAGATGCTGTTGAAAAGTCCCGGCTAACCTCGTGCCAGCAGCCGCGGTAATACGGGGGGGGCAAGCGTTATTCATCGTAACTGGGCGTAAAGCGCCAGTAGGCGGTCCAGCAAATCAATTTATAATTTTCGTGGAGGTTGACCGCGATAGAATTGAAACTTACTGGACTTGGGTCTAGTAGAAGAGAGATGGAGCTCACGGTCTAGATGTGAAATGCTCTGACACCGTTGGGAACTACCATTTGGCGGAAGCAACTCTCTATGCCATTTCCGACGCTGAGGGGCTAAAGCGTGGGGAGCAAACGGGATTAGAGACCCCGGTAGTCCACGCCCTAAGCTATGGATGTTCAAAGTTGGGGTAGTTAAACCTTTTCTTTTTAGCTAACGCGTTAAACATCCCGCCTGAACACTACGGCCGCAAGGCTAAAACTCAAAGAATTTGACGGAGATCCGAGGAAGCGGTGGAACATGTGGTTTAATGCGATGACACACGCAAATCTTACCAGCTCTGGAAATTTTCGGTTGTCGATGACCGCTTGACTTGATTTTTCAAGTCAACCGAGACGAAACCATAGTTTTTTTGGTTTTCTTTTCTACCGAAGAGGAGGTGCTGCATGGCTGTCCTAAATTCGTGTTGTGAAGCGTTTGGTTGAGTCCGCAAAACGAATGCAAGTACTACCAAAGCTAGCTTGCCCAATTAGCAAGTTTACTTCGGTACTGCTGCTGTTAAAGCAGAGGAAGGTGGAAATGAGGACAAGTCTTCATGGCCCTTATGAGTTGGGCGACACACGTGTTACAGGGACTGCTACAAAGAGTGGCTCAGAAGAAATTCGAAGCGAAACTCAAAAAAGCTGTCACGGGGTTCGTATTGGCCATTGGAACCCATGGCCATGAAGGAGGAATCGCGAGTAATCGCAGTTTAGCGAGCTGCGGTGAAGAGTTCAAACGGATCTAGTACACACCGCCCGTCAAGCCGTGGAAGTTTCTTCGGTACCAAGTGGGATTGAAGTGGTCGACTATCCGAGCAATAGTTCCGGTCGCGGAGAGGTGCTTTATTGCCCGCGCAACGCCTAGCTCCTGGGTAGGACTTCAAGAATTCCGCGACTGCCGCGGGGGTAACTAGGGTTAAGTCGTAACAGGGTAGCCGTAGGGGAACCTGTGGCTGGATTATTTTTTTGACCTTTCCCGCTCAGGTTTAAAAACTTGACTAGTTTGGGTTTGGTCGCGGTTTTCTCTGCTATACTCTGCGTCCTGGCCCCAAATCCCATCCTCTCGCTCACGTTCATGCTCTTTGCCGTGCTAAACAGCTTAGCTTTGTTGTTTGGATCAGGGGAAGAGCTAATGGCCTTAATTCTCTTAACAGTCTACGTAGGCGCAATCGCAATTCTTTTCCTGTTCGTTGCTCTTTTCGTTAATCCCGAAACTCCCCGCCTCCGGCTGGTGCTTCTCCTCCCGACGGTAGGAATCACCCTTGTTTTCCTTTTTATGGCTCTAAACTACCCCCTGACGCTTTTTTTTATACCCGTATATCATTCCGATTCGTCCTACGTTGATTTTGTTGATTTCCTTGGATATGCTCCAATTTTTTACCAATTCGGCATTTTACTCTTTAAATATTATTTTTTTTCCACTTTTGTTGTCTCGTTGATCCTACTTGCTGCTATGGTTGGAACCATCCTTCTAGCTTTTCCACCCCGCCTTCGCGTTAGTCACCTGAGGTCTATAGTTTAATGGTAAAACCCACCGCTCATAATGGTCGAGATGTCGGTTCAACTCCGGCTAGACCCAGGTTTGGCTGGGAATGGGTTTGAGGTGGTGTAAACGGCAGCATACCAGGCTCATGCCCTGGCGGTGCAAGTTCGACTCTTGCCCTCCCCATTCCCAGTCAAACCTCTTCGATTAAAAACCCTAAAATGCAGATTTACCAAATACTTGCGCATAAGCATGGAGTAAAGAAATTTGGTTTTGGTCCAGTTAGATTTTACCTTTTCAAGCACTCCCTAAATCAGTCAACCGGTGAACTTAAACCATTATCCAGTCGTTTAAACTTCGGCGCTTTGATTTTTAAGCCCGGTTCGTTTAGACATCGACCCTGGGGCTCTGAGGTTTCTCAAACTTTCTCCGTTCGGAGAACTGTGTTTGGTTTTTCATCCTCCCCGCTTCGTGGAGTCTCCGAAAACTGGATTTTGAACCAAACCCGGATTATTAATTTTATTTTTCAAACATCACCAATGTTTGGTTTTTCGAAGCCAGTAGAAGCTCTTGTTTTTGCTAATCGGTTAATGGTCTACAGTAACACTTGGTTTGGGGGGATTGCCTCGGTCCTTGGAACCTACTACTCTTTTCAGCCCAATTGGGCTATTGGATTTGTTGAAACTCCGTGTAATCAACCTAGTTTAGCTGTTGCCAAACCAAACCAACCCAATGTATAGTAAAATTAAAAGTATATTTAAAAATTGCGTATACTACTTCGTTTTTAACGAAGACCGGTTTCTTATTTTAATCATTCTTTCTCCGCTTCTGGCTGCGTTTATAGTTTCGTTCCTGTGGCTTCAGCCTCTGGTGCTTATTTTTTCCTTGGAAAACTGGATTTTTGGAACCGACCTCAACCCCGTAAAGTTCCCTCTGTGGATTCTTTTCCCTTTCTCGAGTCTCTCTTCCGCTATGTTTCTAGTGATCGATTTGCTTGCCGATTTAGTTGGGCTTTTCCTTCCTGGTTGTTTCGTTGACCTGACCAACCAGGTTACGTATAGCGTAGCCCATATTTGGCTGAAGCTATTTTTCGACTTCCTTTCTATGTTTGGATTTTCTTCCCTTGGGGAGTTTATCTTATCGGGTGGGCCTTTTCCAAAGTCCACCTTCCTTCTGCTGCCCAATGTTCCCCTTTCGCTGTGCGAACCATTTTTCTCTGATCGATTCCATCAGATCCATTCTGGCGGTTACGATTTTGCTCCATATGCTGCCTTGCTTTCTTTGTTGTTTTTTTTTCTAGCCCTGGTGACCATTGTTTTAGGAATCCTTTTGTCTATTGCTTTTTTGACCGTACTAGAACGCAAGTTTCTTGGAGCTTCCCAGAGGCGAGAAGGACCAACCCAGGTTGGTCCCTTTGGCTTCGGCCAGGCAATCGCGGATGCTGTAAAACTTCTTTCCAAGGAAAATCTTTCCCCGACTTCGTCAAATCAGCTGCTTTTTTATCTTTTTCCGACACTTATTTTTTCAATATCCCTGCTAGTCTGGGTCTCAGTCCCGGTCCTTCCGGACTCAGCCCCCCTAATAGAGTTTAACCTGATGTATCTGTTTTGGTTTGCTAGTTCGACGCTTCATGTTTACTTTCTGGCGTTTGCGGCTTGGTCCGGAACTTCTAGGTATTCCTTTACCGGCTCCGTTCGAACCATTGCCCAAATGCTTTCCTACGACGTTGTGCTAGCACTTTCGCTGGCACCAGCGATATTGCTATCAGGCAGCACAAACCCCATTGAAGTTGTTAACTACCAAGCTAATTCAACCTGGCTTTTGTTCCAAGCCCCAATCTCCCTAGCTCTGTTTGCAATTGTTTCGATTGCTGAAACCAACCGTCCACCATTTGATCTCCCCGAAGCTGAGTCGGAGTTGGTTGCTGGTAGCCTAACCGAATACGCCTCCACCGCTTTTGTTTTCCTTTTCATTGCAGAATATTCCCATATTCTTCTCAGCTGTCACCTATTGGTTTTGACCTTCCTAGGAGGTTGGCATCTTCCTTTCTTTGACCTTTTCCTGTATTTAAAGCAAGTTGGTGTTCCCTCGTTTTTCATATGGACAGCGGCATTTTCCGTGTATCAAACAAAACTTCTCCTAGTTATGGGTTTGTTTTTCCAGACCCGTACAGCTTTGCCCCGTTATCGCTATGACCATCTGATGGAATTAGCCTGTAAGCGTCTCCTGCCAATTGCCATTGCCAATTTGGTCCTAACGGCGGCTTTGGTTTTCCTTTTTTAGCTAAATGT
>CAZZAW010000181.1:0-5663 GCA_964652405.1 uncultured Ramlibacter sp.
CGCAGCAGCTGGGCATTCCCGCGGAGGGCATCGTCAACACGGGCGCCTACCGGCCGAACCTGGCGCTGAAGGTCGAGCAGGTCGCGCGCGAGGACGACAAGCTGGACCGCGCGCTGGCGCTGGTGGCGGGCACGCCCGGCAGCGGCCTCGTCTACACCGCGACGGTGAAGGCCGCGCAGGCCGTGCACGAAGCGCTGGCCGCCGCCGGTGAATCGGCCGGCCTGTACCACGGCAAGCTGCCGGCGGGCGAGCGGCGCGAGGCGCAGGACGCTTTCATGGAAGGCCGGGTGCGCGTGATGGTCGCGACCAATGCCTTCGGCCTGGGCATCGACAAGCCGGACATCCGCTTCGTGCTGCACTACCAGCTGCCTTCGGGCCTGGAGACCTACTACCAGGAGGCCGGGCGCGCCGGCCGCGACGGGCAGTCCGCGCTGTGCACCCTGCTTTTCCTGCGCAGCGACAAGGCGGTGCAGCAGTTCTTCCTGGCCGGGCGCTACCCGACCGACGACGATGCCGTGGCGCTGTACGAGGCCCTGCACGGCGAGGCGCCCGAGGGCGGCTGGACGCTGCCGCTGCTGCAGGCGCGCCTGGGCCGGCCCAAGTCCAAGGTGCAGGTCGCGCTGGGCCTCCTGCGGCGGCGCAAGGTGCTGGACGTGAGCCCCGACGGCACGGTGACGCTGCTGCGCAAGGGGCTGGAAGGCGACGCCCTGCGCACGCTGATGGCCGCTTACCGCGACAAGCGCGAGCTGGACCGCGAAACGCTGGAGCGCATGGTGTTCTACGCCCAGACAGGACAGTGCCGCTGGCGGGTGCTGCTGGAACACCTGGAAGGCGAACCCGGCTTCGAGCGCTGCAAGCACTGCGACAACTGCCTGCGCATCGCCCGTCAGGAGGAGGCCCTGGCCGCCCAGCCCGCCGATGCGCCCACGGACGAGGAACGTCACGAAGCGGCACGCGCGGCCTTCAGCTGCGGCGACATCGTCACCGTCAAGCGCTACGGCCGCGGCGAGGTGCGCGAAGCCTCCACGCTGCAGGTGACGGTGGCGTTTGCCGACGGCAGCCTGCGCAGCTTCCAGCCGGAGTATGTCAGCCGCTACAAAAAGGGGAGCGCGCAACGCCCGTCCCGTGCGGACTGATGGCCACTTAGCCCGGGATGCAGCAACTGGTAGGGCCTTTGGCCGGACCTGGCGCGGCACTCAGGCCTAATGGGCCGATGCCGGACCGTTGTCCAGCGGGGAGAGATGCCATGCGGCTTTCGGAGTTCATCCGCGAACATGCGGAGCAGATCCTCGCGACCTGGGACGAGTTCGCCGCCACCGTGGCGCACAGCGGCAAGGCCCTCGACCAGAAGGCGCTGCGCGACCACGCGGGCCAGATCCTGCTGGCCATCGCGGACGACCTGGAGCAGCCGCAATCCGACGCGCAGCAGATCGCCAAGTCCCGTGGCGAGGCCGGGCGCGACGAGCAGTCCGAGGACACCGCCGCCGAGACGCATGCCGACACGCGCATCGTCGCAGGCTTCGCCATCGACGCCATGCTCACCGAATACCGGGCTCTGCGGGCCAGCGTGCTGCGGCTGTGGGCGCAGGCGAAGGGGCACGAGACGCACGCCGACGAGCTGGAGCAGCTGATGCGCTTCAACGAGGCCATCGACCAGGCCATCTCCGAATCCGTGGCGCGCTACACCGAACAGGTGCAGCGCTACACCCACCTGTTCATGGGCATGCTGGGCCACGACATCCGCAACCCGCTGGGCACCATCCTGATGTCCGCCGAGGTGCTGGTGCGCTCGGGCCAGCTGCAGCGCAGGGCCGTCGATCCCATCGTCAACGGCGCGCGGCGCATCCAGAGCATCGTGGAACTCATCGTCGACTTCTCGCGCGCCCAGGCCGACGGGGTGATGCCCATCCACCCGAAGCCCTCGAACCTGCGCACGGTGTTCGACAACGTCCTGGCCGAGACGCAGGTGCGGCACGCGTCCACCGAATTCATGCTGCGGGCCGAAGGCGACCTGGAAGGCTCATGGGACGAAGGCCGGCTGGCGCAGCTGCTGTCCAACCTGCTGGAGAACGCGGTCTCGTACGGCGCGCGCGGCCAGCCCGTCTCGGTCACGCTGCGCGGCGCCGGGCAGCACCTGAGCTTCAGCGTGCACAACCACGGCAAGGTGATCCCGCCGCATGACCGCGAGCGCATCTTCGAGCCGCGCAGCCGCGGCTCCATCCTGGACGAACAGAGAGCACCGGACGGCCTGGGCCTGGGGCTCTACATCTGCCGCGAGATCATGCGCGCCCACAACGGCACGCTGTCGGTGCGCTCCACCGTGGAGGACGGCACCACCTTCACGGCCCAGCTGCCGCGCATGCAGCCCAGGCTGCAGACGGCGCCGGCCTGATCCGCCGGATCACGGGCGCACGGCGATCTCGTTGCGGACGGAGCGCACGCCGCCGACCGCGCGGGCGATGCTCTCCGCGGTCGACTTCTCCGTGCCGTTCTTGGCGAACCCGGACAGCATCACGGTGCCGTTGAGGGTTTCCACGCCGATGCTGCTGGCGTCGACGTTCTTGTTGTCCACGAAGCGTGCCTTCACCGAGGTGGTGATGGCGGCATCGTCGATGTAGGCCCCCACGGTTTCCTGCCCCCGGGTGACGGCGCAGCCGGACATGGCGATGACGGTGACGGCCAGGACGGCGGCGAAGGTGGTTTTCATGTTCATGGTGTTCTTTCTGTGAATCAGGGGAATGGGGCTCAGGCGCGCGGTTCGCCGCGGCGGTTGACGGTGATGGTCGGCCCCGGGGGCGTGGCCATCTGCACGCGGTGCTCGCTGCCGTTGTGCTGGTAGGTCACGTCCCAATAGGCTGGCACGGCCTGGGCGGCGTTGTTGTCGCACTTGCGCACGTCCTGGGTCAGGGGCGCGGCCTGGGCCTGCTGCACCGGCGCATCGTTGCGCCCGTACTGGGCGCCCAGGGCCGCGCCGCCGAGGGCGCCCCCCACGGTGGCGATCTTCTGGCCGCTGCCGCCGCCGACCTGGTGGCCCAGGATGCCGCCGATGACGGCGCCGATGGCCGCACCCGGAAGGTTGAGGCCGGAGGGCTGCTGGACCACCGGCTGGGGCTGCTGGGCCACCTGCTCGCGCTCGATCCAGCAGCGCTGGGCGGGCGTGCCGGCCACGCCGCGCACCGACGTGACCTGGGCATCGTACAGGCGCTCGTCGCGGCGGCGGCGATAGTCCTGGGCCACCACCGGCAGCGGTGCGTACGCGCTCTCGGCCACGTGCTCGTTGGCGGCGAGCGGTCGCGCCGAGGAAATGCGGTCGTTCAGGCCCATGGCCTGGAGCGACGGGTATTGGCCCGGGCGCAGCACGACGCATTTGCCGCGCATGTTCACGTCCTCGCAGGCCCGCCAGCGCTGGCCGGAGACGATCACCGAGGAGGCGCGGTCGTTGAAGCCTGAACGCTGGAAGTTCTGCACGCGCTGCTGGGACGTGAAGGTCCTGCCCTGGAAGTTCTCGTTCTCGTGGAAGGTGACCTGCGCCCAGGCCTGGGCCGCGAAGGCCAGGGTGGAGACGGCGAACAGGGTGTGTGCAATGGATGTCATGGGGACCTCTTTCAGCCCGCAGAGTAGGTGAGCAGCGCGCGCCTGTCTGTCCGCTGGCGTACGGCCGATACACTGGCGCACCCTGAACGGAGACACCATGGCGCCGGCCGCCGACCCACGAGACAACTGGCTGCTCGCCGCCCTGGCCGCACGCGAATGGGACCGCTGGGTGCCGCACCTCGAGCCCGTCACCCTGCCACTGGGCCGGGTGCTGTACGAGCCGGGCGGCAAGCTGCCCTACGTGTTCTTTCCCACCACGGCCATCGTGTCGCTGCTGTACGTGATGGAGAACGGCGCCTCGGCCGAGATCGCGGTGGTGGGCAATGAAGGCCTGGTGGGCATCTCGCTGTTCATGGGCGGGGAATCCACCTCCAGCCAGGCCGTGGTGCAGGCCGCGGGACACGGCTTCCGGCTCCAGGCCCGCCACCTCATGGACGAATTCAACCGGGGCGGGCCGGTGCTGCACCTGCTGCTGCGCTACACGCAGGCGCTGATCACGCAGATGGCGCAGACCTCGGTGTGCAACCGGCACCATGCGCTGGACCAGCAGATGTGCCGCTGGCTGCTGCTCACGCTGGACCGCCTCAAGGCCAGCGAGGTGGTGATGACGCAGGAGCTGCTGTCCACCATCCTGGGGGTTCGCCGCGCCAGCGTCAGCGAGATCGCCGGGCAGTTGCAGAAGGACGGCCTCATCCGTTACGAGAGGGGCCGCATCAGCGTGCTCGACCGCGCGGGCCTGGAGCGGCGTTCCTGCGAGTGCTACGGGGTGGTCAAGAAGGAGTACGACCGGCTCCTGCCCGACATCGAGGCGACGTAAAGCCTGTGAAGAAACCGAATGAGGCGCATAATGGCCCGGCGCGCCGCCTCGCGGCCCGCGTTCACCGCGGTGACAGGTCAGTTTCGCGCTTTCGAATGACATCCCCATGAGTTTGTGATTGCGTCCGGGCTCCATCGCTCTTCAACCCCTTATGGAGTCCCTATGGGCAACAAACTTTACGTGGGCAACCTGCCCTATTCCTTCAACGACGGCGACATGCAGCAGGCTTTCGGCCAGTTCGGCACCGTCGACAGCGCCAAGGTCATGACCGACCGCGACACCGGCCGCTCCAAGGGCTTCGGCTTCGTGGAGATGGGCAGCCCGGCCGAAGCGCATGCCGCGATCCAGGGCCTGCACGGCTCCTCGCACGGCGGCCGCGACCTCGTCGTCAACGAAGCCCGTCCCATGGAACCGCGCAGCGGCGGGTTCGGCGGGCAGCGCCGCCACTGATGGCCAAGGAAGAACTCATCGAGATGCGCGGCCGGGTGGAGGAGATCCTTCCCGATTCGCGCTGCCGCGTGGTGCTGAGCAACGGGCATACGCTGGTGGCCTACACCGGCGGCAAGATGAAGAAGCACCGCATCCGCATCATCGCGGGCGATGACGTCACGCTCGAGCTCTCCCCCTACGACCTCAACAAGGGCCGCATCATGTTCCGGCATCTCCCGGAGCGCCGGCCCACCCCACCGGGCAGGCCCACCTACCGGCGTTGACCGCACCCCATCCGTGAAGAGGCCCCTTGATGGGCCTTTTTCACGGGCGCGTGGGAATGCCGCCAAACGCTGTGAGAACTATGGGGTGGCTTTTGTAGGACGGAGCCTGACGTTTTTGTAGGAGTCGTGCGCGACCTGATTCCCAGGTATTTCAAGGTGTAAGCGGCTGGGCTACAACTGTCCGACCACCTCAGGAGTCGCCCATGCTGTACGAGCGCGTCACCGGTCCCTTCCGCGGTTACCACGTCGCCGCCTACGCCTGCGAGGTCGGCGAGTTCGGGCGTGAGTACCTGGGCTACTACAAGATCTGCGGCGAGGCCCCTTCCAACTATTTCGAAGCCCAGGGGCTGCTCAAGGGCTGCTGCCAGGAGCAGGCCACGACCGCGCTGCAGGCGCTGCGGGCCGCGGAGGAGTTGGCCCGCATGCAGATCGGCAACATGCCGCCGCTCGCAGACCTGGCCGCCTGGCGTGAGCAGCGGCCCCTGTACTGGTACGAACGCGAAGTGCTGGAGGGCCCGATCAGCGCCAGTTGATCCGGC
>CAZZAW010000182.1:0-5642 GCA_964652405.1 uncultured Ramlibacter sp.
CAGCGCTTCCGCGACGAGGTCGCCAAGCTGGAGGTCGACATCGTGGCGCTGGAAATGCTGGTGCTGCGCGTGCTCTCGGCCGAGAAGTCCGGCAAGAACTCGCTGGACATCGCCGGCCTGCTCAAGATCCGCGGCAGCGAGATCCAGCAGCGCTACTCCGAGCTGATGATGCTGGCCGCGGGCCCTTACGCCCTGCCCTTCATCCACGAGGCCATGGAGGCCGGCTGGCAGGGCGATTTCCCCGGCGGCTCGGTGGGCCTGGCGCCCCTGGCCTCCACCTATTTCAACCTGCGCAAGACCACCATCTACGGCGGTTCCAACGAAGTGCAGCGCACCATCGTCGCCCAGACGGTGCTGGGCTGAGGAGACAAGCATGGATTTCGATTTTTCCGACGAACAGGAACAGCTGCGCGACGCGGTGCGCAAGTGGGTGGACCGCAGCTACGGCTTCGAGCGCCGCCGCGGCATCGTCAAGGCCGGCGGCTTCGACCGCGGCGTCTATGGCGAACTGGCCGAGCTCGGCCTGGCCGGCCTCTACATCTCCGAGGACGACGGCGGCATGGGCATGGGCCCCGTCGAAGCCATGGTGGTGATGGAGGAACTCGGGCGCGGCATCTTGCTGGAGCCCCTGGCCCAGACGCTGATCGCCGGCGGCGTGATCAGCGGCTACGCGCCGCAGGAACTGAAGGCCGCCTGGCTGCCGAGGATCGCCTCGGGCGAAGCCCTGGTGGTACTGGCCTACCAGGAACGCAAGGCCCGCTACGACCTGGGCCGCTGCGAGGCCACGGCTTCGCAGTCCGGCGGCGGCTGGACAGTGACCGGTGCCAAGAGCATCGTGCCCGCGGGCGACCAGGCCGATGGCTTCCTGGTGCCCGCTCTGGCCGGGGGCAAGATGGCCCTGTTCCTGGTCGAGAAGGCCGGCGCCCAGGCGCGCGGCTACCTGACGCAGGACGGCAGCCGCGCCGCGGAACTGAAGTTCGCCAACGCGCCGGCCACGCTGGTCACGCAGGACGGCCTGGCCGCGCTGGAGCACGCGGTGGACATCGGCATCGCCGCCACCTGCGCCGAAGCGGTGGGCGTTCTGGACAAGACCATGGCGCTCACGGTGGAGTACATGAACACGCGCAAGCAGTTCGGCGTGCCCATCGCCAGCTTCCAGGCGCTGCGCCACCGCGTGGCCGACATGAAGATGCAGCTGGAGCTGGCCCGGTCGATGAGCTACTACGCCTCGCTCAAGCTGAATGCACCCACCGACGAGCGCCGGCGGGCCCTGGCCCGCGCCAAGTACCAGTTGGGGGTGGCCATGCGCTTCATCGGCCAGCAGTCGGTGCAGCTGCACGGCGGCATCGGCGTCACCGACGAATACATCGGCAGCCACTACTTCAAGAAGCTGACCCAGCTGGAACTGACCTTCGGCGACACGCTGCACCACCTGGGCGAGGTGTCGGCCCGCATGCAGGACACCGCGGGCGTGTTCGCATGATCGCGCGCCGGTCCCTGCTCGCCCTGTCGGTGCTCGTGGCGGCGGGCTGCGCCAGCGTGCCCTCGCTGCAGGAAGCTCCGCCCATCGTCTTCGTCCACGGCAACGGCGACAGCGCCTCGATCTGGCAGACGCTGATCTGGCGCTTCGAATCCAATGGCTGGCCGCGCGACCGCCTGCACGCGATCGACGTGCCGCTCCCGCTGGCCCGGGACGACGACACCCGCGCGCAGCCGGGCCGGACCTCCACCGCCGAGCACATGGCCTACCTCAAGGCCGAGGTCGAGAAGGTCCTGGCCCGCACCGGCGCGAAGCAGGTGGTGCTGGTGGGCAATTCACGCGGCGGCAATGCCATCCGCAACTACATCTACAACGGCGGCGGCATGGCGGCCGTGAGCCACGCCATCCTGGGCGGCACGCCCAACCACGGCGTCTGGGCCGTGCCGCTGCCGCCGCTGTCGGACAACAGCGAGTTCGCCGGGCACGGACCCTTCCTCAAGGCGTTGAACGCGCCCAAGAACGCGGCCGGCGACGAGGTCAGCGGCCCGGTGAAGTGGATGACCATCCGCTCCGACAACAACGACAAGTTCGCCCAGCCCGACGGCCTCTGGGTTGGCCAGCGCGGCAAGGAGACCGGCGTCACCTCCGCCGGCCCCGAGCTCAAGGGCGCCACCAACGTGGTGATCCCGCGCATCGACCATCGCGAGACCTCCTTCTCGCCGGCGGCTTTCGAGGCGACCTACCGCTTCATCACCGGCCGAGCGCCGGCCCGCCTGGACGTGCTGCAGGAGGACCGCGTCGCGCTGTCCGGCAAGGTCAGCGGCGCCGGCACCAACATGGGCCTGGCCGGCGCCAGGCTGGACGTGTTCGCCATCGACCCGGTCACGGGCGAACGCCGGGGCGACGCCGCCTACAGCAAGGTGGTGGCGCAAGACGGCGCCTGGGGCCCGTTCCAGGCCCAGCCCGGCACGCGCTACGAGTTCGCCATCACGGCGCCCGGCTACGCCACGACCCACGTGTACCGCAGCCCCTTCCCGCGCTCCAGCACGGTCATCAATTTCCGTCCGCAGCGCGTGCCCGAGGCCGACCGCAACGCGCCGGCCCTGGCCATCATGGACCGCCCGCGCGGCTACCTGGACCCGGCGCGCGACAAGATGGCCTTCGACGGCCAGACGCCGCCACCCGGCGCGGTGCTGGGCGCCGGCGTGTCGTCCTCGCGCATCCGGCCGGCCGGCCTGCCGCGCACGGTGGTCGCGGAGTTCAACGGCGAGCGGGTGGTGGGGCGGACCTGGCCGCTGGCCGAGAACCGCGTGTCGGTGCTGGAACTGACGTACTGAGCCCGGGCGTTCAGGCGTGCAGCCTGGACGTCTTGGGCAGGTGCGCCATCAGGAACTCCATCTGGTCCGCCAGGATGCGGCGGTTGCGCAGGATGAAGTCCTCCCACAGGCTGGGGACGTAGGGCGCGTACAGCAGCGGCATGTGCGCCTGCTCGGGCGTGCGGTTGCTCTTGCGGTGGTTGCAGGCCCGGCAGGCCGTCACCACGTTCATCCAGTGGTCCTTGCCGTTCTGCGCGAAGGGGATGATGTGCTCGCGGGTCAGGTCTTCCTCGTGGAAGTGGCCGCCGCAGTAGGCGCAGACGTTGCGGTCGCGGGCGAACAGCTTGCCGTTGGTGAGCCCGGGCTTGAGGTCGAAGGGGTTGATGTTGGGCACGCCCTTGGTGCCGATGATGCTGCTGACGGTGATGATGGACTGCTCGCCCGTCATCGCGTTGTGCCCGCCACGGAACACGGCCACCTGCGCGCCGACTTCCCAGCGCACCTCGTCCGCGGCGTAGTGCAGCACCGCCTGCTCCAGCGAAATCCACGACTGGGGCAACCCCTGGGCCGACAGCTTCAGGACCTTCAAGAAAAAGCCTCCTAGAACGCAACAGCAAGCACAATATACCTTGAATTCGATGACATTTTGGCCGCTGGCCCCCGTCGCGCGGGCGCCTGCTGCTATCAAAAAGATACCGACCCAGCGATGCAGATCTTCCGAGGCTTCCACCATCCCGGCATCGCGAAAGCGTGCGCGCTGACCATCGGCAACTTCGATGGCGTGCACCGCGGCCACCAGGCCATGCTCGCGCTGCTGAACAGCGAAGCCAGCCACCGGGGCGTGCCCAGCTGCGTGCTCACCTTCGAGCCGCACCCGCGCGACTACTTCGCCCGCATCCAGCGCAAGCCTGAACTGGCGCCGGCCCGCATCGCCACCCTGCGCGACAAGCTCTCCGAGCTGGCCCGCTGCAAGGTGGACCAGTGCGTGGTCCTCCCGTTCGATGCCCGGCTGTCCAGCCAAGTTCCCCAGGCCTTCATCGACCACGTGCTGGTGCGCGGGCTCGGGGCCCGCTACGTGCTGGTCGGCGACGACTTCCGGTTCGGCGCCCGCCGTGCCGGCGACTACGCCATGCTCGACGCGGCCGGGCAGGCGCAGGGCTTCGACGTGGCCCGCATGAACAGCTATGAAGTGCATGGCCTGCGAGTGTCCAGCTCGGCCGTGCGGGAGGCGCTGGGCCGCGCCGACCTGGAGCAGGTCGCCGCCCTGCTGGGCCGTCCCTACAGCATCAGCGGCCATGTGGTGCACGGCCGCAAGCTCGGCCGTGACCTGGGCTTCCGCACGGTCAACCTGCGCTTTGCCCACTGGAAGCCGGCCGCCAGCGGCATCTTCGTCGTGGAGGTGCACGGCCTGGGCGACAGGCCGCTGCCCGGCGTGGCCAACCTGGGCATCCGGCCGTCCCTGGACCCGACGGACGCCAATGGCGGCCGCGTGTTGCTGGAGACGCATTGCCTGGAGTGGCCCGCCCACCTGGGGCCCGAGGGGGCCTACGGTAAAATCATCGAGGTGGACCTGCTGCACAAACTGCACGACGAGCTGAAGTACGACAGTCTCGATGCCCTCAAAGCCGGCATCGCCAAGGACTGCGACCAAGCCCGCGCGTTCTTCGCGTCCACCCGGCGCCAGACCACGCGCGACCGAATTTAGGTCTGTCAGGGCGGCCTCGAGCCGCCATCCATCTTTCCTCTCCACCATGGATGCCGGGCCGAGCCCGGCATGACAGATTGAAGGCCTGCCATGAGCGACACCAAGACCGACTACCGCGCCACCCTGAACCTGCCCGACACGCCTTTTCCCATGCGCGGCGACCTGCCCAAGCGCGAGCCGGGCTGGGTCCAGCAATGGGAAGACCAGGGCCTGTACAAGCGCCTGCGCGTGGCGCGCGCCGGCCGGCAGAAGTTCGTGCTGCACGACGGCCCGCCCTACGCGAACGGTCAGATCCACATGGGCCATGCGGTCAACAAGATCCTCAAGGACATGATCGTCAAGTCGCGCCAGCTCAAGGGCCTGGACGCCGCCTACATCCCGGGCTGGGACTGCCACGGCCTGCCGATCGAGAACGCGATCGAGAAGAAGTTCGGCCGCAACCTGCCGCGCGACGAGATGCAGGCCAAAAGCCGCGCCTTCGCCACCGAGCAGATCGGCATCCAGATGGCCGACTTCAAGCGGCTGGGCGTGCTGGGCGACTGGGACCATCCCTACCGCACCATGGACTTCCGCAACGAGGCCGGCGAGATCCGCGCCTTCAAGCGGGTGATGGAGCGCGGCTTCGTCTACCGGGGCCTGAAGCCCGTGTACTGGTGCTTCGACTGCGGCTCGTCGCTGGCCGAGTTCGAGATCGAGTACGCGGACAAGAAGTCGCAGACGCTGGACGTGGGCTTCAAGGCCAACGATCCCGCCCGGTTGGCGGCCGCCTTCGGCCTGCCCAAGCTGGACAAGGACGCCTACGTGGTGATCTGGACCACCACGGCCTGGACCATCCCGGCCAACCAGGCGCTCAACCTCAACCCCGAGATCGTCTACGCGCTGGTGGACACGCCGCGCGGCCTGCTGGTGCTGGCCGAGGTGCTGGTCGAAAAGGCCCTGGCCCGCTACAAGCTGGAGGGCCAGGTGCTCGCCACCGCGCCTGGCAAGCACCTGGGCGGCCTGGAGTTCCAGCACCCGCTGTACGACGTGGACCCCGGCTACCGGCGCCTGTCGCCCGTGTACCTGGCCGACTACGCCACGGCCGAAGACGGCACCGGCATCGTGCACTCCTCGCCCGCCTACGGCCTGGACGACTTCAACT